>JBASXE010000186.1:0-7212 GCA_049276875.1 Roseovarius sp. | reverse complement strand
TACGGGATTTTACCTGCATTGCTGCTTATTCTGATCATCGCATTCGCTGTTATTGAACCCAGATTTCTCTCGAGCGGGAACCTCATGAATGTTTCCCGGCAGTTGAGTTTTTTGGGAATTATTTCGATTGCGCAAATGTACTACCTAGTTACGGGTAACTATGATTTATCGAACGGCGCTACGGTTGCACTGTCCTCGGTATCCGCGGCTTTGGTAATGAATTCGGTATCACCTGACGATCCCGGCACAGCAATTTTCCTCGGAGTCCTGACTGGGCTTTTGATTGGACTCATAGTTGGTCTCGTTAATTCAGTTTTGATTGCGGTATTCAACATTTCATCATTTATGGTCACCATGGGTATGGGATCGGTCGCAACCGGATTTGCTTTGTTGTTGTCGGGCGGAGCACCTGTCGTGGGTTTGCCATCCGAATTCTCGCTCTATCTCGGTCGTTCTGCAATCTTGGGATTGCCGTCACAGTTGATCATGCTGATCGTGATTATTTTTCTGGCCTATCTCCTTATGAATTGGACCAAATGGGGACGTCAGGCCTATGCGGTTGGGGGTAACAAGGCGGCAGCGTACCAATCCGGTGTTAATGTCAAGCGAACGCTAGTCTTCATGATGGTGCTTGGTAGCTTTCTTTCGGCGTTTGTTGGCATCATTCTGACGGCACGTTTGTCGACGGGTGAGGCAAATATCGGTCTGCAATATCCCTTGGTTTCGATTATCGCATGCGTCATCGGCGGTATTGCTCTTTCGGGCGGCGAGGGCCGGGTCTCTGGCGCCGTAATGGGCGCGCTCTTTATCATCTTGTTGAGCAATGGAATGGACCTGATCAGAGTCCAAAGTCATGTTCAGGACATCATGTTGGGCATCCTTCTTGCTGTTGCATTGCTTGTGGACCGCCTTCGATCACGGGTCAAACTTCGCATTGGATAAACGACAGTTTTGGAGGGTTACGCAAGAAATCTGATACTGTACGAGGTTTGCTAGATCAGCATCTTGTCAACGGAACACACCCGAAGGAACCAAAGTCATTTAGATTAAGAAAAATTGATTGGGAGAAAATGTATGAAATGATCGGGTAGCCCGGATCAGACGAACGAACAGCAAACTTTTGCGGAGTTCGTCACTCTCCTTCTGAAGTTGGTTTAACTCTTTCAATTAGTTTGCTTCGACTAAATGGCCAACGAAAATTCAAGTCTCGAAGGTTTGCGTTAATAGGTTTTTCATCTCTCCATTCGGGCACCTCTCCGATACTATCGGTATGGTTTTCCTTAATTTTCCTGTCTATCGCTTTATCGAAGCTAGGCCAGAAAAAATCTGTGAAACTCATTATGATATCTCCTCAATTTCAACGAAAATAGGAATGAACTCTCAACCGCGAAGTACATGCCGACCTTCGTGATTACACTACCGAAATTCATTGAAATGCTCAACGGCTGATAGCCAGTCCTATTTTAAGCGTTCTCATTGGCCATACCGGGCGGATCATCCTGATCGGCGACGAGGGGCAGCCACCCTACCAGCGACCGCCACTGTCGAAAGCCTATTTGCTGGGTGACATGGCGTTGGAACGGATGTTCCTGCGGGAGATGGAACCCATCAGAGCCAGAAATTTGGCATGTCGCAGTTGGCAATGAATCACGGCCTGAAACTGTCTTCGCTTACAGGAGAAGACGCCCCCAGTTCCGGGTCAGAAGTGAAAATCATATCGAGAATGGTGTTGGGGTGATTTTGGTTTAGTGCCATTTTACTTGATTTTCTAATCTCATCCAATTTGGCGAGAGTCCCCACGGGAAAGTCTTTAGGGAGAATTACATGCGCCAATATCATCCGTGTGCGTCCGGCTTGCGTAATGCGGAGATGCAATGTTTCTACAGACTCGAAGGGTAGGGACGATTCTAAGATGTTTCTGGTCTGAGTGACGACATGGCGTGCAGGAGCGCGGTTTAGAAGCTCCATGACCGAAGTCCACGCCATCTTTACGGGCACTGAAATGGAAACAAAGACTATGAGAATGACAAGTGCCGGATCAATATAGGGAGAGAATGTTTCGAATCTGGTGTTCTCTAAGAAGTAAACGCAGACAAAGGCCAGAAAGACAGCCGAAGAAATCGCGGCGTTAACCATCCAGTTTTCGGCGTCGGCCTGAACCAAAGGGCTTTTTGTATTCAGAGCGCCGTTGCGGGTGATCCACGCCAAGATCCAGCAGGCTGTGGTTGCAATGCTGCCATACAGGACAGCGGGGCCAGCCGAAATCACGCTGCCGCCTGAATTTATTGCTTGTACGGATTCTATAAAGGCCATGATGGTTACGCCCAATACAAGCGCCCCTTTTGCGCCGTTGATCAATGGCTCGAAGTAAGCATAGCCGAAATGGAAAGCGTCGCTGCTGCCCTTCTGAATAAGATTGGCCACTCTGACGGTTAGAAGACTGGCGATAAAATATGCCAAATTGTAAAGGCCATCCAATAGAATGGCGTCGGACGCTGTAATGTATGAAAAGATCAAGCCAAAACAACCGATCAGTAAGCTTGCGATGGCAGTAGCCCGCAAAAATCTACGTTCATCTTTGGTTGAAGTTTCTGTATTCATCATCCTTTGGTGCTCTCAGTGTGAAATAAATGCCGGTGTTGGTACGTAACGAATGCCATCGTTGCCAGAGCCGTATCCCGTCTATGTATCTTGATCAGACCTGGTTTGTTTGAGTTTACATTACCAAACTTAGAGGTGGCCCGGCAAATCTGAACAGGTGAGTTAGGTGGATTTTCTGCTCCGAACCCGGCAGTTTTGTCGGGATTAAGTAGCGAAGATGACAAGACGACCCAGACGGAACCACAGCCCCCGGAACACATAAGAGCCACGACGAGAAGGTCTTCAAAGACATGGCCGCCCAGCTTGCGCCGATCACGACTGTCTTGCAAATTCGCTCATCAACTCAATCCTGGTTGGAGGGGGGACGCGGCGGTCACTCCACCGTCTATAGTTATGCATTGCCCCGTGATGAAGGAGGCTTGATTGGAGACAAGCCAAGCCACGGCATCAGCGATGTCGTCGGGCACGCCAAAGCGGCCGGCGGCGTGGCGGGCGAGAGCGTCAGCCTTGGCCTTCGACGGGTCTTGGGCGAGATCGAAACATACCTCAGTCATGGGTGTCATGATCCATCCGGGGCGTACCGCGTTGCAGCGCACCTTTGGCCCATAGTCGACCGCGATGGAACGGGTCAATCCGTGAACGAAAGCTTTCGACGCGCCGTATAGCGCCAACGACGGGTCGGCGACCTCACCTGCAATCGAGCCGAGATTGATGATGCTGCCGCCAGTCTCAGGCACTGCGAGCAGAAATGCCCGGCACATGTTGAACACGCCACGGCAGTTGATACCCACAACGAATTCCCAATCGTCGTCGGTGCTGTCGGCTAAGGTCTTTTCAATTTGTACCCCTGCGTTATTCACGAGGATCGAGACCGGGCCGAAAGCCTTTTGCGCCTCGGCTACGATCCGTTTGGCATGTGCGGGGTCGGAGACGTCGCCCTGCGACCACACCACCCCGGCGGCGAGACCCTCAGGCCGCTCGCTGCGCCCGCAGGTCAGGACGCATGCTCCTTCAGAGACCAGCCGGTCGACGATGGCCCGCCCGATGCCACGCCCACCACCGGTGACGATCGCAACCTTTCCGGCAAGAGCACTCATGCCTGCGCGCCCATCACAATGGGCTTGTCGTTGCATGCGCTGAGCGCACCGAACTGCATCGCACGGGCGCCCGCACACACGATAACAAGCAAGGGGGTTTCCAACCGACGGGCAAAACGGCCGAGAGTGGTGAACGCCTCACCGATTCCCACAGCTAATCGGCCGTTGATCAATAGTTTCGTTTGCATGTTTATCTCCTTATTTTCGACGAAGAACACGGCATGTAGCAGCCCAGCAGGGAATCGGTGCCGCAGCTTCATAACTTCATTTGCTGGACCTGTGCAGTGAGCCCGCCATCGAGGACCCAGAGCTGGCCAGAGGCATAGCGTGCCTCGTCTGACGCGAGCCAAGTGACGAGGTTGGCGATATCTTCGGGCGTGCCGCAGGTGCGGGTCGGGTGAATGTCCTTGAGCGCGTCGAGTGCCGTATCGAGCGAGACGCCACCCGCGCCAGAGCCGGCTCCTGTGAAGAATTTGCGAAGCATCGGCGTATCAATAAAGCCGGGGCAAATCGCGTTGACGCGGACGCCCTCGGGGCCGTGATCGCAGGCCATCGCGCGAGTAAGCGCGTGGACCGCGCCTTTGGTCGCGCAATAGGCCGCGAGGCCTGGATCGGCTATGAACCCATCGTAGGATCCGAAGTTAATGATCGAAGCCGATGTGCCCGAAGTCGCTGCCTTGCGCATGAGGGGAAGCGCATATTTGGACAAAAGGAACGTACCCGTCACGTTAATCGCGAAAATGCGATTCCAATCGTCAAGAGTGGTTTCCTCGACCGTGCACTCGATCTCGATCCCGGCGGCATTCACAAGAATGTCGAGCCTTCCCTGGTCCGCCTCCACCTTCTTCAGCGCCGCTTTGGCTTCATCCTCTGAAGTCACGTCAAGCTGCACAAAGTGTGCGCCGTCCTCTGCGTCTGCGTCCATGCTGCCGCTATTGGTCAAGTCAGCGGCGTACACCACCGCACCTTCCTTGAGAAATCGCGCACAGATCGCCCGGCCGATGCCGCCGCGGCCGCCAGTGACAAGGGCAATCTTTCCAGTAAGTCTTCCGTTCAATTTCTTGATCCTTCTGCTATTGGTTCTTCTGGCAATGACTTTGTGTGCCCCGATCTGTTCAGCAGCACGGTCGCGCTTTTCGCACACAACTCGCCAGCGTTTTTCGGGTTTTACTAGTCGGGGAGTTGGAAAACTGGCTGCGCTCCGAACGTTATTGCCAAAGTATAAATGTCACCGACAATGCCGCGATCCATCCAACGATGTCAGCGTGTAAATCAGCCAATTACGTTCCTACTTCAGCCTCCATCAGTGACCGGTAGAACCGATAGTAAGAGGCGGCAGGTTCCTGGTAGTAAGGATTGAGCGGACCGGGCTGATAGCCTTCCATTGAAACACCTCTTTGAACTTCTTCGCAGAGCCGCTCGTCTTGGGTCATGGTAACTTCGAACAGATCCATTAGCGCGGATGTTTCGTAATCCTTGCCTTCTTCGGCATCTTCATGGACAAGCCACCACCGACGGGTCAGCGTACGGTCCGGCGCAACTGGCACTATGGTCCAAATCCAAACATAGTCTCTTACAAGGATCATGCGGCCACTGGGCATCCAGAAGAAATGAGCGTCCGAAATTTCATCGCTGCCTTCCCCGTCCACTCTGGGCGACAGGACATTGCAAATACGTTCTCCAGCCTGCTGAACTCCTAGCTCTATCAGCGCCCACTCCTCGACGGTCCACATTTTCTGTGGATTATCAATGTTTTCCACTACATATGGACCGCTCCAGGGGTCAAATCCTTCAATGAGTTCAGGGTGATTTGCTACGCAATGGTAGCATTCGTCATCGTTTTCTTTTACGATTTTCCAGTTAGCCCTGACTTCCAATTCATTGTAGGCGGCCAGTTTCATTCGTTTGAGGTCGTACCCATAAAGTCCCCCGCGATCGTCCATAACCTGCCGAGTGCCCTGCTCAACAGATACTGGGGCCTCTTTTGACAAACATACATAAACAAGTTTATTGAAGACCTCGACCCAGACAGATTTCAAATCTACCGTTGATTTGTCGAAGCTTTTGGGCATCCTGTTCGCAGCAAGGCACGAACCTTGGTCCCGAGAAAATGCCCAGTTATGATATGGGCAAACTATGTTTCTTCCGAGCTTTCCCGTTCTTTCCGTGACCAGTTTGTGGCCACGATGCGTGCAGCAATTGTAGTATGCTGAGACGTCGCCGTCCTCTGTTCGTGCAACTATGATTTCGTCCGCTCCGAACGTAAACAAAAAATACGATCCGGGGTCCGGTATCTGATCAATATGGCCAGCAAGTTGCCAGTACGGTCTAAAGGCTTTTTCAAGATCGCGCTTAAACCACTCTTGCGTCGTGAATTGCTCTTTACTTGGTCCGAATTCCAGCGGGTGCTTCATAGTTCGTTCATCCTTTGCGGTTTATCGAAACCCGTATTTTCGTTGTTCGTTGGCGTCATTCTCTCCAGCCCCCTGCCGGATTCAGCAGTAACCAGTTTTGCTTAACGAAAGATACCAACCGGTAGGTTTCTTAGCAACTGAAAAATTCACCTCAATGAAAAACTATTTGGCAACAATGCGCTAACGCGAGTTTCTTTTGTGTAGATTCCGACTTTATCCGGCCAGGGATTCCGACTTGAAGTGATCAACATTCCGGAATGAAGCCGACCACGATTCAGATCAATATCCAGCCAACTTGACGAGGTTAAAGAGACCACATCTGGGTCAGCAACTTTGGCATGAAGGACCTGTTGAACAAGGGACGCGCGATGCAGGCAAAGAGAAGGCTGACTATAAAAAAATATGGCAAATGCTACGGTTCTATGGTGACGGAACGAGCGCTCAAGAGATTGCACAGAGGCCGGGCATAGCGCGCAGCACCGTGCAGGATAATCTGATGCGGGCGGCGGCGGTAGAGCTGAACTGGCCACTGCTGGGCAACCTGACCTACGATGCGCTGGAGAGTTGGTTGTTTGCCAGGGCAAGAGTGAAGCAGGGTCCGCGTCGGCTTGCCGTTTGTGAACCGCCCTGTATATACGCCTAAAGCTGAAACTACGCGGGGCCATGGAGGTAGAAACGTGGGCAGAGACGTCGGTTACCGCCGCAAGAAGCAACCCGAGGCAGTGCGATTCGCGTTATTGGAGTGCGCCTCTAGACTGGCTTCTAGTCATGGTGTGGGAGCCTTGAACCTAAATGCCGTTGCCGATGCAGCGGGAGTCACGAAAGGCGGATTGTATCATCACTTTCCAAGCAAGAATGCACTGGTTGAGGCCCTATTCGACAACGCAATTGTATGGCTGGATCGTCATATAGATCACTCGCTTTCGACCGGCCCCCAAGGTTTTGGAATGTTTACGCGTGCATATGTTGATATTTTTTTGGCTGATGCGGTTGCTGACGAGAGTCCCTGGGCTGCGTTGATAAGCTCCGTTTTTTCGGACGCCAGTGCAATTGAAGTCTGGGATTCCTGGTTAAGGCAAAGACTGGAGCTTCACTCTCAG
>JBASXE010000185.1:0-1739 GCA_049276875.1 Roseovarius sp. | reverse complement strand
GGGCAGTCATGAACGCTCCAGACGAAAGGCTTTGCCCTTGCCGTATCGATCGCCGCCGCAAGCAGGCGTTCCCAGTGATCAACGCGGGCCATGTCTATCCGCGCCCCCAGGTGATTTCGCGATCCTGGATTGCGGTCACATATTCGAACCCGAGATCGCCCGGGAATAAGACCTGCTGGCTTTCGTGCGTGTAGCGCCAGGTCCGCGCCACGGTCAGGTCGATGAGTCGGCTTTCATAGCTGATGGTGATCGTGCAGGTGTCCGCGTCATCCTTGATTTCCGGAACATCGAGCCGGCCGGAGAAAGCCTGAACCGGATCAGCAATGATGCGGCCATCCTCAGTTAACAGCCCAAGCCAGATCCGGCCCGATAGGCCCTGACGCGCTTCATCGATGGCCATTTGCACAAGGTCCAGCGGCACGCCGGAAAGCGATACGGCCGTGCCGCCTGCCACGACCTCTCCGGTTTCATCAAGCGAGCCGAGGCCCAGGAGCGACCCAGCCCCTGCCCAACTCTCGTCTTTCCAAGTTACCTCCCCCAGCCCCGACCAGATCCGGACCCAGCCCGTCGCAAACTGACCCTCAAAGAAGATGACCGGCCTCAGGCTTTGATCTGCCAGTGCGGTGGCGAAGGCCAATGTGAGATCGCGGCTCATCAGAGTGCCTCCCGCGCTGAGATTGTAAATCGGTACTTATCCGCCCGACCGATGACCGAGGGGACCGGGGCCGTCAGCCGCAACAGGACCGACGGGGCATCAAGGCCGAGCAGCGTGCCGACCGGCACGGAAGCACGAAGCGGCGGCACGAAGGCGAGCATAGCCTCGCTACCAAAAGGCGTCACATCTGCTGACAGCTGGTAAAGCTGCGTGGTGGCATCCGAGCCCAGCTGGAAGAAGTCGCCTGCGCGCAGACCAAGAACCCAACCTGCCGTGCGCAAAGTGCCTACCCCCGCAACTTGGGCCTCGGTCACGTAAGGATTGCCCAGCCCCGCCGGCACCTCGATCGAAGGGTCCGGAAAAAGGAACCGGCCCCGCAATCCGCCAAGGGCCGTGAAGAAGGCCGAGAGCCGCCGGGCCTGTGCCCCTTGGCTCACCGCCATCTCAAAATGATATTCCCACCACGACGCGCCCCAGTCCTGGATTTGCGAGGTTCCGGTGAATGGCGATCGCGCTTCTGCGACCGACGTGACGAGGCGCCGCTCGATCGACGACACGAGCGTCAGCGGCAAAACAGGAATGGCCATCTCAGATCACCTGACCCCGGCGCCGCCCATCGGCCACGCTTTCCTTGGCAATGCGCGCGATTTCCGGAATGGCCGCCCGAAGGCGCGCGTCGATCTGCTCGGCTACTCCCATCTGCGCCCCGCGCGCATCGATGTTCACGGTGACGCCCGCGCCAATGCTGCCGCCCCGGCCATAGTTCGCCGCTTCTCGCCGGTTCAGCACCCGCTCCCCACGCTGCAGGATTGTTGGGACCTCGTCAGGCCGCAGCCCTGGCCAGGAGCCAACCGGCCCCACGGTCCCCCCTGAATGCATCCGGGGAGCACCAGCGAAAGCCATCGCCGGCACCTGCCGCGTATGGCCCGACAGCCCAACGATACCACCCGCATGCGAGACAGCCGCCGCGACAGACCCGCCGCCAAAGATGCCCGAGAGCGCCGAGGCGATGGGCCCCAGCACCGCGCGCTTGAACGACAGGACAGCCAAGTCCGCCAGGATCGAGCGCACGAGGCCCTTGAAG
>JBASXE010000184.1:0-2867 GCA_049276875.1 Roseovarius sp. | reverse complement strand
GGCCCAGACCCATGCCCATCCCGTAATCCACCTCAGTGCGGAATCAGAGTCACCTGCCGAGGGCAACCACGAAGCTTGTGTGGGGCGGGTGGGGTTCGAACCCACGACCTGTCGGATTATGAGATCGAAATGAAACCGACACTTTTAGCTCTTTGACGTGGGGAACTACTCATATATTCCAAACATGACCATCAGGAATCCACTATAAATCCACACCAGCCTCAGGACGGTCAGTGCATCTGAGTCCTACCTAACAGCAATGACTCGCGTCTTACCCAGGCTAAGTAGCGCCTGGTCAGCGGCAGACTGGGACGCTTGTACATACTTCATGGTCACGGATGCGACTGAGGAATCCGAATGCCCCAGGATGAGGCCGACACTTTTCGCGTCCAGACCCTGCTGAAATAGGGCTGTGGCGAGGCCCCGTCGAAGATCATGGAGGCCTCTGCCTTCCAGCCCAATCCGCTCACAGGCCTGCTTGAAGCCGTCATACGCATCCTGGTAGGTGTACGGCTGGCCATCGGAGGCCCGCCGGAACAGCCACGTGTCAGGGCTAGCAGGGTCATTAGCCATAACCTGCTCAAGATCAGCCATCACATCTGGGGCGAGAGTGATCGTCCTCGACTTCCCCGACTTCGGAGTCTCAAGTTTCATCCCTCGGATCAGGCCCGGAGTCTTCGTGCTACTTACGCGAGTCAAGGCTCTCCGTAGTGTCACCGTTCCCTTGAGCGGATTCACGTCCTGGCGCTGCACGGCTAGCGCTTCACCGATCCTCATGCCCGTGGCGGCGATTAGCCGGAACATAACCCGGAAACGTTCAGGAGCAGCGTCAGCGATCTTGAACATCTCCCCCACCGTCAGCGGCTCCATCACCTCCTGCTCCGTCTGAGTCTTACCTGGGGCCTTCAATAGGCCCCGCCAACGTCTCCGTGCCAGTTCGCATGGATCTGTGTCACGCAGTTCAGCAGCCTGCAAAGACGAGAACGTGGCAGACAGAACCTGCCAAGTCTGTTTGACTCGCGACTGAGAAAACCGACACCGGCCATACAGATCACGAATGAATCCGTGAATATCGGCAGCGGTTACATCAGCAGCAGACAAGTCACCTAGCGGAGTCGCACCGCGAGGTGCTTGTTCTCCACGACGAACAGCAGTCTGCACAATCAACGTGTCAATGAGATGTTGATAATCCCTGCGAGTCCTGTCAGTAATGTCAGTCTTGGCATCCAGCCAGGCTTGTGTTTCCACCGCCACGGTGAACAGTTCCCTGCGTACAGGCGCACTAGTGGGTACCTCTTCAAGCCCACCCAAGATGCGTTGCACGCGAGACTGCTCCGAAGCTCTCCACCGCTTTGCGTCGCTTTGCCGAGCGAAGTTCCTTGAGATGGAACGACCATTGTGGTCGCGGAGACGTGCTTGGTATCGAACCTCACCACCTTTCGTGGTGACTTCTCTTACTCCAGTGGGCATTTTCGATGCCATGGTCGTGTCCCCTCGATGATTTAGTTGGCGTGCGTCATCTCGCGCAACACCGATCGAATCCACAATAATCCGACAGGCTGCGTTTGTCACGCTGGCTCGTGACCTTATGCAAAATGGAAAAAACTTTTCAATCGCACTAGAAGCTTGTTTAAACATCGAAGTCTTTTGACGCGTGGAGGTTTTCCCATGTCGAGCCCGGAAGGTGGACTACATCTCTCATCCACTGACCGGTGAAAGTGCCTGCCAGTGAACAGGTTTTGCGCAAACATATGTTCGATTGGCCGCGGGGCGTCGAGAATCGGGATGGCAGAATCGGATTCATGTTCGCTACAAGCAAGGACGCACCGCCTTAGACAGGTGCAGACATAAACACAACGACAACGCTCGAAACTGATTGGAGTACACCGCTAATGAGCACTCAAGCGAATACCCCTTGGGCATGTATCAACGAAGTGTGTGATTACCTAAACATCAGCCGCCAGACATTGTGGCGCTTCACGAAGACTGGACTGCCACACTCCCGCGTGGGCAACATTGTTCGGTTCAAACTCGACGACGTAGACACCTGGCTTGGTGAACAGCACCAGTAAAAGTACTTCCAGCACCAGCGTTCACATCGGCTTGAGAACAATCGGAGACCGCAGCCCACATAGTTGAGACTTCTCGCCAGGATCTCGCCGACAGACGTGAACTTCACAATCCCTACTCGTCGCATCAAGTGCGACGAGGACGCATTTCCTGAATGACCGCCTCGCATAGGGCACGGCCATGCCTGCAACCACTGAGTCGTATCAGTGCCTAGCCAACACATTTCAAGCCCTCACACGGCATTCAAGCTTGATAGGAAGAGGAAAACGATATGCAGAACGAGAACGAGAACGAAATTGAAACCGGACAAGACTCACTCACTCCGCAGGCAACAGCACTAGCCCAGGGCGGTGCAGTGTGACAAGCGAACCAATTCAACTGCTGCCCCATCAAAAACGTGAAGTGGCATTCCTGATGCACCGAGATTCAGGTCTCATCGCCTCAAGCACAGGCACAGGGAAGACAGGGACACTGTGCGGTCTCGCCCAGGCCTTGATTGCAGAAGGACACGGCCCGATCCTGTGGGTGACACCGACAAGTGTGCTGAAACAGTCATCTATGTTAGCTGATGCGTTCGGCCTCAACGTTGAAACAAGCATCGCAAACATGATTCAAGACTTGGCTGAAGATGCGGTCGCCATGGTGACGACCAGCATTTTGCGATCAAAGTTCACTCAACTGGATTCTGTGGAGTTTGGGGCTGTACTGATTGATGAAATCCATCAAGGCCTTGCCTCATCAGGCAGCGTTACCGCCGAGGCACTGACGACTGCATGCCAAGGCAGACTGGCCTACGG
>JBASXE010000183.1:0-6609 GCA_049276875.1 Roseovarius sp. | reverse complement strand
GGTCTGGAGGCGGAGGTGATCCCCGGCAATCAGCTGGCTCAGAACGGGATGCGCGGACCGTTTCATGCAGCCCTCAACATCCCCGCCGGATTTGCGCTCAACCCCCATAAATATGCAGGTGGGCTGGCCGATGCCGCCCGCGCCGCTGGGGTGCGCATCTTCGGGCGCAGCCCGGTGCAGCGGATTGATCAGGCGCGCGGCTTCTCGCTGCAAACACCCGAGGCGCGTGTGACGGCCAAGCGGCTGATCGTGGCGACCAACGGCTATAGCTCGGATGATCTGCCCGAGTGGATGCATGGCCGCTACCTGCCCACGCAGTCCAACGTCCTCGTCACCCGCGAGATGAGCGATGACGAGATTGCCGCCCAAGGCTGGAGCAGCAATCAGGCGTGCTATGACGACCTCTTTTTCGTGCATTACTTCCGCCTCATGCCCAACAACCGGATGCTTTTCGGGATGCGCGGCGGGCTGTTTTCGGGGCCATGGGCGGACCGCCGGATGCACGCCAATATTCGCAGCCATTTCGAGCGGATGTTTCCGGCGTGGAAGCATGTGGAGACGCCCCATAGCTGGCATGGCCTGCTGAGCATCGCGCGTGATCTCACGCCCTATGCCGGGCCGATCGACACGATGCCGGGCGCCTTTACAGCAATCAGCTATCACGGCAACGGTGTGGCGATGGCAAGCTATGCGGGGGCGCTTCTGGCAGATCTGGCGCAGGACCGAAAGCCACGCAACCTCTATCCCCAGATCATGCAGACACCGCCAAAGAAATGGCCCTTGGGCAAATATCGGCGGGCGTGGTTCTGGCCAGTTTACGGCGCGGCTTGGCTCAAAGGGGCCTAGCGCGTCTCGCGTTAGCCCAGCGTGCTTTTGACCGAGCGGGCTTTGCTCCGGCGCAGACCCAGCTGCCGTTCGCGCGCGATGATGATGATGCCCGCAATGATCACCAGACTTGCGCCCATCAGCATCGGGCCCGTGGGCGTTTCGGCAAAGATGAAATACGCGATGAGGAGCGCAAAGATCATCGAGGCGTAGTCGAACGGGGCCAGCACGCCAGCATCCGCATAGCGATAGGACGTGGTGAGGAAAATCTGTGCCATCCCCCCGATCACCCCCGCCGCGATCAGCATCAAGGCCTCGGCCCCCGTGGGCCACGCCCAGCCAAAGGGCAGTGTCAGAAGCGACAGCACACTCGCCGTGATCGAGAAGTAGAACACGATAGCCGCGACATGCTCAGTCTGCACCAACATGCGCACGTAGATCACGGCGAGCGCGACACAGACCGCCCCCATCAGCACCACAATCGCTCCCAGCGCGGCGGTGGTATCCTGTGCGCCGCCGTCCAGCATGCTCAGCCTTGGAGCAAGAACGATAAGCACCCCGACTAGGCCCAATGCCACGGCCCCAACACGAAACACGCCCACCCGCTCGCCCAGAAACATCGCCGCGAACACGACCGTCAAAAGCGGTGCTGCATAGCCTAGCGCCGTCACTTCAGGCAGCGGCAACAGGCCAAGCCCAGTGAATTTGAGACCCATCGCCAGCGTGCCGATCAGCCCGCGCCAGACATGCCGCATCGGGGATACAACGCGCAGCCCCGTGCGCAGCTCGCCGCGCAGGGCGAGCCAGACGAGGATCACGGGAATGGCGAAAAACGATCGAAAAAACACTGCCTGACCGGGCGGCACGGCATCCGACACTGCCTTGATCAGCGCGGCCATGATGATGAAAAGCATCACCGCCGTCAGCTTGAGAGCAATTCCGCGAAGTGGGTTCATCAGGCGAGGCTCCTTTCCCCGCCTGACTGCGCTGCGTCCGCGCCGCCGTCAAGCCGCGCGTGGGGTCCCGTCAGACCTTGGCCGCAACCTTGGGCAGCACCCATCCGGGCCGGGGGAAGTGGCAGGTATAGCCGTTGGGGATGCGCTGAAGGTAATCCTGATGTTCGGGCTCCGCCTCCCAGAAATCGCCCACAGGCTCCACTTCGGTCACCACCTTGCCGGGCCACAGACCGCTGGCGTTCACATCGGCAATGGTGCGTTCGGCCTCGGCGCACTGCGCCTCATCGGCATAGTAGATCGCCGAGCGATAGCTTATTCCGATATCATTGCCCTGCCGGTTCGGGGTGGTGGGGTCGTGGATTTGGAAGAACAGCTCCAAAACCTCGCGGTAGGTGATCACGCTCGGGTCAAACACGACCTCGATCCCCTCCGCATGGGTCCCATGATCGCGGTAAGTGGCATTGGGCACGTCCCCCCCAGTATAGCCGACACGGGTCGAGATCACGCCGGGTTTGCGCCGGATCAGATCCTGCATCCCCCAGAAACACCCGCCGGCCAAAACTGCACGCTCATTCATGTCACATCCTCCACTTGGGTCAAATATTCGCCGTAGCCTTCGGCCTCCATCTCGTCGCGATGCACAAAGCGCAGGCTGGCCGAGTTGATACAATAGCGTAGCCCACCCCGGTCCTGTGGCCCATCGTTGAACACATGACCCAGATGGCTGTCGCCATGGGCGCTGCGCACCTCTGTGCGGACCATGCCATGCGTTGCATCCGTCAACTCCGCCACATGGGCAGGCTCGATCGGCTTGGTGAAGCTGGGCCAGCCACAACCGCTCTCATATTTGTCAGCACTTGCAAACAAAGGTTCGCCCGACACGATGTCGACGTAGATCCCCGGCTCCTTGTTGGACAAAAGCTTGCCCGTGCCGGGCCGCTCGGTTCCGCTTTGTTGCGTGACATAGAACTCCTCGGCGCTCAGCCGGGCGATTGCGTCAGGGTCTTTGGTGTATCGGCTCATATCATGCCTCCATCGGTTGCTTGCTCTATAAGATGGGATGCGCGCGGGTTTTTCAAAAAGATATTTCACTCATACCGCGTCGTTGTGATCCAAACACCGCCCGCCCCCGTAGCCCTTCAGCACTTAAACGGAGAGATACATGCGCTTCGTCCTTACCATACTCGCGTCCCTGATGGCCTTGCCCGCAGCCGCGATCGAGTTGAACGCGCCGTTTGAGAATATCGATGGCGGCACATTGAAGCTGTCTGATTGGGCGGGCCAACCGGTCTTGGTGGTAAATACCGCCTCGCGCTGCGGGTTTACGGATCAATATGAGGGGCTCCAGACCCTCTATGATCGGTATCGCGACCGCGGACTGGTTGTGCTCGCCGTGCCGTCAGGCGACTTCCGACAGGAGCTTGCGAGCAACGAAGAGGTCAAGGATTTCTGCGAGCTGACCTACGGGATCGACATGCCAATGACAGGCATCACGTCGGTACGCGGCGCGGCGGCACATCCGTTCTATGCATCTGTGGCCGAGGAAGTGGGCTTCACGCCCGCGTGGAATTTCAGCAAGATACTCGTGGCTCCCGATGGGACAATCAAAGCCACGTTCGGCAGCACGGTCAAACCGCTCTCATCTACGCTTACGGATGAGATCGAGCCGCTGCTGAACTGATCCGATTTGGCGTCGCAGGGCTAAATCGCAATCCTCGGACGCCCGGACGCCTCCACCGTGATCTCCCCTTCGAGAAAGACCTCGCGCGCCTCGGCTTGGGCCACGCGCAGATCGCGGCGCGCAGTGACCTGAATATCCTCTGCACCCGCCGCGAGGGCCTCGCCCCGCGCGGCCGCGGTCAAAATCTGCTCCAGCATCTCCAGCGCCGCATCAGACGAGGTGAAATCCTGCGGCCCGCTGTCCAGATGCACACGGTAGAGCCCCTCCGACGGCGCGGTCACAGTGCCGCTACGCCGGATGGTGACCTGCCCCACAACCGCGCCGATAGCATTGGCCACGCCCGCGTGCTCCGGCAGGATCATCTCACATCCCAGTCGCGCCCCCACCGCAGGATAATAGCTCGCTGCCGAGGCCCCAAGCCCCACGACAGGCACGCCCAGCCCCGCCGCAACCCGCACCAGACCCGCATGCCCGTCCATGCCACGCTGCATCAACACATGGCGCGCCAATTGATCAGGGGCCACGCCAAACGGTGTCTCTTCCTCCGCAAAACCAGTCTCTAACAAGGCCAAAACCGTCTGATAGGTCAGCCGGTCCACGATCATCTGCGCCATCTCGCGCGCGCCTTTAGCCAGCACATTGCCCGATCCCGTGCGCTTGCGGCTCAGAAGGGTCAGCGCCTTTTCCGCAGCCTCAACGTCCCACGCATCGACACGGCCCAAAACATGGCTCGCATCCGAGGGCGTGACGCCCGAGACCTGCACAAGGCCGCGCGTGACGAGACGGCGCAGCGCCTGATGCTCCATCCGCGTGCGCAGCACATCACCCACCGGGCAGACACCCGCCGCGATCCGATCAAGAAGGGCTGCATCCCGCTCGGGCAGGCCGCCGGCATCCACACCGGGCACGGCGCGCGTAAAGACTGCATCATGCTCATTTGGCACTGCACTGCGCAGCTGGACATCGAGCGTGCGATGCACCACGTCCGGTGCTTCCTGCGCGATCAGGCTGACGGGCAGCACCCGGCGCGGCCCAAGCGTGACACCGCCCGCAAGCCCCTCGGCCACAACATGCACTTCACTGTCACCACCCAGCCCGGTGGTGCGCATCGCGACAGCCTCCACCATCGTGCGCCACGGCCCAACCTGAGCACCCGCAGGATCAATCGTCGGCTTGCCTCCGCGCAGCACGGCCACATCCGTGGTCGTCCCGCCGATATCCGAAACCAGCGCCGTCTCCACCCCGGTCATCCAGCGCGCGCCAACAATCGAGGCCGCAGGGCCGCTGAGGATTGTCTCGATAGGCCGCTCGCGGGCCTGATCCGCGCTGATGAGCGCGCCATCACCACGCACGACCATCAAGGGCGCGGTGATGCCAAGCTCGGTCAGCTTGCCCTCCGCCTCGTTGATCAGGCGGGCAATCATGCCGATGAGCCGCGCGTTCAGCAATGCCGTCAGCGCGCGCTTTGGCCCATTCAGCTTGGCCGAGAGATGATGCGAACAAGACACTGGCCGCCCGGTGATCTGCATGATCATCTCGGCTGCAGCGAGCTCGTGCTCGGGGTTGCGGGTGGCGAATTGCCCGGCCACCGCATAGGCGGAAATGCCGTGATCCTGCTCCAGCCATGCCTTGAGTGCTGCATGATCCAAGGGACGCGCCTCATACCCCGCATGATTGTGGCCACCCGACACGATCAGCGCAGGATCACCGCCAAGGGCCGCGCGCAGCCCATGCCCCTCCAGATCCTGCTCCCGAAACCCGATATAGACGAGACCCACGCGCCCGCCCTGCCCCTCGACAAGCGCATTGGTGGCCAATGTGGTGGACAAGGACGCGAGCGCAATCTCACTGGCGGCCACACCGCTTTGCTCGAGCACAGCCGCCACGGCACCACCGATGCCAATGGCCAGATCATGCCGCGTGGTCAGCGCCTTGGCCGAGGCGATCACCTCTGCCTCGTCGCGGATCAGCACCGCGTCGGTATAGGTGCCGCCCGTATCCACACCCAAAAGAATTGCCATGCCCGCCTCCGTCTTTTTGTCAGTCCGGGTGTAGCGAGTTTCGCGGGCTATTCCAGCCCGTTTACGGCAGATTTCAGCCTTGATTGCGCCCAGCGGGCAGCATCGGCCACAGCCTCATCGGGATCGCCCAAATGCGCCTCGGCGCTTGCCAAAAGATCCGTGCGGCCCGAATTTCCAATGGCGTAGAGCACATTGCGCAGGAACCTGTCCCGCCCGATCCGCTTGATAGGAGAGCCGGAGAAACGCGCGCGGAAGGCCGCGTCGTCAAGAGCCGCCAACTCGTCGAGACGCGGGGCCACCAGATCGGGCCGCGCGTGATAGCGCAACTCGCGGGCATCCTGGGCAAATTTGTTCCAAGGGCAGGCGGCAAGGCAATCATCACAGCCATAGATCCGGTTACCCATAGCCGGGCGAAGCGCCGGATCAACAACGCCCTTATGCTCGATCGTGAGGTAGGAAATGCAACGGCGCGCGTCCAATTGGTAAGGTGCAGGAAACGCATCCGTTGGGCACACATCAAGACAGGCCCGGCACGAACCGCAATGGTCGATCTCAGGCGCATCGGGGGTAAGGTCAATCGTGGTGAAAATGGATCCGATAAAGAACCAATTGCCCAAATCACGACTGACCAGATTGGTATGCTTGCCCTGCCAGCCCAGCCCCGCCGCCTGCCCCAGCGGCTTTTCCGGCACCGGCGCCGTATCGACAAACACCTTCACCTCAGGCGATGCCTCTGCCGGTCCGCGCGGGGCACACTCGGCCAAAAGCCACCGTGCCAGCCGTTTCAGCCGCTTTTTCACCAGTTCGTGGTAATCACGGTTCCGCGCATAGACAGACACGGTCCCAAGCTCTGGCGCGTCCAGATTGGCCAGCAGATCTTCCTGCGGCGTGTAGCTTTCGCCCAGCATGATGATCGACCGCGCCGCAGGCCAAAGTGCGACCGGATCGCCACGCCACGTGCTGCGGTCTTCCAGCCAGCCCATCTGCCCATGCCGCCCAGCTTCCAGAAACGCCGCCAGCCGCTCTGGCACCTCAGGCACCGCATCCGGGCGGCAAATCCGCATAAGATCAAACCCCTCGGCCAAGGCCTGCGCGTTCAGCCGCGCTTTGAGCCCCTCATGCATCT
>JBASXE010000182.1:0-7590 GCA_049276875.1 Roseovarius sp. | reverse complement strand
GCGCGCCCACCCGGCCGTAAGGATAGTCGTCGCTTGGTCTTAGACGGCGAACATCAACAGAAGTGCAACGAGGAACGAGAAGATCCCCAGCGCTTCCGAGAATGCGATACCGATGAACATTGTCGCGGTTTGCCCTGCAGCCGCCGAAGGGTTGCGCAGAGCGCCGGACAAGAAATTGCCCACGACGTTACCCACACCGATGGCTGCGCCACCCATGCCGACACATGCGAGACCAGCGCCGATGAACTGGCCCATTTGTGTGATATCACCTTCCATTTGATTTCTCCTTACGTTGGAATTGGTGTTTCGTTTGATCGTCCGCCCGGCAGGATGTCCCGCCGGGATTGTTCGCAGGTCCCCGAGAGCGCCTAGTGGTGCGGGCTCAGCGCGTCTTTCAGATAGACGCAGGTCAGGATTGTGAAAACGTAGGCCTGGATGAAGGAGACGAGCACCTCCAGCGCATAGATGGCCGTGATTGCGATGATCGACATGGGCGTCACGAGGATGCCGATACCGGTCGAGATAAGGATCATCGGCGCGAAGGACGCAAAGACCTTCACCACCGCGTGGCCCGCCATCATGTTGCCGGCGAGACGAATGGAGTGGCTGACCGGGCGCACGAAGTATGAGATAACCTCGATAACTGCCAGAACGGGGCGCAGCGCCAGAGGGGCCGAGGACACCCAGAACATGCCGAGGAACGCAGCACCGTTGTTCACGAAGCCCATCACGGTGACGGTCAGGAAGACCATCATGGCAAGCACTGCCGTGACGGCGATATGACTTGTGGTGGTGAACGCGCCGGGGATCAGCCCGAGGAAGTTCGAGACGAGGATGAAGATGAAGAGCGTGAAGATATAGGGAAAATACGGCAGCGCGTCTTTGCCCGCCACATCCTCGACCATCTTACGAATGAACCCGTAGGCAAGCTCGGCCACGGACTGCATCCGCGAGGGGATGGTGGCGCGCCCCGAAGTTCCCAGAACCAACAGACCGATAGTGGCCAGCACCGCCAGCGCCATCCAGAGCGTCACGTTCGTCACAGTGAAGAGACCCACAGGACCATCGCCGAAGAGCGGTTCGACCATAAACTGATCAAGCGGGTAGAATTTCAGCTCCAGAGCCTTTTCCGCGCCTTGGGTGTCAGTCGCCATGTTTCGCCCTCTCGTCTGCGCCCGTCTTGGCCGCGTCTTGTTCAGCTCGGCGGATCTCGTCCGCGTGAGCCACCTGATTTCTCTGAAGCTCCTCCGCGCTGCGCATCATCGTTTTGATGCCCGCGGCGAGCCCCAGCAATGTAAACAGCACCAGGAAAATCGGGAGCGTGCCAAAGACACTGTCGAGCCCGTATCCGATGCCAAAACCGATCAACAGACCGGCGACAAGTTCGATCACCATTCGCCAGGCATGCTGAGCCTGAGAATAATGCTCCTCCGTGTGGGGTTTTTGCTCTTGCGGAGCTTTGAGCGCGTTAATTCGGGCCTCCAGCTGCGCAAGGCGCTCGCTCTGATCCCGGTCATCCACGCGCGTTTCTCCCCCGTTGGACGTAGGCGTAGTGCTATTGCGAGAGAGGTTTTGAGTCAAGCGCACCTCATCTGGTGCGGCACTTTTGTCAACCCTTTGTTTTTATGAGTATTTCTGCTAAGAAGAAAGCAGCTGCGTGGAGGGGCGTGCGGGCGGCTTGCCCCAATTCGGGCAGGGTGCGTTATTCAACCAATCGGTTGATCTTTCGTCAGGGCTTGGCTAGGCGGGCGTATGACACACGCGCTTGATCTTGTCTTTGCCGCTCTCAGCGATCCAACCCGGCGTGCGATCCTCGCGATGCTGTTGGAGGATGATATGGCTGTGACGGATGTGGCCGAGCCGTTTGGGATGAGCCTTGCGGCGATTTCCAAGCACTTGGGTATTTTGAGCCGCGCGGGGCTGATCAGTCAGGAACGGCGGGGCCGGGTGAAATGGTGCAAGCTGGAGCCGGGGGCGATGAAGGCGGCCTCGGTCTGGATGCAAGGGTTTGGACAATTCGAGCCTGTGAACCTCGACGATTTCGAGCGATTTCTAGCCGCTGAATTGAGCACAGACAGCGAGGGTCAAACCCCCTGACGCGCGTGTCGCGCGTCATTCACCAAGGCTGCTCCCACGTGGCGGCATGGTCTTTGAGAAACGCAAGAAAGCTTTGCACCTTTGTGGTGCGGTGAAGGTCCATATGCGTGACCAGCCAGAGCGGAGCGTTCCATTCAGGCAAGTGTGCGTGAACCTCGACGAGTCCGCCCATCTCCTGCGCTCTAATCCGCGACATGAAGCCAATCCCGGCCCCTTCCGCGATGGCACGGCGCAGAGCATGCACATCCTCGCTGCGAAAGGTGATGGCCGATGCGGGCACCGTCTCGCGCAGCCATTTGGCGAAAGGCGCGCGGCTTTTGGGGTCATCGAAGCTCACAAAGCGGTGCGCGCCCATCTCCACCGCGCTGGCGGGCATCCCGTGGGCTGCCACATAGGCCTCTGAGGCAAAAAGCGCGACCTGCTGGGTGAAGAATGGCTGCACCACATTGTCCGGCTGATCGGGGACGGCGCCTGCGCGGATCGCCACATGAGCCTCACCGTATTCGAGCCGGAAGAGCCTGTCGCCTGTCAGGTAGCGCACGATAATCTCGGGGTATGCGCGCTGAAACGCCGCCAGCACGGGGACCAGAAGATGGCTGAGCACGCCCAACGATGTCACGACTAACTCGCCCGAGACCACCTCACCCTGCCCTTTGATGCGGCCGGCAAGCTGCGCAAACTGATCGTCGGTGGCCTGCGCCACCCGCAAGAGATCATCGCCTGCCTCCGTAGGCGTGTAGCCCCGCGCATGGCGCTGAAAGAGCTTCACACCCAGCCTTTCTTCCAATGCATCGATATGCCGGATCACCGTGGCATGATGCACGCCAAGAATCTCTGCCGCCCCGCTCACCGTGCCGACACGCGCCACGTTGTATGCCGTGCGGATTTCATCCCAATTGTCCAAACCCTGTCTCCCGCCACAAGAATTGCGCATCTACGCACGATTATCAGACCTATCGCTGGGAGCGTTCAGTTTTGCAATGCCTCGAACCTCTACCGCTCGCTTGACTCGCCCGCGCGGAAAGCCTAAACGCGCCGCACATACCCCGGAAACACACGCTTTCCGGTCCCATGGCCCCATGCCGGGATCGCCCCTCGTCAGCGCGTTGCGCCCACGGGGGCAAATACGGTTTTGGGGCTTTTGAGAACCCGCCGCGTCGTGCCCAGCTCGGGCAGAGCGCAAACCGAAAGGGGCCCGCGCCCGATGTTTGAAAATCTCTCTGAGCGCCTCTCCGGTGTCTTTGATCGGCTGACAAAGCAAGGCGCGCTTTCCGAGGATGACGTCAAAACCGCCCTGCGCGAGGTCCGCGTGGCCCTTCTGGAGGCGGACGTGTCGCTGCCAGTGGCGCGCGATTTCGTCAAGCGGGTGCAGGACGCGGCCACCGGGCAGGCGGTCACGAAATCCGTCACACCCGGCCAGCAGGTCATCAAGATCGTCAACGATGCACTGGTGGATGTGCTGCGTGGCGCCGAAGACCCCGGCGCGCTCAAGATCGACAACCCGCCCGCACCGATCCTGATGGTCGGCCTTCAGGGCTCCGGGAAAACCACCACGACCGCGAAACTGGCCAAACGCCTGAAAGAGCGTGAGGGCAAGCGCGTCCTGATGGCTTCGCTCGACGTGAACCGCCCCGCCGCAATGGAGCAGCTGGCCATCCTCGGCCAGCAGATCGGCGTCGACACCTTGCCCATCGTCCAGGGCGAAGACCCGGTTGCCATCGCCAAACGCGCCAAGATGCAAGCGGGCCTTGGCGGCTATGACGTCTACATGCTCGATACCGCGGGCCGCCTGCATATCGACGCGGAGCTGATCGCGCAGGCCGCCGCCGTGCGCGACGTGGCCAATCCGCGCGAGACACTTCTGGTGGTCGATGGCCTCACGGGCCAGGACGCGGTCAACGTGGCCACGGAATTCGACGACAAGATCGGCGTCACCGGTGTCGTCCTCACCCGCATGGACGGCGACGGCCGCGGCGGTGCTGCCCTCTCGATGCGCGCTGTCACGGGCAAACCCATCCGCTTCGTGGGTCTCGGCGAGAAGATGGACGCCATCGAGACGTTCGAGCCCGAACGTATCGCAGGCCGTATCCTCGGCATGGGCGATATCGTCAGCCTCGTCGAAAAGGCGCAAGACACGATCGAGGCCGAACAGGCCGAACGCATGATGCGCCGCTTCACCAAGGGTCAGTTCAACATGAACGACCTGAAGATGCAGCTGGAGCAGATGCAGAAGATGGGCGGCATGGAAGGCGTGATGGGCATGATGCCCGGTGCCGCCAAAATGTCCAAACAGATGGAAAGCGCCGGGATCGACGACAAGATCATCACGCGCCAGATCGCCCTCATCCAATCGATGACCAAAAAAGAGCGTGCCAACCCCAAACTGCTCCAAGCCAGCCGCAAAAAACGCATCGCGCGCGGCTCGGGCCAAGACGTGTCCGAGCTGAACAAACTGCTCAAGATGCACCGCCAGATGGGCGACATGATGAAGAAAATGGGCAAGATGGGCAAAGGCGGGATGCTCAAACAGGCCATGAAGGGCATGTTCGGCAAGGACGGCCCCTCCCCCGAGGATATGGCCGCCGGTATGGACACGAAAGCGCTCGAACAAGCTGCCAAACAGATGGGCAAGATGCCCGGTATGGGTGGTCTCGGCGGTATGGGCGGTATGGGTGGTGGCCTCCCCCCCGGCCTTTCCGGCTTCGGGAAAAAGAAGTAGCCCCCATGACTTTTTCTTGGCCACAAATATCCAATGACACGGCACCACAGGTCCGGACGCCTGCAATTATGCGACGCGCCAGCCAAGCCCCGTGTAAAGCCGCGCGGCAGCGCGTCCTTTGGGTCGCGCCATGACGCTCCAGCTGCATTTCCCAACGCTGCACAGCGAGAACCTCACCCTGCGCGGACCGCAAGCGGCCGATTTCGAGCCGCTCTGCGCCTTCCTTCTGGATCATGAGCGTGCGGGCGGCTTTGGCGCCGAGGATGACCGCCCGCAGGCGTGGCGCTGGTTCGCGCTCAATATTGGTCACTGGGCGCTGCATGGGTATGGCTATTTCACAATCGTGGACCGCGCCACAAACCAACCCTGCGGCCTGACTGGCGTGTGGAACCCAGAAGGCTGGCCCGAGCCGGAATTGGGCTGGGTCGTATACGCGGGCTTCGAGGGCAAAGGCATCGCCTTCGAGGCCGCAACCCACGCCCAGATCTGGGCCTATACCGAGCTTGGCCTGAGCACGCTCACCTCAAACATCGTGCCCGGCAACACCCGCTCCGTGGCGCTGGCCGAACGGCTGGGTGCCACCTATGAGCGGACATATATCAATGTGCAGATGGGCGAGGATGACCTCTACCGCCACCCATCGCCCGCCGATCTGGGCCTCGGCACCGACCGCGACGACCGCCTGGAGGCCACCGCATGACGCGCCACCTGCCAGACACCCCGGTGATCGAGACCGAACGCCTGACCCTGCGCGCCTTCGCGGCGCAGGACGTGGCCACATCCCAGCCCTTCCTGACGTCTCAGCGCGCCAAATACATGGGCGGGCCCTATGCCCCCGATGCCGCATGGGAACATGCGTGCCACATCATCGGTCACTGGGCCGTGCATGGCTTTGGCCCGTTCTCAATCTGCCTCAAAGGCACCGATACCGCTATCGGTGATGTCGGGCCGTTCTTTCCCTACGGCTGGCCCGAGCATGAGTTGGGCTGGGGCATATGGGACGCCGCACATGAGGGCAAAGGTTACGCCCAAGAGGCCGCAATGGCCGCGCGCGCCTATGCGTATGGCACCCTCGGCTGGAGCACCGCCATCAGCTATATCGACGCCGAAAACGCGCCCTCGATAGCGTTGGCCAAGCGGCTGGGCTGCGCCTTGGACCCCGAGGCTTCCCTGCCCGAGCTGCCCGATTGGGAGCGCACGCTTGTCTATCGCCACCCGGCCCCGGAGGCGCTTTAAATGCCCATGCAAAATATCCCCATCATCGAAACACGTCGTCGTGTCCTGCGCGCGCCAGAAACCGAGGATTACCCGGATTTCAAAGCGACGTTCAGCTCCTACCGCTCGCGCTTCATGGGGGGGCCGCTCAACAAATACGAGGCGTGGATGCTCTATGCCGCCGAAATCGGCCACTGGTCGATCCGGGGCTACGGCATGTGGATGATCCATGACCGCGAAACGGACCGCACGCTCGGCATGGCTGGCGGCTGGTCCCCCGCAGGCTGGCCCGAGCGCGAGATCGCCTGGATCATCTGGCCGGGTGAGGCGGGCAAGGGCTATGCGCTGGAGGCCACCCACGCCGCGCGGCGCCATCTTTACGAGCAGATGGGCTGGGACGGTGCGGTGAGTTACATCGACCCCAAAAACCTCGACAGCATCCGGCTGGCCGAACGGCTCGGCGCCGTAAAGGATCATGCCGCTCAAACCATCGACGGCAATGACGCGGTCTATCGCCACCCCGCACCAGACCGTCTGCGCTCGGGGCAGCTTTCCGATGGGATCGAGCTTGAAATCGCCCATTACAGCGATCCTGCTCTTCGTCCGAAGGGAATGCCCGTTGACTAAGCTTGCATCCCCATTCCCCGCCGCCTTGGAGACAGATATGGAGACATCCAATGTCCGATGACAGCACCCGCGCAGAGGGCCTTCTCAAAGGGCACCGCGACAGTATCGACCGGCTCGACGCCATTCTCGTCTACACTCTGGGCGAGAGGTTCAAGCACACCCAAGCGGTGGGCAGGCTGAAAGCCGAACACGACCTTCCCCCGTCCGATCCAGCCCGCGAAGAGCGGCAGATCGCGCGGCTCGAAGACCTGGCCCGACGGGCCGACCTCGACCCGGAATTCGCCAAGAAATTCCTCAACTTCATCATCGCTGAAGTCATTCAGCATCACAAAAGCCACCAATCGTAGGGCGGATATTCCCCCCTGCACTCAGCCATTCAATAGGAGATACCTCACATGGCCATGAAAATTCGTCTCGCCCGCGGCGGCAGCAAAAAACGCCCCTTTTACCGGATCGTCGCTTCAGACAGCCGCATGCCACGCGATGGCCGCTTCATCGAAAAACTGGGCACGTATAACCCGCTTCTGCCCAAAGACAGCGAAGAGCGCGTGAAAATGAACATGGAGCGCATCCAGTACTGGCTCGGTGAGGGCGCACAGCCGACCGACCGTGTGTCGCGCATGCTTGAAGCCGCTGGCGTGATAGCGAAGAAAGACCGCAACAACCCCAACAAAGGCACCCCCGGCAAGAAGGCGCAAGACCGCGTCGAGGAGAAAGCCGCCAAGGCAGCAGCAGCAGCCGAAGCAGCAGCCCCTGCTCCCGCTGAAGAGGCCCCTGTCGAGGAGGCACCCGCCGAGGACGCGGCGGCAGAGAGCTAAGCAGGGCTTGCGGGAAATGGCGCAGTTTTCGCCCGATTTCCAAAGCAACCTGCTTGATCTGATGCGGAGGCGGCGCAACGCGCGCAGCTTCCGCTCGGACTACGTGGACGAGGC
>JBASXE010000181.1:0-2411 GCA_049276875.1 Roseovarius sp. | reverse complement strand
TCACCGATGGGTGTGATGTCCGACTCCGCGATCAGACCCGATGCAATTGCGTGCTGCGCCTCGCCGATGCTAATTGATTGTTCTATCTCGTCAGCAAATACCGTGGCGCGCGCGAACAAGGCCTTGTCCACTTCCATCTTGCCTTTGGTGTCGGTCCCCATACAGGCGATGTGCGTACCGGGCTTTGCCCAATCGGCCATCATCAGCGGCTCAAAGGCAGACGTGATGGTGATAATAACATCAGCCTGCGCGCCCAAGTTCTCCTGCGTGACCGCCTCGAATTCAAGACCCAGTTCCTTGGCCACGGCTCCGAGCTTGGGCAGCATGTCAGGATGCGGGTTCCAAGCGACGACTTTTTCAAAATCGCGCTGTTCAGCGGCGGCGCGCAGCTGGAATGTGGACTGGTGCCCTGCCCCGACCATACCCAATACTTTGGCGTCCTTGCGCGCTAGGTGCGCAATCGAGACCGCCGACGAAGCTGCAGTTCGCACAGCAGTCAGATAATTCCCACCTACAAGCGCCTGAAGCTGCCCGGTGTCGGGGTCAAACAAAAAGATGGTAGATTGGTGGTTGGTCAGCCCCTTGGCCATGTTACCCGGCCAGAACCCACCTGACTTAACCCCGAGCGTCTTGCCAGCTTTGTCAAAGCCAGATTTGAACCCGTAGAGCGCATCGGCATAGCCGATTGCTTCACGGATGACCGGGAAGTTGTAGGCGTCACCACGCGCCATGGCACCAAAGACGGCCTCGACGGCGTCAAAGGCGTCCGTGCGGCTAACGACCTGCGCGCAAACCTCTTCACTAACGATCAGCAGTCCCGGGATTTCGGCCATTTCATTCGAGTTCATGAGGGTGGTTCCTTTTGAGAGTTCCAGGTCGGGAATGCGCAAAATAGAGATAGGGCGCACTCCCTGTCGGCGGGAGAACCAACGTTAGTAGGCTTTGCCACGTGCGGACACTGGCCAAAGTGTTTCCACCTTGCCGTTTCGCACGCCGACATACCAATCGTGCACATTGCAGGTCGGGTCACAGTGACCGGGCACCAGCTTAAGCTTATCGTTCACCTTCAGAACACCATCCGGATCCGCAACCACGCCATGCTCGTCAGAGCATTTGACGTATTCCACGTCCGTGCGGCCAAAGATCACCGGCAGACCAGAGTCCACGGATTGCGCTTTGAGACCCGCATCAACGATGGCCTTGTCGACTTTGGCGTGGCTCATCACCGAGGTTAAAAGGAACAGCGCATTTTCCCACTCGCCACGGTCGATGCGATTACCGTCTTTGTCGAGGATGCGGCCGTAATCGGCATCCATGAAGGCATAGGACCCACATTGCAGCTCATTAAAGACGTTCGAGGCGCTCTCGAAATAGTAGGACCCTGTGCCGCCGCCGCCAACGATATTGCACTCCAACCCGGCAGCTTTCAGCAGGTCGACGCTTTCTTGGACTTCATCGATGGCGATCTGGGTTTTGCCTTTGCGATCCTCATACGAGTCCAGATGTTGCATGGCACCTTGATAGGCCTGAATGCCTGCAAATTTCAGACCCTCTGCGGCATCAATCGCCAATGCCAAATCCACAACGGGCTGGCCGAATTGCACGCCGCAACGGCCCGCGCCCACGTCAATCTCAACCAGACACTCAATCTGGGTGCCGTGTGTAAGCGCCGCCGCCGAAAGGTCGGCCACGTTGTCGATGTCATCCACGCAGCAGATTGCGCGCGCGCCGAGCTTTGGCAGACGCGCCAGACGGTCGATCTTTTCTGGCTGTGTCACTTGGTTAGAGACCAGCACATCCTTGATCCCACCACGCGCAAAAACTTCCGCTTCGCTGACTTTCTGACAGCACACACCGCACGAGCCGCCAAGGCTTTCCTGCAACAAGGCCACATCAACGGATTTGTGCATTTTACCGTGTACTCGGTGGCGCATACCGTGAGATTTGGCGAAATCGCCCATCTTTTTGATATTGCGCTCCAGCGCATCAAGATCGAGCACCAGACAGGGCGTCTGGATATCAGCCTCATCCATGCCGATGAAGGCGGGGATATCATATCCGACTTCGAAATCTTCGAGTTTAACTTGCGTATTCATGTTGTTATCTCCTCAACCCTTGATCCAAGGGAGTTTATCCATATCCACATTGCCGCCTGTCACGATGACGCCCACGCGCTTGCCAGCAAATATTTCCGGGTTTTTCAAAATCACTGCCAGCGGCACAGCACAGCTGGGCTCCATCACAATTTTCATGCGTTGCCATGTCAGCTTCATCGCATCGATAATTTCCTGCTCGCTTGCGGTCAGCACGTCCTCGACAAACTGGCTCACGAAATGCCAGGTGTTTTCCTTTAGCGGCACCTTGAGCCCGTCCGCGACCGTCACCGGCGCATCATCTGCAATGATATGACC
>JBASXE010000180.1:0-1644 GCA_049276875.1 Roseovarius sp. | reverse complement strand
CGATAACTCCCTCAAGATGCTGACCGATATCGTCGGAGATGACCGGTTGGTGTTTGGCACGAATTTTTCCGGTTGGGATGCGCCCGATGATCTGGCCTCTCATTTGCCGGCCCCGAAACTGGGCGACAACGCGCGCAGGCTTTTGCGGGCTTAACGAAAGGACGACACCATGACGGATCTTATCATTGAAAACGGCCGGATCGTTGATGGCACGGGTGCGCCCGCGTTTGACGGATCGGTTCTGGTTCAGGATGGCAAAATCGCAGCAGTTGGCGAAACCGCAGACACACAGGCGGCGTCAATCCCTAACCTCAGGCGGATCGATGCGACGGGTCAGACCGTTATGCCGGGCCTGATCGACACACATTGTCACTTGTCGTTCGATGACGCGGGTTCAAATTCCGAAATCTTCTTTCAACGCCGCAACGGGTTGTCCGCACTTGTGGCATCCTACAATGCGCGCAAATTGCTCCGTGCGGGTGTGACCAGTGTGCTGGACCCCGATAGCACGTTTGAAAACATGATTGATCTGCGCGATGCGATTGACGCCAATATCGTACAAGGCCCACGCATGTCCTGTGGCGCCTACGCATTGATCACCGGCGTGGGCGGCACCGCAGGCCAACTGATCAACGATGAAGGCACCACGGGCTATTACATGGCAGTCAATTCCAAAGACGAGATCGTCAAAGAGGTCCGCCGCCAAATTAAATACGGGGCCGATTGGATCAAGGTGCACGTCACCGGTATCATTCCGCGCCAAGCGCATAAGGGTGAATTATGTGTCTGGACAATGGATGAGCTGAAGCTGATCTGTGACACCGCCCATGATCTTCACACGCCCGTCATGGGGCATTGCCGCGGGGCGGAGGCGACGCGAAAGGCAGCTGTTGCTGGGTTTGATTTGATTTTCCATGGCACAGCGATGGATGATGAGGCGCTGCAAGCGGTGATCGACCACAAGGTCCCGATCGCGCCTGCGTTGACGTTCCAGTACAACATGGTCGAATTCGGCAAAAAGATCGGGACATCGGACACGCTCATGGCGATGTTCGAGCGTGAAATCACCGAATCCATCGACACGATGACCAAAGCGCACAAAGAGGGTGTGCCGCTTTTGACCGGATCGGAGTCCGGGTTTTCCCTCGTCCCGTACGGCGATTGGCATTACCGCGAGATGGAAGTTTTCGTGAAATATTTCGGAATGACGCCCCTTGAGGCGATCCAATGCGGTACCCAGAAAAGCGCTGTGGGCATCAAGATGGAGGGCGAGATTGGAGCTATTTCTAAAGGGTATCGCGCAGACATCATTTGCGTTTCAGGCAAGGTTGACGAAGACCTAAGTCTGCTCGGCAATCCCGACAATATCACCACGGTGATGATCGACGGTATGGAAAAAGACCTTTCACCTTTGCCAAAACGCAACCGCATTCCGGGTTGGCGGCTTGCGTCCATCGGTGACACGCGCCTGACCCGCGAAGTGGCCTATGGCAAGGAACAGGTGCAGCAGGCAGCTTTCATAGAAGAGTTGCACTAAGCGATTGGCGAGAACCCCGTGGGGAGCAGGATTTTTGTCTCCTGCATTTCCAGTAAGGGCAGGATTTCCGCCAGAAAGGCGCGCCAACCCTCGTCCGCCATGAGGGC
>JBASXE010000179.1:0-8240 GCA_049276875.1 Roseovarius sp. | reverse complement strand
CTTGTGCATTTGCGGCTATTGCTCACGCAGCAAGTTTCTTGCTGCGAAGCAGCCTGCGTCGTGGAAGCGGCCATTCAACCCTACCTTTCGCTGCACCCCGCACCTACTGGTAAGACGCGGGACAATTCGGATCTATACGGGTGCAGCGCATGCAGGAGCAAAAACTGCCCGCGCGAGCGGCAAAGGAATTTCGGCAGCGCGGCGAATTGCCCAAGACCGGCCGTCCGTTCCCGCCGGAACAGTCAAGTTCGAACCGCATATTCGCTGCCGGAATACTCAACTATCGCGAAGCAGACGACGGCGCATTTCATGACTTAGATAGCTGGACTTCAATTACATTGAATTTGGCAAGAACAGGACGAGCCAAGGAATAAAAACCAATATGGCAAGGCGGATGATATCGACGACCCAGAACGGCGTGACTCCTTTAAAGATCGTCGCAGTCGATACATCTCCCACGACGCCCTTTAGGACAAAGACATTCAGGCCGACGGGTGGTGTGATCAGACTGATCTCGGTTACGACAACGACAATGATCCCGAACCAGACCGGATCAAAGCCAAGACTGGTCACAAGTGGAAAGAAAATTGGCACGGACAGCAAAAGCATCGACAGGCTTTCAAAAACACAGCCAAGGACGATGTAAACGCCGAGGATCATGAGCATAACAACCATCGGCGCAAGCCCTGCGGAGGATACCAAAGCCCGCAGTGCTTCGGGCAGGCCCGCGATGTTGACGAAGTTCGAAAACACCCAAGCACCGATCAATACCGCGAATAATGCAGCCGCCGTTTGGACAGTTTCGATCAGGACCTGCATGGTTTTGGACAGGTTGAGTTTGCCCCGGGACAGGGCGATGAGGAAAGCACCTGCAGCCCCCATTCCCGCAGCCTCGGTTGGCGAAAATGTTAGATTCAGCGGCCAGATGTTCAATGCGCCATAAAGCCCGCCAATGACGATAAAGAACAACAACAAGACCGCCCAGACACCGCGAACGGCCCGGCCGCGATCAGCCCAGTTGGTGCGCTCTCCCGCAGGGCCGGCTGCGGGATTTCGCAGAACGGTAAAACGCACGGCAACTAGATACAAAACCACCCCAAGCAGGCCCGGAATAATGCCTGCAATAAACAATTTACCGATGCTGGTTTCTGTCAACAGGCCGTAGATCACAAGGATGACCGATGGTGGGATCAGGATGCCCAGGGTTCCGCCCGCCGCAATTGAAGCGGTCGAAAGGCTGTCAGCGTAGTTGTATTTGCGCATTTGCGGCATTGCCACTTTGGACATGGTGGCCGCCGTTGCCAGAGATGATCCGCAAATCGCCGAGAACCCGGCACAGGCCACGATGGTGGCCATGGCCAACCCGCCGCGAAAGTGGCCGAGGAAGGCGTTTGAGACCTGATAAAGTTCCCGTGACAACCCGCCTTTATTGACGAAAAGCCCCATCAGGATAAAGAGTGGCACAACCGACAGGCCGTAATCTTGGGCGGTGTCGATAACCAACCTGCCGACCATGGAGATCGAGGCGCGAAAACCACGGATCTCGGCATAGCCCACAAAACCAATCAGCCCCATCGCGATGGCAATCGGCATGCGCAGGAACACAAGGATCAGAACGGCCCCAAGGCCAAGAACGGAAATCAGCATGACACTCAGCCTCTTGCTAAGAAGATTACGCGCGCAACCGCACGGGCGATAAAGGTCAGCGCAGTTGCGAAGGTGAAGACAGAAATGAACCAGCCGATGTAGTGTTGTGGCAAGTTAAGGTATTCGGTAACATCGCCGTATTCGCGGGCGCGTTCCGCCAGCTCCCAAACACGTTTGGACGGCCACAACAGGACGGTGCCACAGGCCAGATCAATGATAATATCGCGCAGCTGCGCCAGACGGCGAGAGAACAACGGGTCCATCAGATCGACCACGATGTGCGTGCCTTTCCAGCTAATCAGCGGTAGAGATGAAAACACTATGATTGCCATGAACAACCGGGTCAGCTCCGTCGCGGATTCAATCGGGTTGTTAAAGAGGCCGCGCAAAATCACATCCGCAAAGGTCATCGCCATGAGCACAAACAATGTGCCCGCTCCAAACCAGGTGGGCATGATTGCCAGATAACGCCAGATGCTGGTCTGGTGCAGTGACATGTCCCAGCTTTTTTCAGGCGATGACGCCTTGAAATCGTGGTCGCGCATGATGAAGGATCCATATTGTCGAACAAGGCCCAGAGACCGGGCCCTGTTGAAGAATATTATGCGTTAGCTGAAAACCAAATTGGTCTATTCATCTGCCATTTGCGCGCTGATAAAGGCATGGGCTGCCGCCGCGTCAACGCCCTTTGCGGCGACCTCTGCGATGACTTTCTCGATCAGCGGGCCGGTCAGCGCTTGCCATTTGGCCGCCTCTTGGGACGACGCGGTGGTCAATGTATTGTCTGCATGCTCGTCGATTGATGCCAAGCCTGTCGCATCGATCTGATCCCATGCCTGACCTGCCATGCGCGACAACGCCTCACCAAAGACGCCTTCCAATGCCGCGCGGTCGGCGTCGGACAGGTCGTCATAGGTGTCTTGGTTCATGACGATTGCGAATGACCCGCGATAAAAACCACCCGGCACCACAAAGGTGTTTTTGGCCACTTCGAACAATTTAAAGCTCTTTTTGGCCTCCATCGGCATCATCACACCATCTGCTGCGTTGGAATCCAGCGTCTCGTAGACTTTGGGCGCCGGAACGCGAATGCCGGTTGCCCCAAGGGCTACCCCCACATCACCAGAAACCCCACCGCCAAGGCGCAGTTTCATGCCAGAAATATCGTCAAGCGATGTGACTGCGGCATCTGAATGCAGCACGCCGGGCCCATGGGTCATCATCGCCAGGACTTTGACGCCCTTGTGCTCGCCCAGATCAGCAAAGAACTTTTCATAGGCACGCCAACTCGCAACTGATGCGGCCTCAGCATTCCCTTCATAGCCGGGAAGTTCGATCATTTTGGTCGATACAAATCTGCCCGGTGAATAGCCGTGGAAAATCCAGGTAATATCCGCCGCACCATCAAGCACCAAATCGAATTGTGCAGGCGGCGATCCCAAACCATATTTCACCTCAGCGCTCACGCGGCCATCTGTTGCCTCTTCCATTCGCTTGGTCAGTTCAGGCCAGATGATGGCGTTAACGCCATGGGTTGGTGGTGCCCAAGATGAGATGGTCAGCGTTGTATCTGCAGCCATTGCGGCCATTGACGTGACGGAAAATGCGACGGCGGCAATTCCTGTGATCAGTGCGTGTTTCATAGTACGATTTCCTCCCTTAATTTTCATAATGCTTAACTTTCCAGCACGCTGCCGGAAGCGTGATGTGGGAAGTTGTCCGCCTAGTGGACATCACCGTCAGGACAAAGCGGCGGCATTGAGGTGGCTGAACCCGGCTGCGATCTCTGCTGAGGTTTCTTGCAAGGCAATGGCGTATCTTGCGATGGCTTGATCCATGGTCATGGCTTTGGTGACCCAGATTATCGACAAGCAACCAATTGCACGGTCATCTGCAAGAACCGGCACCGCAAGACTGGAGGTCTTTGGCCGAAACGAACGCGGGCCGCGTGTGGCGTAGCCCTGTTTGAAGTAAGCTGTCAGGTTTTTGTCCAGCCAGTCAGATTGCAAGAATGGCAAGTCTTCGACAGCGGCCTCCGCGCGCAGCAATTCGATGATCATCTCACGCTCTCGCGGACTGCAAACCGACAGATAAGCCCGCCCCGCCGAAGAACGCAGAATTGGCAACGAAAACCCGACCATCCCGGGATCTACAGACAGCGGGCTGCGGCTATGGGTCGATTCCTGAATAACCATATGCGCGTCTTCGTAGGTGGACAGATCGAGAGGCCAAGCATGGGTATCCGTGAATTTTGCCAGAATGGGCACCGCCGTCTGACAGAGCCGTGACCGCATCGGGGCGTTGTCCCCTAATGAGGCCGCCAATGGGGACAAGCGCACACGGGAATCGCTGCCGGAATAGAGAACATATCCCTCTTCCTCCAACGTATGCAGCAAGCGATAGACCGTGGGACGCGGCAGATCGAGTTCTGTGGCGATTTCAGCCGCGCGTGCAGCTCCGGTCTTGTTAAGGAACCTGAGTATCTTCAGCCCCCGAGAGAGGGCCCGCACGTTTTCAGAGTTTGGTGCCATTCATGCCTCATACTATGACTGCCCCAAAGTGCAATCTCAACCAGCAACCACAGTCTGATCAATAGCGCCAAAGATGCTTTGGCTATCTTCACCCAACATTTCGAACCGGATAGTGTCGCCTGGTTCCATAAAGCGCGTGGTGGCTTCGCCGGTGCGAATGGTCTCAATCATGCGTTTTTCTGCGAGGCAGTTGGAGCCAACTTCATCGTGGTTTTCATTGCTGACTGTGCCAGAGCCAATGATCGTTCCTGCTGACAAATCCCGCGTACGGGCAGCATGCGCGATCAGATCGGGGAATTCAAAAGTAAGGTCTTTGCCTGCGTGGACCCTGCCATATTCTTCGCCATTATACACTGTGAGCAACGGCAGATTAACGCGTCCGCCGGTCCAGGCATCGCCCAATTCGTCTGGTGTGACACATACCGGAGAGAACGCGCTGGCGGGCTTGGACTGGAAGAAGCCAAAACCCTTGACCAGCTCAGGGCGCATGACGTGGCGTAGGCTGATGTCGTTGCAGAGCATGATCAGTTTGATATGCGATTTGGCCTGCTCGGGCGTGCACCCCATCGGTACGTCATCGGTGACCACAGCGATTTCGCCCTCAAAATCTAACCCCCAATCTGTATCCAGACAAGGGATCGGATCAACAGGGCCAATAAAGCCGTCACTGCCGCCCTGATACAACATCGGATCGGTTTCCGAGTTCGCAGGCATCTCAACGCCGCGCGCCTTGCGCACCAAACGCATGTGGCTAAGATAAGCGCTGCCATCGGCCCATTGAAACGCACGGGGCAAGGGAGAGGCCAGCTTTGCCGGGCTATAAGGCATGGTTTGCACGTCACCGGTTTCGATCTTGTTCGCAAGTTCCTGCAATGTGGGCGCAACCTGCTGCCAGTTCTCAATCGCGTCACGTAAGGTTGGCGTAATACCGGTGGCGTCGGCCACACATGACAGGTCGCGCGACACAACAACTAGCGCGCCATCGCGGCCGCCGGATTTCAAGGAGGCAAGTTTCATAGTGCAGATTCTCTTTCTTCATGTCTCAACAAGGGGGAAGGCAAGGTCATTGCAGCAAGCGTCGCAATGTCGACGTCAGTCTCAGCGCTCGCAGCGATGTATTTGTCCGGGCGTATCAAGGCGGCGTTTGCGCCAATGGCGTCAAGCACGCGTCCAATATTTGGATGCTCATCGGCATCAATCACCGGGAAATGAGTGGAGATATGGTCTGGCAAAGGATGCCGCAGGATCAGCACCGGCGCATAACGCGCAACATCATCCAAACGTTGTCCATTCGAAAGCGTCGGTTGATCGAATAATTGTCCGACATGTGGCGCGTTGCGGCGTATCAGCCCTGCCAGATCACTCTCCCCAAGAGGGGGGGCGATAGAGGTCATGCGCGTCGTGCCGGATTGGTCAGTCTGGGCCTGCGTCAAGGCCGTCTTGGGATCAGCATTGTTAATCAAACCGCCCAAGCGCACCGCCGTTTCGATGAATTGACGCACATTTGGGCCGCGTTCCTCCTGATAACTGTCCAAGAGGCGCTCATGGGCGCTACCTTTCACACATAGCGCAAGTTTCCATGCCAGATTGGCCGCGTCACGAATACCTGCGCACATGCCTTGCCCCATAAACGGCGGCGTCAGATGCGCCGCGTCGCCTGCAATCATCAGCCGTCCCTTGCGCCATTTCTGTGCCACTGCCGACTTGAAAGTATAGACGGCACTGCGCTCCAACACGGCGTCGTCAGGGCCAATCCAATGTGCCAGAAATTCCCAGATGCGCTTTTCTTGGGTAACCTCTGTATCCGTTTCACCATCCAACACCGTGATTTCCCAGCGCCGCCGAACACCCGGACTACGGCAATAGGTCATTGGCCGGATGGGGTCGCAGAATTGCACGGAATGATCCCCCAAATCAGGGCGGTCCCGCTTCAACAAGACGTCAATCACCAGCCAGCGCTCTTCAAAGCCCAGATCGTCCATTCCCGATCCGATCATTTTGCGTACAATGGAACGCGCACCATCACAACCGACCACAAACTGTGCCTTGATCTGCGTCTGATGGCGATCTTCTGTGTTGCGGGTGAGTAGCGTTACCCCTTTACCGTTTTCTTCGACACTTATAACTTCACTGTTGTTCAGCACTACAGCGCTAGAATTGCCTGCAAGTCTTTCGCGTAGCAGATGTTCCAGATCAGGTTGGTGCAATCGATAGCTGGCGTGCCACCCTTGCGGTCCGATGTCCTGCGGGCGCGGCCAATCCAAAAGCAAGTTCCTGTCGGGGTCGACAAATCGCATCCCCGGATTGACCCGCACTTTTTTACTTAGCTGATCGGCAATGCCGACGGTCTGAAAAACCCGCATCGTCTCACCATCAAAATGCACAGCACGCGGCAGATGATACATCGCGGCTTCGCGCTCAACCACTGCAACGCGCACCCCGCACTTGGCCAGCAAATTGGCCAGCGTCGCGCCCGTCGGGCCATAGCCCACGATGGCGACATCAACGTCAAATGTGTCCACCGTCATCTCTCCTGTCCGCGCAACTCATAAAGCCACGGGCAATCAACAACTGGCGGCGCGCGCAGCCCGTCCGCCGCCGCCTTGAGACGCATATCGACAAAAGGTTTTCGATCTTCCGCAGGCAGGTATAGACGGTCATGGCCCCAAAAGCTGGGTCCGGCCGTCGTCTCATGCGGCTCCCACGTTGCGGGATCAATCATCCGCCCGCCCCAGCCATTTTCGACAAAAAATCCGGATGGGGTGTTTGCGTAAAAACTTGTCATATGATCATTGGTGTGGCGACCCAAAGTATAGGCGATGCCATCTTTTTGCTGCCCCGCCAGATCATATCCTTGCCCCACGTCATCAAGATTTTGGTACTCCACCATAAAGTGATGGAACCCCGACTTTCCCGAACCCACGATGGCAAAGCTGTGGTGACGCCCGTTGACGTGGAAAAAGTACAACGGGACGGGTTTCAGACCATAATCGCTGACCGCAAAGCCAAGTACATCACAGTAAAATGGCAAGAGCGCAGTCGCATCGGGCACGTGCAGAACCGCATGTCCCATGCCAAGAGCACCGGTCTTAAACCCATCAATGGGGCGTCCCGGTATGAATGGGTCTTTTGACTTATGTGAATTCCAGACCAATTCAATCCTGTTTCCGGCGGGATCATGGGTCACAATCAGATCTTCGACAAAGCGACGGTCGGCCAGACCTTGGTCGCCAAACATCACTTTGTGCCCTGCGTTATCCAATCGGGCTGCAAAATCCTGCAGATCGGATTTGTCCGACACTTCCCAGCCGATGAAGGCTAATGTTTCTCCCGGTTCGTCCGAGACAACCAAGCGCTGTACAAGATCATCCATCCGGAAAGACAACTGACGCCCGCCGCAATCGTCCAATTGCATGGCAAGCACTTTGCCCGCGAAGTGCTTCCATTCTTCCGTCCGGTCGGACCGCACACCAAGATATCCAAGCGATTGTATCGGCATTTCAGCTCCTCCGTATCCATACCGCAAACTAGTAAGAGGCCACGAGTGTAGGAACCATTTGCACTCAGAGTGTCCGCCACGTGGACAACTTGATCTGCCAAAACATATTTGGCGTGCTGCCTCCTTGGTCCGCCACTAAAATCCCTTAAGTAATTGATTTAAAAATTTAATCTGCCCTTGATGGGAGGCTTACCCTCATCCCTACCCACAATTAATTCGGCGATCTATTCAGTTTCGATTGGGGGGTTACTTGGTCTGTTTCTCGGCGCCGAAGTGTTGGGGCAGGCCCCGGTGACCCCGGAGCACGGGCCCTGCGTCTCGGACCAAGGCCCTTAAGTATTAGCGTTATAGATTCATTCTGGGGTAATTTTGTTCGGATCATCATGCCATGGATCGTCCATGCCGCTGCAGGGCACCGGCCCAGTGCGCCACGATCCAGGATTGCTGTGCCCGACCCTCGGCCGTCAGACCGCAGGACAGGAACTATGTGCCAGATGGCTGCCTGGTACACTCGTTCTGGCACAGCTTCCGCGATCGTGTATGAGCTGCTCGATGCACTGGGA
>JBASXE010000178.1:0-2620 GCA_049276875.1 Roseovarius sp. | reverse complement strand
GCGCATTGGCATGCTCGAGACGGATCGTTCCGGCTGTGAGGTTTCCTCCGCTATCTCCCAAGGTAATAGCTCCAGTCATCGTATTATTCCCGCTCAAGGTCAGGGTGGTTGACCCATATTTAACGATCGTCGACCCCCCACTAATGCTTCCAGAAATCGTTTGGTCGTTTGTTCCGTTGAATGTCAGGGTGCTACTGGCGCTGATGTTTCCTGTGAAATTCCCCCCGCCAAGTCTGCCGCCCCCTTCCAACTTCGTGCTTCCAGAAAACAGCACAAGGTCACCGGTGAATGTATTATTGCCGGTGAGGGTGAGTGAGCCACCTCCATCCTTAGTGAACCCATAACTTCCTCCCAGCCCTCCGCTGACAGTCAATGCCTCGCCGGTCGCCACATTCACTGTCTGGTCAGCAGCCAGAGTCACTCCGCCGGTGATCGTGTGCGATTGTCCTCCGCTGGAGGAAATCACGATGCCGCTCGCCCCCACAGTCAGGTTGCCGCCGCTGGCGATCGTGAAGTCCGCTCCTCGGTTGATTGTGATTTTATCCACATTCGTCGCGGTATTGACCGTGACCGAGCTTCCTCCGGTGCCGAACTGAAGGTGCTCTGTGCCTCCAGTGAGTGTCGGAGTGGAGTCCCCATCCCAGTTTGCGGCGGTGTTGATATTTGTATTTCCCCCACCTCCATCCCAGATCGCGGCAGCAGCCGGCGTGTAGGATTGGAGAAGCACATTGTCAACCCACGAGGTGCCATTGGCCCCGAAATTGAAGGCAAACCCGAACATCAAGTAGTCATAGCTGCTAACATCCGAGAGCGTGTATCCAGAGATGTCGATATCTGTAGAGTAGGACCCGCTGCCAGTGAGAGAGGCAATCGCCGAGTTAGTGTTCTGGAGTGCAGTATTGCCAGTAATATCAGTTCCATCATTGAGGCGATATGTTGCGCCTCCAGTGTTAGTATCCCACACGGCGCCATTCTGCGCTCCGGTGTTCTGAGACCAAGCCGTCGTGCTGCTATCGACACCACGGAAGTGGACATACATGGTGCTACTGCTCACCACGCTGTAATCGAAGGAAACGGAAATGGTGCTTCCTGTTTGTGCGCCGATCGTAATCACACGGCCGACGATTCCTTCCTCGACGCCATTGTAAGTTGCCGCCGATACGATTCGAAGTTGGCCGCTGGCTATGGATTTACTGGTGGTATTACCACGCCATGAATCGGCTGTGGTAATTGCCAAGGTGCTGTTTCCAATCGACCCCGAACTGAAGTCGTCGTTGAGGATCGTGTCGACAGCACGACTTGCCAGAGGGGTCGCAAGCAACACAAAACAAGAGTAAGCCAGGGAGAAAGGAAGGCCAGGAATCCGGGAGAAAAGGAGACGATCGTTCATGGGGTTTATAGGGGGATGGAGGTTGTTCCGGGTAGATTATAAATACTGCCACTCCAGCTGTTGGAATCCGGGTTCGTCCATTTCGCATCACCGCTTCCATCCCAAACAACTGTCGCCGCGTGAAGACTCGGTGCGGCCAGCAGAGCCAATGCCAGAGCGGCCGCGCGGGCGAGTCGGAAGAAGGATCGAGGGGCCGAGGGGTGTGAGCTTGCGGGGCTCGCGAGGGGTTTCATTCGGGGTAGTATTACAATTAATATTCCATGTCTTTTTAAATGGTGTCAATCCCTCGTTCGAGGGACATCCCGCATCGCTTTTTCATGCTACAAAATGAATGTGCAAACTCCCCAAAATTGTCCTCTGTTCCGCTCCGAGCTGTGATCGGCGGGGCTTTCAGCCACGGGCGGTTTCATCGAGTCGAGTTGTGGGGCTGAGGAGAAGGGGCCGCGGGTTCCCTCCCAGAAACTCCGCGGCGGCGGCCCCACGGTTTCCCGCAGGACTCTTCCCCCAAAAAAGCATTAAATTATCAGTTTTTAAGTCTTAAGTGGCTTCCACTTGTCGCGGCGCTCGATGAGTGTCGGTATCGTGCCTTTCGACGGTCATAGACAGACGCTACAGGTGCTCTCTGCTCTCCGCTTCCGCCACATCCAGATCCCCCCGCCGATCAGGAGGAGTGCAGCGGTCGCCCAGGTTTCGGGCTCGGGCACGGGGATGACTTCATTTTGATACAGCCCAGCGCCAAACTGGAATCCTGTGCCCACAAAGCTGCTCCCGAAATCACTGTAAAAGCTGATCCGTTGCAGCTCCGAAGATGATAGCGACGTGTTGAAGTAGATCTTGTCCGTGTTGTTCCCGTCGCCTCCCTCCCACAGCGTGGTCCCGGTCCAGTTATAGATGCTCAGGTTGTAGAGACCCATAGCCAGGTCTGCGAACGATGCGCTCACGCTTCCCGTGCCGAGGTCGATGATCGAGTCGGCAGAAAGGGTGAGTGCGCCGATCGAGTCGGTCACTGTGCCGTTGAAGGCCAGCGTGCCGCCAGCCAGGGTGACTCCCTTGGAGTCAGTGATTGCATTGCTGGCGGTAACCAGCAAGGAACCTCCATTGACTGTCACCGTGCTGTTCCCCAGCGCGTTGGCTGCGTTTGCTTGCAGGATGCCGTCGTTGACGGTGGTGTTGCCGGTGTAGGACTTGTTGCCTTCCACAACCAGCGTGCCGGTGCCGTTTTTCGTGATG
>JBASXE010000177.1:0-10067 GCA_049276875.1 Roseovarius sp. | reverse complement strand
CAGGCCACGTGCTGGAGGTGACGCTGGCGCGCGGCAAGGTGAATGCGATCGACGTGGCCACCTCGCAAGCGCTGGCGGCCGCGTTTCAGATGTTGCACGAGGACAAGGACCTGCGCTGTGCGATCCTGACCGGCGGGGGCGACAAGATCTTCTCGGCAGGCTGGGATCTCAAGGCGCTGAACGCGGGCGAAATGCAGCTTGATAAGTGGTGGGAGAGCGATGACTATGGTTTTGGCGGCTTCACCGGGCTCACCGAAAACTGGGCGCTGAACAAACCAGTCATCGCCGCAATCAATGGTCTGGCCATTGGCGGCGGCTTCGAGATGGCCATGGGCTGCGATCTGATCATCTCTGCCGATCATGTAGAATTCGGCCTGCCGGAAATGCCCCTCGGGATCGTGCCGGACGCGGGCGCGCTCCAGCGCCTGCCCCGCCGCATCCCGCATAACATCGCGATGGAAATGTTCCTTCTGGGCCGCCGCATGGGTGCCGCCGAGGCCGCGCATTACGGGCTTGTGAACAAGGTGGTGCCAAAGGCGGATCTGATGGACGCCGCGCGCGAATGGGCCGCCTCCATCGCGTGGTCCGCGCCGCTGGCCATGCAATCGGTCAAGGAAGTGCAACGCGAGATCGAATGCGTGCCGCTGGAGGCTGCGTTTCACAAGATGCGCAGCGATCCGATGCCAACCTACCGCAAAATGCTCAAATCCGATGACGCGAAAGAGGGCGTGGCCGCCTTCGTTGAAAAGCGCGAGCCGAACTTCAGGGGCGAATGATGTATCCCAATCCAAACGCGATCACCCGCATCACCAGCCTCGGCGCGGGCCCTATCGGCGGCGGCTGGGCTGCGCATTTTCTGGCCCGTGGCTATGATGTGACGGCCTATCTACACAATGCCGACGAGACGCCCGCCTTCATGGCGATCCTCAACACCGCGTGGCGCAGCCTGACCGATCTGGGCCTCGCCCCCGGCGCATCACTGGACCGTCTGCGCATCACATTTGATTTGGAAGATGCTCTTGAAGGAGCTGAATTCGTTCAGGAAAGTGCGCCGGAGCGGCTGGACATCAAACAAGCGCTCTATGCCCGCATGGGCGCCATTCTGCCCCCTTCAGTCGTTATCGGGTCCTCCACCTCCGGCCTCACCATGACCGAGATTCAGGCCGATTGCCCAACGCCCGAGCGCTGTGTGATCGGCCACCCGTTCAACCCGCCTTATCTCTTGCCGCTGGTCGAGATTGTCGGCGGCAAACGCACGGCACCCGAAGCTGTGCAATGGGCAGGTGCGTTCTACAAGATCGCGGGCAAGGCTCCGCTTTTGATGAAAAAGGAAATCCCCGGTTTTGTCGCCACCCGCCTGCAGGAAGCGCTCTGGCGCGAGGCGCTGCATATGGTTGCCAATGGCGAGGCGACGCCCGAAGACATCGACATTGCCTTGATGAACGGTCCCGCCCCGCGCATGGTGGCGCAAGGGCAGTGCATGGCTTTTCACGTGGCCTGCGGCGCGGGTGGCATGGCGACCAATCTTGATCAATTCGGCCCCGCGCTGAAACTGCCTTGGACCCGGCTCGATGCGCCCGAGCTGACGCAGGAGCTGCGCGACCGCATGGTCGATGGCTGCAACGCCATTGCTGGCGATCAGCATTTCGAGGATATGGCCGCCCAGCGCGACCGCGAGATTGTCGCGGTACTTCGCGCGCTGCGTCAGGCGCGGTCCGGCTGATCCTTCTTCGCCCGCGCGTTCAACGTTTCCAGAAAATCGGTGAGCGAGCCCGGCCAGCTTGGCGCGGGCTCGTTCTCGGGCCAGGCCTCGCGATATTCCGACGGACGGCGGCCGAAGAATTTGCCGAAGGAATAGGCGAAATGCGACAGCGTGTTGAAGCCCGATGCAGTCGCGATCTGCCGCACGCTCAGCTTGGTGGAGATCAGCAGGAGTCGCGCATTCTGAAGCCGCCTGAGCAAGCCGAACTGAACCAAAGTGCAGCCCACATGCTTTTTGAACTGCCGCTCAAGCTGGCGTTGCGAGACATCCAGACGCTCCGCTATCACCGGCACTTTCAGCGGCTCCTCGATGTTCTGCTCGATCAAAGTCATCGCCTCGAGCACCAGTGGAAGCATCGTCTCGGTGCTGCGCCCCATCGTGCTGCGCTGCGGTGATCCGGCGCTGCGGATGGGGTGATACAACATCTGATCCGCGATTTCACCGGAAAACCCTCCACCGCCGATTTCCTGGATCAGACGCAGCATCAGATCCACCCCCGCAAGCCCCCCCGCGCAGGTCATCACCTTGTTATCAAGCGTAAAAAGACATTCGCGCACATCGACCCGGTCAAAGGTTTCCCTGAACCCGCTGAGCCATGACCAATGCAACGTCGCCGCCTTGTCATCCAGCAGACCCGCGCGCGCCACGATATAGCTGCCAAGCTCCACGCCGCAAATCCGCTCCCCTGCCCGAGCCCGTTTGCGCAGCCATGAGATCAACGCGCGATTGCGATAATGCTCGGTCCCCCAACTGCCAAGCACAAAGACAAGATCGGACGGGTGCAGACTGTCATCAGCCTCGTCCACAGTGACTTTCATCGCGTTGCTCGCAGTCAGATGCGGGCCGTCAAATGACACCACATCCCATGACAGGATCGGTTCAGGCGCAAGATAGTTGGCGATTCGCATCGTCTCGATCATCGTGATCAGCGTGGTCAGGTTGAAACGCGGCACGATGACAAAGGTGGCGTGGGTACGCGCGCGCGGCATTTTTGGCGCAATATCAATTTTCATTGCCGTTCAGGCTCCTGGTTAGGTGCGCATTTTCGACACCCTAGCGCAATTTATGGCGGATAATCGATAAGATTTTTCCTCTCGCTCACCTCACACTTTCAATGGAAATGGGAGAGTTGTGCATGAACTACGACGTCGCTCTGACCTGCGCTGTGACCGGCGCGGGCGATACTACCTCCAAAAGCCCGCATGTGCCGGTGACCCCGGCGCAAATTGCCGACGCCTCTATCGAGGCCGCGCGCGCCGGGGCCTCGGCGGTGCATATTCACGCGCGCGATCCGGAAACCGGACAAGGGTCACGCGATCCGTCGCTCTTCAAGGAAATCGTCGACCGTATCCGCGACAGCGACACCGATGTGGTCATCAACATTACCGCCGGGATGGGAGGCGACTGGATTTCGGACCCCTCCAACCCCGCCATGCCCGGCCCCGGCACCGACATGATCGGCCCCGAGGAGCGCCTGGCACATGTGCGCGACTGCCTGCCAGAAATCTGCTCGCTGGATTGCGGCACGCTTAATTTTTCCGACACCGACATGATCTATATTTCCACCCCTCCGACCCTGCGCAAGATGGCAGCATTGGTGCAGGAGTGGGGCGTGAAGCCGGAGATGGAGGTATTTGATCTTGGCCATATCCGCTTTGCAAAGGCGATGGTGGCCGAAGGTCTGATCGACGCTCCACCGATGTTTCAGCTGTGCCTCGGTATTCCCTGGGGCGCGGATCAGGACGTGGAGACGATGGCCGCGATGAAGGCGCAGCTGCCGCCGGGTGCAAGCTGGGCCAGCTTCGGGATCGGACGGGGGCAGATGCCCATGGCGGCGGCCTCGGTCGCCCTTGGCGGCAATGTGCGCGTGGGGCTTGAGGACAACATCTATCTGGATCGCGGCGTGCTTGCGACCAACGCACAGCTGGTGACCCGCGCCCGCGAGATCATCGAACGGATGGGCGCGCGTGTGATGAGCCCGCAGCAGATGCGCAACAAACTGGGTTTGCGAGGGGCGGATGGATAACGCCGCCCAGACAGGCAGCTTGCAGATCAGCGGCGTGACCAAGATGTTCGGCACGTTTCGCGCGGTGAACGCTGTCGATCTGGACATCCAGAAGGGCGAGTTCCTGACCCTTCTGGGCCCCTCGGGATCGGGCAAGACCACGCTCTTGATGATGATCGCGGGATTTCTGGACATCTCTAAGGGAGATATCGCCCTCGATGGTGCGTCCATCGCGGATGTGCCCGCAGAGCAGCGAAATTTCGGCATGGTATTTCAGGGCTACGCGCTGTTCCCGCATATGTCCGTGCGTGACAATATCGGCTACGCGCTCAGCGTCCGCAAACGCCCCGAGGCCGAGATCCGCGCTCGTGTCGATGAAATGCTCGATCTGGTGCAGCTCAGGGACTTTGCCGCGCGCAAACCCGGACAACTCTCAGGCGGGCAACAGCAACGCGTGGCGCTGGCGCGCGCTTTGTGTTTCGCGCCGCCTGTGCTGCTGCTGGATGAGCCGCTTGGCGCGCTGGACAAGAAACTGCGCGTGGAGGTGCAAGAGCAGCTCAAGGATATTCACCGCCGCGTCGGCACAACCTTCATCTATGTCACCCATGATCAGGAGGAGGCCCTGTCGATGTCAGACCGTATCGTGATCATGCGCGACGGCGCCATCGAACAGGTCGGGACCCCGACCGAGCTTTACGAGCGGCCAGCCACGCAATTCGCCGCAAGCTTCCTCGGCAAGTCGAATTTCATTGAGCAAAACGGCCAAACCCATGCCCTGCGTCCCGAAAAGATTGATCTGCGCACCGGGCGAGGCCACCCGGATGCCCGCAGCCATGGCGTGATCCGCTCGATTACCTATTTCGGCTCCATGCAGCGGATCATCGTCGCCACCGAGGCGGGCGAGATCGAGGTGGATATCGACGTGTGGCGCAATACCGAAACCCTGAGCGAAGGGGCAGATGTCGATCTGCTCTGGAGCGATGACGCGGCTGTTCCGCTGCAAGATGGCGCAGGAGATTGAGGCGCGCAACGAACTAACCAAACCCGCAAAGAGCGTCGCAAAGGCGCCAAGGCAACACAAGGCCGGACCAATGTCCGGTCCCGATAGGAGGATAAAATGCAAGACAAGCAATTCATGAAAGAGATGCTCACAGAAAGTGCGCATGCCTATAAGGCAGGTCGCATGGACCGGCGCACGTTTCTCGCGCTCTGCGGCGCATCTGGTGTGGCTATGAGCGCGGTCATGGCCGGCGACGCCAAAGCCGCCGCCGATCACGTGGTTATGTGGAACTGGGGCGGGCAATCGGAAGAATGCCACAGCTCGGCCATCGGCGAGGCGTTCACCGCCAATACCGGCATGGGTCTGCGGTTCGACACCTCCGGGCCTCTGGAGGGCAAGATCAAGGAGATGGTCGACAGCGGCAATGTCACTGCCGATGTGGCCGACGGTGATCTCTTCAACGCCGTCTCGCTCGGGCCCACGGGCCATCTTGAGCCGATCGATTACTCCATCGTCTCCAAGGACAAGACCCTGCCCGGCTACGCGCTGGAGCATGGCGTGTCGATCATCCTCTATGGCTATGCCTTCGTCTATGACACCGAGGCTTTTGGCGATAATCCACCCGAGAACTGGGCCGATTTCTTCGACACCGAGCGCTTCCCCGGTATGCGCTCGCTCTACAAATGGGCCAACGGCTCGCTTGAGGCGGCGCTGATGGCGGATGGCGTGGCGGGCGATGCGCTCTACCCGCTCGACATGGACCGCGCGCTGACCAAGATCAAATCCATCAAGGACAACAGCCTCTATTGGGGCTCGGGGTCGGAGGCGCATGCGATGTGCGTGAACGGCGAGGTCACGATGGGTATGGTCTGGCAAAACCGTGGCCGCAACATCGAGAACGACACCGATGGGCGTTTCAAGCTGGTCAACAACCAGGCCCTGGCCATGCCCGGCGCCTATATTGTGCCCAAGGGCAACCCGGCAGGCCGCGAGGCAGTCATGAAGTTCATCGCCACAGCCCAAGAGGTGCCCGCGCAGCTGGCCCTGCTGGACTGCCTCGGGATGACGCCATCGAACCCGGCGGCCTTTGCCGATATCCCCGAGGATCAACAGCCCTATGCCATCACCTCGGCGATGAACATCGACAAGATCGTCTACAATGATCCTACATGGTGGGGCGAGAATGGCGGCGACGCCGTGAACGCCTTCCTTGACGCGATCAGCTAACCCAAAGGCCGCGCGGTGATTTTCCGCGCGGCCCCCTCTCCACCCCTGTGACGAAACGGACCCAACATGCAGGCGTTGCGCAAGCATATTCACCCCGGCTGGCTGATCATCGCACCGCTTCTGGCAATGGTGGCGCTGCTCTATCTGGGTCCCATCCTCAACATCCTGTGGCTCAGCGTGACCGACCCCACGCCGGGCTTTGGCAACTACGCAAAGTTGGGCGAGAGCGATGCACTGGTGCGCATCTTGTGGACCACGTTGCGCATTTGCCTGATCACCACGGTCTTCAGCGTGGTGCTGGGGTATTCCATCGCCTATGCGATGATCCACTGCCACGAGCGGCAGAAAAATTACATGCTGACCCTGCTTCTCGTCTCCTTTTGGATTTCCATCCTCGTGCGCACCTTTGCGTGGCTGATGCTTCTGGGCCGGCGCGGGCTGGTCAATGTCACGTTGGAGGATATAGGCCTCATCGCAGAGCCCATTGCCTTCATGCGCAACGAGCTTGGCGTGCTGATCGGCATGGTGCACTACATGATCCCCTATGCGGTCCTGCCCCTGCTGGTCTCGATGCAGGCGATGGATAAACGCGTCATGGACGCCTCGCGCAACCTCGGTGCGACGGGCCGCCAGACCTTCTGGCGCATCTATCTGCCGCTGACCCTGCCCGGCATCGTCGCCTCCACGCTTCTGGTCTTCATCCTCAGCCTCGGGTTTTACGTGACACCCGCCGTGCTGGGCGGTGGCAAGGTGCTGATGCTGGCCGAATACATCTCAGTGCAGCTTCTGGTCACGTTGCAATGGGGCACGGCGGCGATGCTGGCGGCCCTCATGCTTTTCGGGGTGCTGGCGATGCTCTGGATCATGTCACGTTTCATGAAGCTCAGCACGGTTTTCGGAGGCAACGCGCGATGAAGCCCGGTCTCTTTTCGCTGTTCAACCGCGTGGGCGCATGGGTCTTGCTACTCTTTCTCGTCACGCCTGCGCTCATCGCCATTCCCGTCTCGCTGACGCCCAAGCGGTTCTTGTCCATGCCGGAGGGTGAGCTGTCCCTGCGCCACTTCGAGAACCTCTTCACAAGCCCCGAGTGGCTCTCCAGCTTTTTCCAGAGCGGTGTCATCGCCGTGTCCACAGCCGCGCTGGCCACGGTGCTCGGCACGCTTTGCGCCATCGGCCTGTGGCGCGTGTCGTCCAAATACAGCGAACTCGTGCGCGCCTTTTTGCTGCTGCCGCTGATCATTCCGCAAATCATCTCGGCCATGGCCTTTTACCGGCTGTGGATCCCGCTTGGCCTGCTCGATAGCTATGCGGGCCTGATCCTCGCCCACACGATCCTCGCGGCACCCATGGTGCTGATCACCGTCAGCGCGTCGCTCGCCACCTTCGATCCCAAGCTGGAGCAGGCGTCGAAAAACCTCGGCGCGTCCAACTGGACCACGCTGCGCCGTGTCATCCTGCCCTCGATCAGACCGGGGGTCTTTGCGGGCGCGCTTTTCGCCTTCATCCTCAGCTGGGACGAGATCGTCGTCACGCTCTTCATCTCCAAATTCACCGTCTTCACCCTGCCGCGCCGCATGTGGAACGGCATCCGCGAAAACACCGATCCGACCGTGGCCGCCGCCGCCGTGGTGCTGATCGCCCTCACCCTTGTTGCCTTTGTCGTCTCCGCCATTATCTCGCGGCGCAACGCAAAGCGCGCTACATCCTGAAAGGCCAGAACATGAACATGGAAACCAGCCACGAAACCGACCTTCTGGTCAGCACCGTCCGCCGCTTTGTCGAGACCGAGATGTTTCCCCATGAGGACGAGGTGGATCGCCTCGGCCATGTGCCGGACGCTCTGGGCCAACATATCGCGGCCAAGGCCCATGAACTGGGCCTTTATGCCTGCAACCTGCCCGAAGAGGTCGGTGGCGGCGGGCTGAGCATCGGGCAAATGGCGCGGGTCGAGCGTGAATATGGCCGCACCAGCCACGCGCTGCAAAGCTGGGCCGCGCGGCCCACGGAACTTCTCATGGCCTGCGACGCCGAGCAGCGCGAGCGCTATCTTCTGCCCGCCGTGCGCGGCGAAAAGCGCGAGCTTTTCGCCCTGACCGAGCCGGGGGCGGGGTCGGATGTGATGGGTATGAAAACCAACGCGCGCCGTGACGGGGCGGACTGGATCCTGAACGGCTCCAAGCATTTCATCTCCGGTCCCTGCATGCCCGATTTCGCCATCGTCTTTGCGGCCACCGGCGAGGACGAGACACCCCGCGGCCCGCGCAAACGTGTCACCGCCTTTCTGGTGGATGTGGGCGCGCCGGGGTTTGAATGTCGCGAGGGCACCAAATGCGTGAGCTACAAGGGCTACAAGAACTACCAGCTCAGCTTTGACAATGTGCGCCTTGGGCCGGGGCAGATCCTCGGCGAGGAAGGGCGCGGGCTTGAGCTGTCGGGCCAATGGCTGGGGATGGGGCGGATCTGGGTCGGAGCCACGTGCTGCGGCAAGGCCGAGCGCATCCTCGACATGGCCGCCGATTGGGCCGCCACGCGCAAGCAATTCGGCAAACCCATCGGCAGCTTTCAGGCCACGGGCTTTCGCCTTGCCGATGGCGCGATCAATCTGCGCGCGGCCGACCTTCTGGTGCAAGACGCCGTGCGCCGCGCCGAAAAAGGCGCGATGAGCGATGCGGATGCGGCCATGGTGAAGGTCTTTTGCTCCGAGATGTTGGGCAAGATCGCCGACGACACGGTGCAGATTTTCGGCGGCATGGGCCTGATGGAGGAAATGCCGATCGAGCGGTTCTGGCGCGACAGCCGCCTTGAACGAATCTGGGATGGCACCTCCGAGATTCAGCGACACATCATCACCCGCTCCATTCTGCGGCCCTTGGGAGGATGACGCCCAAGCGTCGCACAAATCTGCACCGCCTGCTGAAGCCGAAGCATATTGCCTTCATCGGCGGGCGCGATGCAGCGATTGCCGTGAACGAGGCGCGGCGGCGCGGCTTTAAGGGTCAGATGTGGGCAGTGAACCCCAAGCGGCCCGATCTGGGCGGTGTAACCTGCGTGGCCTCGATCGCGGACCTACCGACGCCACCCGATGCAGTCTATCTCGCCATTCCCGCCTCCGGTGTCACGGACGCGCTGCGAGAGCTGGCGGCGATGGGCGTGGGCGGGGTTGTCTGTTTTTCGGCAGGCTTCAAGGAAACCGGCGACAACGCCGCAGAAAAGGCCCTGATCGAGGCCGCGGGCGACATGGCCCTCATCGGCCCCAATTGCTACGGCTTCATAAATTATATCGACAATACGGCACTCTGGTCGTTCGAGCATGGCGGGTGGTCGCCCGGTTATGGCGCAGCCATCATCACACAATCAGGTATGTTTTCCTCCGACATCACGATGAGCCAGCGGTCTTTGCCGCTGGCCTATATGGTCTCGTCGGGCAATCAGGCGGTGCTTGGGTTAGAAGATTTCGTCGAGACCTTCGCAGAAGACCCCACCGTGCGCGCCATCGGCCTGCATATCGAGGGGCTGCAAGACATCCCACGCTTCGCGCTCGCCGCCCTGGCTGCGCTGGAGCGCGGCGTGCCCGTGGTGGCGCTCAAGACCGGGAAATCCAAACTCGGCGCGGCCCTGACAGTCAGCCATACCGGATCTCTTTCGGGCGCAAATGAGCTCTATGAGGCGCTTTTCGCGCGCACCGGCGTCATCAGCGTGGACAGCCCGGCGGAGTTTCTCGAAACGCTCAAATACCTTTGTGTCGTTGGTGCGCCAGAGGGGCCGAATGTAGCGGGCTTCACCTGCTCGGGTGGCGGGGCGACGATGCTGGCCGATCACGCCGAACGGATCGGCATGCCTCTGCCCGAGGCAGCGCCCGCCGCGCATCAGGCTCTGCGCGACCTGCTGCCCGACATCGCCACCGTCTCCAACCCGCTCGACTATACCACCCCGATCTGGGGCGATCCCGAGCGGACATTCCCCGTCTTCGCCGCCGCGATGACCGCCATGAACGCCGATGCGGCGGTGCTGGTGCAGGACTATCCGGCGGCCGATATCGACGCCTCGAAGATCTACTACCAACGCGACGCCGC
>JBASXE010000176.1:0-2928 GCA_049276875.1 Roseovarius sp. | reverse complement strand
CCGATACTCCGATTGCCTGGTTCCACGCTAGCCATTCGAGAAAGAATGGCCCGGTTTCATGCACGCACGTCGCCAGCATGGTCCGGGATGCCGTTGCATTCGTGGCCAAAGCAGGGGCGGTGTTTCTGGTGTTCGCAACCTTCGCTTGGCGCCGTTTGGCTCCGGGCAGCGCGCGCATCGCGGCCCTTGTAAAAATCCGCACCGGCGTATTCTGGGTTTCCGGCTCAGGAAGGAAACCGGCCTCTGTCAGTTTCCGGCTAATTCTGCCGACGCCCGACCGGCCGTAGATACGCGGATGCAACTCCAATACAATCTTTTCAACCTTGTCGAGCGGGAACCAGTCAAACAGGACTTCCTCACCCCTTCGATATCAATGATCAGCATCGTTGGTTTGAACTCTTTGACGATATCCGAAGCACAGATTTCTGGCACCGAGATGATCTTGTCATGAGGTCGTGAATTCGGCTCCATCGAGGAGGCCCAGAAATCCGGACGCACGTAAAAATCTCTTGTCGCCCCACCGTCGCGCGTGACGAGGCCATTGAGGGCTTTCGCGCGCGTTACATTGTTCAGCTTCCAGGTTTCTTTTATGATCGGGATAAGCTCGGGGTTGGCTTCGATGGCAAGGTAGCTTTGGGGTTTCCCTAATTTGCAGATTGCCGCACTTACAAAGCCGACGCCCGCACCAAGCTCGAGAACACGGTCCTTGGGGTTCATTAGCCCAAGCGCCTTGTTGACCTCTCCGACTTCGTATTGCCCGTTTTGCATGCTGGAGCGCACTTTGTCAGATATGACATTTCGATTTTCGGGAATCTTGATGCCTTGGACGTCAATCACGCCGGAATACGACGAACGCTTGGTAAACGTCTCGGCCTTTGTGGATTGTTTCATGGGGTCCAAAAGCGCTCGACGCCGCCAGTTTTTTTATTTGTTGGTCTGCATTTTACATCCAAGATACCTTTTCGTCACGAAAATTTTTTGCGCCCATTGGTCAGCGTCGCTTGAAGACTGCAAATTGTACAAATGATCAGATGGCGCTAATGCATCGGCATTATGTGCAGATGGTTCACCACAATGGTCAACTCCTCGCTGTGAGGGCCGTGCGGGTTGGCCCGAAATTCATCGGACTAACCCGTTCTTTTGCGATCAGTTTTACACAGTGGCTTAGTCTCCTGCCTGAAAATTGGCATCCAAAGCGTCGAGGTGTGTTGGGTCTGATCGGGTTTGAAATGCCTGTGGCGTTACCCCTCCATCGGAAGGCCCATGACCTTGGCATAATGCCACTGGAACTCGTGCACACCCTGTTCACTTTCGCCACCTGCCGCACCATCCATGACAAACCGGCCTTGTCGATACCCTTTTGATTTCAAGCCCTTCTGCACAGCGTTACAGATGCCCTCATCTTCTGGCCAGAGCACATTCCACATATAATCCGAACACTCCGCGCCGATGCCAATACCAGCAACCGCGGTGTTGATAGAGTTCATGCGCAATGTCTGCGGACCTGACGGGTAATATCGAAATGATGAGAAGTTCTTTTCTCCGGGGGAAATACCGATCTCGTTGTTGGGCCACAGATGCCAGAACATCGCCTTCTGGACCGGATCGTCGGGAGACACAGTGTAGGCCGCGTTATCAGCTCTGTTGACGGGCGCCTGATTGAGGAACCAGCCCTCATGGTACTCGCGCGTGTAGGATTGCATATCCACCAGATCGACAAAGGCCGGATGGGAAGGCGCACAGTGGTAACACTCACGGCAATTCTCGGCGAGCACCTTCCAGTTGGATTCGTGATCTTCATGGCCGTCACTGCCGGATCTGGAGTGGAAGCTCAACTCGGACCACCACGGCACGTGCTTGTTTACGCTCTCGATAAATCCAGGCCAGGTTTGCTCAATGGTCAGAGCGTCCGGGTCCTGATTCACAAACACAAAGCCACAGGCCACTTCGAGGCGAATTTCGCGCAGACTGAAGGCCGATGGGTCAAATTCAGGCAGCGTTTTGGTATAGCGGGACGCCTTGAGCGCACCTGATTTGGTATACGCCCAAGCGTGGTAGGGGCAGACAATGGTGTTTTTGACATTGCCGGTGCCTGTCAGCAGGGTATGGGCCCGGTGCTGACAGACATTGTAAAACGCGCGCAACACTCCGTCATCATCGCGGATGACGAAGACCTGTTCCTCCGCAATTTCCGCCGTAACATAGTCGCCCGGGTTGGCCAGTTCGCTCTGATGGGCAACCACTTGCCAAACACGATCGAAAATCAGCGTCTTCTCCCGCTCGTAAACTTCCGGAGAGTGATACAGATAGCCCGGCAAGGTGCGTGACCGGCTGCCGTCTTTTTTCAAGGGGGCGAAGTCAGAAAGGGCTGTCATGAGTGCGTAACCTTCTGTGATTGGACGCCACTTGTTCTGGCGCTGCGCAGGGAGACTTGCGGCCATATCAATATCATTGGCCAAAACTGGGTGGGGTGTAAGTTTATACTTCCAGATGTTCGTCGGATCAGAAAACTCTATTTGTACTCTGGTTTTACAGTCAAATAGTTTCTTTAAGTGATCACTCGAATTAATTGTTGACCGCAGGTTGAGACCATAGGCGGAATCCGAATGCGGGACCGCACCCTCTCGTCATGGCAGGCAAAGATGCCAATCGAAGATGTCGATGATCACAGCCGGCATCCAACTGGCTCTCAACCGAGTAGGACGGTTTCCAATCTTCGCCCCAGACCTCCCGCCACAGAAACGGCCGCGTCGAGTTGCCTGTCACGGTGCCTCCCGCTGGCAAGTTCCAATTGGGGTGGAATGGGTATCGAAAAACGCATCCAGACGCGCGGAGAGATCGCGCCGTACCGCTTGGCATTCAGGCCGACCGGCCACGTTCCGCCGTTCGCCGGGAGGGTTCTGTAGATCGAAGACGTCATCCTTGAAG
>JBASXE010000175.1:0-3150 GCA_049276875.1 Roseovarius sp. | reverse complement strand
ACGTGGAGGTACATCGCGGCACTGGCAAAATGTCCGCCGATGACATTCTGGAGTACGGCGCGGACAAAGTGGTGCTGGCCGTCGGTGCAAGATGGGACCCGAATGGCGTAACGGGCAGCGCAGGCGGGCCGATACCTGGTGCCGACGCCACGTTGCCGCAGTTTGCAACGCCTGATCAGGTGATGGCAGGAAAGGCCATCGGTCAGCGTGTGCTGGTGCTTGACGGCGAAGGTTTTGTGCACGGTATCGGCATGGCGGAAATGCTGGCCGATCAGGGCAAGGATGTCACCATCCTCTCTGAAAGCCATCTGGTGGCCTCGTACCTCGAGAACACACGCGAAACCGCAAACCTACAACGAATGATGAATGAAAAGAACATTCATGAGCGTCCAATGCATTGGGTCGAAGGGTTCAAGATCGACGGTGACAAGGTACTTGCCGACATCTTTTATATCTATCGCGACGGGTATCAGCGGCTTTTGAAGCCGGTCGAAGGTGGGGGTCTGCCGCGCCGGGTCGGCACCGAACTAGATACCCAAGCCTTTGACAGCGTGATCCTGTGCACATCACGCCGGTCGAACAGTGAACTTTACGAAGAGTTGCTGAAGCGTAAGGATGAATGGGAAGAAAACGAGGTCGAAGCGATATACCGCGCTGGCGATTGTTATGCGCCCCGGCTGTTGCCCGATGCAATGTTCGACGGTCACCGGATCGCGCGCGAGTTCGAATCCGACAACCCGCAACGCCCCAAGCCGATGATCCGCGAGCGTCAGATCTGGGGGCACGAAACTTTTCCGAAGCTGAGCAACCCAGCGAAATAAGAGCCAGCATCGAGAAACGAAAAAGCGCAGGGTTTTCTCCCAACCCCGCGCTTTTTTGTATGTGCCGCCCTCTGAATAAGAATTCCCTTTAGGTGATGCCCGTCTCTGCCTCCAGCGCGTCCGCTAGGTCCAGTGCGTCGACGGTCGATCCGTACTTCGAATAGCCGAAGATTGGAGCGGATGGGTCATTGTTGATCGCAACGACCGTGTCCACATGCTTCATGCCGTACAAGTGCTGTACAGCACCAGAGATGCCTATCGCGATATATAACTTGCAACTGGCAGCCACCGTGCCGGACTGACCGACCTGATGCGCCTTTGGCAAATGGCCTGCATCCGCGAAGGGGCGCGAACAGCCAAGCGTGACGCCCAGCTTGTCGGCAATTGCCGCAAATCGCGGGATGTTGTCCGGGTTCTGGATGCCCCGGCCGACCGACAGGATAACCTCCGCCTTGCCTATATCGACATCGGCAGTCGGCGGGTCGATATAGGCCACATGTTCGATCCGCGTTACATCATCCGCCAGGGACAGGGCGTGGTCTGTCAGTTTGGCCGAGCCGACAGTTTCGGCTGCAGGGAAGGTCGCACCACGGCAGGTTAGGACCACGACCTCCTTACCGGGGAAAACAAGGTCCAGATTTACTTTGCCGGCATGGGCCGAACGGGTGGCTACGAGGCCGCCGTCCTCCACCCTCAGACCGATGACGTCGCTTGCAAAGCCTGCGCCAATACGTGCCGCAATTGCTGCAGCGCAAGCAAGACCGTTAGCTGTATGGCCAACAAGTATCAATGACGGTTGCAGTTTCCGACCCAGCGAGAGGATGGCCTTTTCATAAACCGATGCCTCGAAGTGGCCGGAGCCGGTGTTGATCGAGAAGATTTCGTCAACTCCTTCGACATTGATTTGTGATGCCAACTCGGTCGTGCTGTCGGACAGGACCGCGACGTTTAGCACGTTTCCTGCGTCGCCTTTGATCGCATTTGCGGCGCCTATAATTTCTCTGGTGATCTTGGCCGTCTGCCCGTCAAGGTGTTCGGCAATGACAAGAATTCCAGCCATTTCTATTCTCCGGTTGTTTCTTTGATCTTAGCGACAATGAACGCGGCAACATCTTTTGCACCGCCGTCCAGCATGGTCGCCTGATCGGTTGTCGGCTCATACATTCGCTGGATGACAAAGCCGCTTGACCCATCGTCGACAGAACTGCCGTCAACGACCTCGATCGGTTTCTTTTTCGCCTGTTTAATCATCCGCATCGTGGCATATCGCGGCTGGTTCGATCCGGTTTGAATGGTCAGTACGGCGGGCACAGAAATGCGGAATTCATGCTGTGCGCCGCCTTCCAGTTCTCGGATTAGCGTGATAGCTTCGCTGCCGTCCCAGTCACAGTTGATCACCGCCGCGCTGTGCGCCACGTCCATGATGCCCGCTAGGGCGATGCCAGTGGACCCGTGGCCCAGATCCGCAGACTGGACGCCGCAGAGGAACAGGTCGGGTTGTTCAAGTCTGGCGATGCCCGCCAATGCGCGGGCGATGGTCAGCGGATCGGAGTCTAGAAGACTGTCGTCCCAGATGCGCACTCCGCGATCAGCGCCCATTGCCATTGCTTTTCTCAGCGACACTTCGGCACTTTCGTCGCCAATGGTCACGGCGACAACTTCGCAATCGCCCAGCTTTTCAGACAAAAGAAGAGCTTCTTCCATTGCGGCTTCGTCCCATTCGTTGATTTTGTGGTCAAAGCTGCCGACGGGCAGGCTACGATTGTCCGCGATCTGAAAACCGTCGTTCAGGACGCCCACATGCCGGACTGCAACGAGAATTCGGTGCGCTGCACGTTCGGGCATGTCGTAGGGGGAAAATTCGGCGGCTTCGATCGGGTTAGGCTGGGCCCAATGCATCGGGCGCAAGTCCTTGGCGGTCGGCCCTGCGGAGGCTGGGCTGGCCGTGGAGTTGTCACTAGCCGCCTCCTCGGGGGCCGCTGCGGGTTCGGGTGGTACCGCAGATGGGGAGGGTGCCGTATCAGCGGGGGATGGGGCCACCGGTGAGACGCTTGCTGGAGCAGCGTCATCGTGGGCGGCGTCAACAAGGGCAGGGACGTTTTCAGGAGCCACAATCTGCGCTGGTTGGGCGGATTGTTCTAACCGGGTTGGCATTTGACTGCTCAATTGGTCGAGCACCCTTTCGGTGATCATCTCGGATGATTTTTCGACAATCAATTTTACGATGGCCGGAAAATCATCCGTTGTCAGTTTGTCCAGTTCAATGGCGTCGGCCACGAGTTCGGCCAGATCGTCGACTGTGAAACTGCCAGAGTGTTCGGCTGTCTTG
>JBASXE010000174.1:0-2696 GCA_049276875.1 Roseovarius sp. | reverse complement strand
CAAGCCAGAGATTTCTGAGGAAATCTCAATATTTTCAATTACTTGTCTCAGAAAAATGGCGGAGAGACAGTCAACAATGTTTGGTTGAAAAACAATATCTTAAAGTGCCACAAATTAAACTTCCTTACCAAAATACCTACCGGGGGTCAGCGCGTTTCGCTATCCTCACCGGCAAGGACGGCGGAGCCGATCTGGCGACACCTGCGCCGCGACGCAGCACTTGTCACGAAGACCCACTGCGCCGTCCGGCCCCTTCGGAATGCAGCGCCGGTCAATTCGCTGGCGTTGCCGATCTCTTCAGCACGCGCGCATCCATTGGATCGGGTTTTTCTGTCGTTCGATGATGAAAGACGCACTACCGCTTTGGCGTCTGCCGCTATGGGCCAACATCCGGGTGCCACCACTTGGGCCGCGATCCCTTGTACGAATGTGTCTCCGGTTTGAGTACCTCAAGATGGGGTTTGTCGAAAACGCCGGTGAGCAATGCAACTACCGGTGCATCGTCAACAGCTCCAATCGTACCACCGCAAGTCGAACAAAAGGCCCGAGACGACGTCTGCGATGAACGAAAAAGGCTTGGCCGGCCACCTGGACCAATCCATTCAACGGCTTCCGCCGGAAACTCAACCCATGTTGCCGTTAATGCGCCAGTGTGACGTTGGCACATTCGGCATGAACATGTGTGAGGAAATTCTGGAAGCCCAATCGTACGAAACCGGATATGTCCACAGAGACACCCACCTTCCAGCGCTTTCATGAATTCATCCTCTCGAAGTGCAAATCCAACATACTTCGATCATGCGAGCACATTGTGTGTCTTTGCCTACACTGAGGGCCAGCGCCTAACCCGCCGCTGGAAGATACGGAATTGCTCCGGCGAGATCGGTATCATCGATGACATGGAAGCGACTAACGCTACCGGCTTGCCGTGCCTTGCCAAAAGGAGCGTACTCAGGGTCGTTTGCAAATGCATCCAAAGCCTCGCGCGAGGGAAACTGAATGAGGGCAATTATGGTCGTGTCGAGTCCCTGACCCTCTATCGTGTCGATGTTCCCGCTTCGCGACAGATACTTTCCACCGTGCTTCGCCACGATGTCATGAACTTTGCTGGCGTACTCGGGTATCCAGGCGTCGTCCGTGACCTTTACATCAGCTATCAAGAAGACTGGCATCTTCCTCCCCCTTCTTGTTTCATTGCGTTGGTTGGAAATTCCATCCTATCCGAACGGGTGCTCCGTGTCAGCAAAGCATTCTCAATGCCCAGTCCCGACTCGGTGCGATCGACAACGCAGCCCAAACTGATTGTCGGCAAACAGGGTAGCCGCACGTTGGCTCACGTTGAACTGATGACCGGAACGCGGGACAGTCCGGTCATTCACTCAGATAGGCCAAACACCCGTTTCTTCCGGAAAGCGGAAATTGATCCGCATTCCTTCGAGCCACAAAATCGTCCAGCGATCCTTGCTGTTTGTAGAAATCGTGGAGCCATTTGATCGTCGCACTCAAGCTTCGGATCGATAGACGTCCCATGTGTCCGGCACGCCTTTCAATTCATGCGTTCCAAAGCTTGTGAATTTTATTCCAGATCCAGCAACCAAGTCCTTTACGGTCCGAGACACAAGCACATCGTCTGCATTTCCGAGTTCCGATACCCGTGATGCAATGTTGACTGCGATGCCGCGAACATCATCGTCACTACGTTCAATTTCGCCTGTATGTACCCCAATCCGAACGTCCAAACCGATCTGCTTTAACCCGCGAGAGATAGCCTTGGAACAGTGGATCGCCCGCGCAGGGCCATCGAAAGTTGCGAGAAATCCGTCGCCCATAGACTTGACCTCTTTACCACGGAAGCGCGCAAATTCCTGACGAACGATCTTGTCGTGCTCGGAAAGCAGGTCGTGCCATGCCTGATCACCCAGTTCTTCTGCCTTCGCCGTAGAGCCGACAATATCAGTGAACAGGACAGTGGCCAGCACAAGGTCCAGCCTTGGAGCGGATATTGAGCCAGTTACGAACTGTTCAATGGCTGACGAAATCTCGTCGCTGTTGCCTCCTACAAAAGGGATGTGATCGCTACCCTGGAGTTCAAGCAAACGCGCATCGGGGATGAGTGAGGCAAGCATTCTCCCACCCTCGACATCGATAGTAACATCATCTGTACGATGGATGACGAGCGTCGGCACATGGATGGTTGACACAACATCGGCTATGTCGATCTTGCTGTTCATGCGCATGATATCGATTACCGCTCCCGGCGTCGCCCCGAGCCTTTCGAACTTGCCCCACCATTTCTGGAAAGCTGCATCATTGGCCATAGAAGGCGCGAACATCGGCAAGCTTTCTCCGCTGCCCCATGCCGCTGCGACATATTGGAAAAGGCCCTCCAATGCTTCTTCTGTCAGATACCAGTAAGAAAATTTTGCGAAGGCTCCGTAAAGCACCAAGCCCTGGCATCGCTCCGGGTGATGCGCTGCGAATAAACTGGCGAGTGACCCTCCCTCAGAAATACCAAAAACGATGGCTTCTTGCATTCCTGCGGCATCCATAACAGCGCGAACATCATCCATGCGCTGATCCATGCTCGGTAGGTCACCAACGCGATCTGAAAGTCCGGTACCGCGCTTGTCGAACAAGAGGACGCGAGAAAAAGTTGCCATGCGGTCTAACCAGCGCGCGAACTTGGGTTCGTCCCA
>JBASXE010000173.1:0-7633 GCA_049276875.1 Roseovarius sp. | reverse complement strand
GGTTTGAAAAAGCGCATCAAATCCGCCTCGACCAGCCCGACATCTGTCGTTAGCTCGGCGCTGGCGGGATAGGCTTTTTCCATCCGCATCGCGTTTAGCGCGTGGCCCCCAAAGTCGCGCAACCCGTGGGCCGCGCCTGCGTGAAACAATGCGTCATAAATGACGTCGATGCTTTCCAGCGGCGCGTGCAACTCCCAGCCTAATTCGCCTGTAAATGACACCCTCATGGCAAGGCAGGATTGTCCGGCCACAGTGATTTCCTGCGCGCTTAGCCACGCAAACGCGACGTTGGACAGGTCCGCATCTGTGATCTGACTCAAAATGTCGCGTGACGCGGGCCCCGAAAGTGCGAGCATCCCCCAAGTCTGACTGAGGTTGGTAACCATTACATCTTCGCCTGCGCGGATATTGCCGCGTAGCCAATCCGCATCCGGATTGGACCTCGCGATGGCCGATCCGGTAAAGAACCGCTCTGGCCCCAAGCGGCAAATCGTCATCTCAGTTTCGAATTTGCCCGCATCAGTCAACAGATGGCACAGGCCGATACGCCCGTCCTTTGCGGGTATTTTGTTCGCGCTCAGTCGGTCCAGCAGTGCTGCCGCATCAGCGCCCGTAACCTCGAACTGCGCAAAAGCGCAGAGGTCGATGACGCCTGCCGCCTCACGCACGGATCGCACTTCGGCGGCCACGCGATCGTGCCAGACCTGATGGTGCCAGCCGTTGGCGTCTACAACGTCCGTAGCATCCGAGAACCAGCGCGGGCGTTCCCATCCCGCAACCTCGCCAAAGACAGCGCCTTTGGCGGCCAGCCGATCATAGAGTACATGGCGGCGCAAAGGCCGCAGGCTTTCGAACTGTTTGCCCGGAACGGGTGTGTCGTGGCGGCGCATGAATTCGTCTTTGGTCCGCTCCAAGATAAATGTATCGTCGGCAAAATCGCCATAGCGGCGCGGGTCCATCGAGCGCGTGTTCTGGCTGGTCTGGCCTGTTGTCATCCACTCGGCCAGAATTTGCCCCGCACCGCCGCCCCAAGCAAGGCCAATGGACGACCCGCAGGCCAGCCAGACATTGGGCGCACCTGACGGCCCCAGCAGCATCCCGCCATCGGGCGTATGGGTGATCGCGCCGCGCACCACACGTTTGATCCCAAGGTTTTCAAGGATCGGCATCCGGTCAAAGGCGCGTAGCAGGAAGTCTCCGATACTGTCGTAGTCGGCCTCGAAAAGCTCGTTCTCGGAGGTCCAGGGCGCGCCCTCGGGCATGGTCCAAACGGTGGGGCAGACATGCCCTTCGTAAATGCCGATCAGGCCTGATTTCTGCTCCTGCCGAATGTAGCCGCCAAAAGTGTTGTCGCGCATCACAGGCAGTTCGGGACGGTCCAGAAATTCAGGCACGGTATCGGTGACCAGATAGTGATGCAGGCACGATACTGACGGAATTTTCAGCCCGAACCATGCGCCGACTTGATTGGCATAAGACCCCGCCGCGATGACCACATGTTCGGCCAGAACTTCCTCACCCTTGTCGGTCGTCAAGCGCCACAGATTGCCTTTGCGCGCCGCACCCGTGATCAGCGTATGACGTTCGATCTTTGCACCGCGTTTACGGGCAGCAATGGCAAGGGCCTGCGTCACGCTGGACGGATCAATGTGGCCATCTTCAAAGGTCTGGATCGCGGCTTTCATGCCGTCGGTATTGTAAAACGGATTGCCCTGTTTGACATCGTCGGGGCCGACTAAGTCCATCGGTAAATCCAGCAGACGGCCAACGCCCATGATGGATTTCAGCCAATCAACTTCATCATCGCCATAGGCCACGCGATAACCGCCAACCTCATGCCAGCCGATGCTCTGCCCTGTTTCCTGCTCCACCGCCTTATAGGTCGAAATCGACGTCTTGTTGATCCAGCCCGACAACCGACTGCCCACTGCATGGGCAATCTGCCCTGCCGCGTGCCACGTCGATCCCGACGTCAGTTCTGCCTTTTCAAAAAGAACGGTATCTCTCCAGCCGTGTTCTGCCAGTTGATAAAGCGCCGCAACGCCCATGATCCCGCCGCCGATTACGGCGCATTGAACCGTGCGTGTCATATCTTCCAATCCTTCAAAGGGGCGAGGGCTACGCGCGCAGAAAATCGTTTACAGGCAATTTCGACTTCAAATCCATCGACGATTTCACCGGCCCGAAGACGATCCAAACACGTGGTCATCATCGCAAGCGCCGCCGTACGCCCATGGGCATAGTTCCATGCGGCAGAGGTGATCTGCCCCGCGACGCAGCCCTCAAACCAGATCGGTTCATCATGGATGGGTATGGCGTCGGCTGTATCAAACAGCAGGGTCGCAATCTGACGCTGCGGCGTATGGGTTTTCAAGGCCGTCTTGCCGATGAAATCGGTGTCCATCGCGCAAAACTTCTCAAGCCCGGATTCATGCGGTGTGGTGCCTTGGGTCAACTCGTGCCCCCACGCGCGAAACCCTGCTTCGATCCGCAAGCTGCCACTGGCGAACAGTCCCGCATGGCTCGCCCCTGCCGCGACCAATGCTTCATGCGCGGCCATGGCCATTTCGGCGGGGATATAAAGCTCAAAGCCCAGCTGCCCTGTGTAGCTCAGCCGCCCGACAAACCCGCGCGCCAATCCGACCTCAATCGGGGCAAAGCCAAAAGGTTTCAGTGCTGGCAAGGGCGCTGCACTCGCCTTTTGTAAAATCTCCTGCGCTTTTGCTCCTGCCAACCCAATGATCGCCCATCCGCTGGTGACATCCGTAACCTCAACCTGCATCGTACCCTTTTCGCGGCGCATGTGCATCAGGTCGCGCACCACTTCGCCCGCACCCGTGATCATCAAATAGGTCTGAGGCCCGTGCCGCTGCACCGTCACGTCCGATTCAATACCACCGCGTGCATTTAGGATCTGGGAATAGACGATCCGCCCCGCAGGGACGTCCATCTGAGCCGTGCAAATGCGGTTGAGAAAAACGCATGCATCTGGGCCCTGCACCATGATCTTACCAAAGGCAGATTGGTCAATGATCGCCGCCCCTGTTCGACAGGCAGCCACTTCCGCCCCGACTTGATCGCGCCATGCAGGCACGCCAAAACTCAGCGGCAGATGCGCAGCTTCACCACCGAAATGCACCGCACGTTCCCATCCAGCCATTCCAGCAAATCGCGCGCCTGCATCCTTGAGCGCGGCATGGATCGGCGTGCGGCGTTGCCCCCGTGCCGTGTCCATCGCAAGGCCGGGATAGGAGATATCATAATGCCGCCCCAGCACTTCGGGGATACGCGCCTCTAATGCACCCAGCACGTTCATTTCAGGGCCAAAACGCCGGATATCCGCCTCGTTCAGCTCCATCGTCGGATGGCCCGCAATCATCCATTCGGCCAGCGCCTTGCCAGCGCCACCAGCAAGCGCGATGCCGCTAGAATTCATGCCACCGAGCACGAACAACCCCGGGACGTCTGGGCTTTCGCCTACGATGAATTGGCTGTCGAGCGTGAAACTTTCAGGCCCGTTCAGCAGCATCCGAACCTCTGCATTTTCCAAAGCGGGAATGCGCCGTAGCGCGTTTTCCATCATCGGCATGAAGTGATCCCAATCTTCACCCAGCAGATCAAAGCTGAAATCAGCAGGGAGGCGCGACAGCGGCAGACCCTTGGCGTTTGGCTCGAACGAGCCGACCAGCAGCCCTTCGACATCGTCGCGCGCATAAAGAAACGCGTCCTGATCGTTCAGTGTTGGCAGATGCACACCTTTGCCAAGCGCCTGAACCTCGGCCAGCGGCTTGGTCAGGATGTAGAAATGTTCACAGGCATAAAGCGGCATATGCGCGCCTGCCATCTCCGCCACTTCGCGTGACCAAAGCCCGCAGGCAATGACGACCTCATCGGCCTCGATCACATGATCACCAACCTCCACCGCACTGATCCGGCCACCTGTTTTGCGCAGACCCGTCACACGGGTGTCTTCAAAAATCGACACGCCCCGCGCCTTCGCCCCTTTGGACAATGCCAGCGCCACATCCGACGGATTTACCCGCCCATCTGCAGGTGACCAAACCGCACCAATCACATCGTCCGTGCGGATCAATGGCCACAATTCGCCTGTGCGTTTGGCATCAATCACTTCGGCCTCAAGCCCGAAGGCACGCCCCAGACTGACCTGCCGTTTGAGCGTGGTCAGGCGGTCCTCATGCGTAGCAATGGACAAGCTGCCGGTCTGGATAAAGCCGGTTTGCTGACCAGTTTCGGTCTCCAACTCTTTATAAAGATCAATGGAATAGTTGATCAGCTTCGTCAGCGTCGCCGACGGGCGCAAGCGCCGCACCAGCCCCGCTGCATGCCAAGTGGTTCCGCTTGTCAGTTTTGAGCGTTCCAACACGACGATGTCTTTGCGCCCTTCGCGCGCCAGATGATAGGCGATGGAACAGCCGACAACACCGCCCCCGATGATGACTGTGCGGGCATGGGTTGGCAGGGCAATCATGCGGCGATCACCCCGTCTTTGACCAAAGCGGCAAAGGTGGCGCCAAAGGCCCCCAATGCCTCGTCGATTAGCGCGGGGGTATGTGCGGCAGAGGTGACACAGGATGTGTGCGACATCAGATCAACACCTCGCTCAAGCAAGCCGCCGCGCAGCCCGTTTACCAACGCGGGCTGAACCGACCTGATCTGTGCAGGCGTAAGCCCGTCCATCGACGCAGGTCCAAAATACATGTGGCAGGTCGAGCTTTCGCCGTAGACCGTTCCCGCGATCCCATGCGCTGCCATGAGCGCCGCAATCCCGTCACGCAGCAAAGCCGCCATCGCATCGGCGTGGCGTTGGGGTGTGCCCGTCGAGAGGTGTTTCATCGCCGCATTTGCACCCGCCGCGATCAGAGGCGATGCGTTGAACGTGCCTTTGTGGCTGACGGGCGGCGACAGCCCGTCACGGGCTTCTGCGTTGTTCATCAGCTCCATAATCTCGGCCTTGCCACAAACAGCCCCGCCAGGCAGCCCGCCCGTCACGATCTTGGCCAGTGTTGTTAGATCGGGCACAATCCCGTCCCGCGCCTGACGCCCGCCTGTTGACCAACGAAATCCGGTGATAATCTCGTCAAAGATCAGCACGGCCCCAGCCTTGCGGGCTACATCATGCATGGCTTGCAAAGTGTCCGTGGCCAAAGGGACTGAGCCATAATTTGCACCCGATGCCTCGATGATCACCGTGCCGATATCAGAGTCTTGCAGTGCATTTTCCATCGCTTGCGGATTCGCCGCACAGACTGTGATCAGATCACTGATCGCCAGCGGTACCCCAAGCGAGGTCGCATTCTCACTCCCCGGTTTGGCCCCCTTAAGCGCATGATCATGCCAGCCGTGATAGTGGCCGTCGATGCGCAATACGCCTGATTTGCCGCTGAACGCGCGGCCCAGCCGTATCGCCAGCATCGTGGCCTCGGACCCTGATGCACAAAACCGTGTGCGCTCGGCACTTGGCAGCAATTGGTTGACCCATTCCGCCCATTCGATTTCTCCGAGATGACAATCCGCGCTGAAAATTGCGGTTGTCGCGGCGCGTTGCACGGCCTCCACCACATCGGGGTGGCTGTGCCCCAGCATTTGACTGGCACTGCCCATTTTGAAATCAATATAGCGGCGTCCCTCTACATCCCATTTTTCTGCACCCTGAGCGCGTTCGATGAAAATCGGATGTGGCGCGCGGTAACGCAATTCGTGACTGACACCGCCCGGCAGTGCGGCGCGTGCGCGTAGGGATAGGTCTTGGTTTTGGGTCATGTTGACTTTCCCATAACTTCGCGCGGCAGCTTGATATCGAATGCAGCCCGCAAGGCGATATCTGTTGCTTCATTCAAACGGGTTGGGAAATGTTCGGCGATCAATTGACGGGCAACGTCACGCGCCCGATCCCCGACGGTATTGGAGCCATCGCTTTCCCAATCGCGCGGTGTGCGGCGATCCCCGATGTGAGGATAGAAGTAATCCGACTTCATCCGCTCGAAGGTATGCGCCTGACCTAAATAATGCCCCTCGCCCCGACACACCGTCGCAATAACATCTGCCGCGATATTTTCTGGCGTTACCTCGACCCCGCGCAGGGTGCGCAGGATGTTGCCCAGCATGTCGTTGTCGACCACATAGGCCTCAAGCGAGACGCCCAAAAGACTGGCCTGCATCCCGCAGGATTGCGTAATCAGGTTGGATCCGGCATGCGCGGCCATAGTGACCGCGAGACATTTTTCCGACCCGAATTGTGCATCCAGCGTTTTGGCATCGGTGATCCCCGCGATAGACGAGGTTGGCAAATCATAGTGCCGCCCCATCTGGGCCGCCGCCGCCATCAGGATCGCCTGTTCACCGCCGCCCCCGCACATGGAACCGGTTCGAAGGTCTGCAACCAAAGGCTTGGGCGCAAATATTGCCCTCACCTCGGGATCAATAAGCCGCGCAAAGACAAGACCTGCCAGCGTCTCTGCCACAGCCTGAACGAGCGATCCCGCAATTGTCGCGGGGCTGGTCGCGCCCGCTTGCCCCGCCGATATAAGTTGGACTGGGAACCCAGCCAAAATAGCAGCTTCCAGTGTTTCGCAGGCTTCTTCGGCAAAACGCATAGGCGGGACCACATGGCAGACCATGACCGTCAGGAAAGGACGTGCGCGGAAAGCTGCTTCGCTGCCGGCAAGTTGATAACAAAGGGCAGCCAGCTTTTGCACAGTATCTGGCTCGGTCACGCTGACCGACACATGCTTGGACGTACCCATCAAGCAGGCATAGGCCGTGTTAACATCCATCAAAGCATTATCTTCGATATCCCGCGCCACGATCGAGCGGCTGAAATGATGGATGTTTTCCATCGCATCGCATATGCGGGCGGCGTCATATAGGTCCTTCAACGAACCATCACGGTAATGTCCGTCATCGAGATCAAAGACCCCCGGCGCGCCACCGCCCGAGGACATATGAACCCGAGCGCCAGACAAATCGAGATCGTGGGCAGGATCCTGACCACATAAAACAATATCACGCCGTGCTTCGGCGATAGTCTTGAGAACCAGATTGCGTGGGAAAATCAGACGTTTGTCTTCGGTGTAATGCCCACCGTTGGCCACGACGCGCTCGACCATGGAAGGGATCGCCTGACTGAGGCCAAGCGTTTCCAACAGGTGTAAAACGGCTTCTTCCACTGCGGCAACTTCGGCCTCTGCAAGTGGCTTGAATCGACCACCCTTAACGCCGGGCCAAACTGGAGCACCCGCAGATGTATTGGTGTCGCCTTGCCGTTGCTTGCGCCCGCGACGCGCCCGAACTGTCTGTGACACCTTCAGATTCCTCATCCTATTTTCCTCATGTTAAAACTAGAAGTTCGTCCTTTACAAACACAAATAACTCCTCAATTAATGAGTAGAACTCATCTGAGGATCAGAATGCTTCCGTCCCTGAAAGCCCTCCGCGCCTTTGATCAGGCCGTACGCAGCGGTAGTTTCAAAGCCGCCGCCCAAGCCTTGAATGTCTCGCCCACTGCAATCAGCCATCATATTCGCACCCTAGAGCAGGATCTTGGCGTCGCGCTTTTCGAGCGTGATGGTCGAAATGTGATACTGACGCCTCAGGGACAGGAATTGAGTGCAGA
>JBASXE010000172.1:0-5917 GCA_049276875.1 Roseovarius sp. | reverse complement strand
GTGTTCTCCGAGCCCCGCGTCTCCACCCGGATCAAGGCCGAGGTGATGCGCGCGCCCGGCGCCTGCTCAAGCCAATCGGCCGGAAACACCTCGAAATCGCTGGGGTCAAACGCGCGTTCCGGCAAGTGTTCTATGAACACGGTGTAGGTTACAAACTCGGTGTGGCTCTCCCATTTCAGGGAATGTTTGCCGATCTTGCCGAAGTAATGATTGCCCTCGGGCGAGGGATGCGCCGCGCCGAACCGGTCCAGCAAATCCAGAAGATGCGCCCGGTCCGCGCCCCGGTCCCGCGCCGCCGCCTGCTCGGGCTGCTTGATGGCCAGAAAAACCGCCGTGCACGGCGCCGACAATGATGGGAAGGGCCGTGCATGAAGCTCGTTGGCCAAAGCATAGCGCAGCGGATGATCGGTCAGTGGCGGCATGGTCTGGGCTCCGACAAGGTTTGTGTCACCATAGGGGGATGATTCGGGAATGGAAACGGATTATATTGCACTATCAAAGGCTTACCTGGATACAACGGCATACAGGCCTTCTTCTTAGCCCAAATACTCAAAAAAGACCGCCGAAGACGCCCACATGGGCGGATAAGGCGGCTTCGCACAAAAAAAGGGCGCCCCGCAAGGCGCCCTTCATGATTTTCGGCTAAAAGGATCACTCGATGCGGCTCAAAAGGCTCGACACAGAATCCTTCGCATCGCCGTAAAACATCCGCGTGTTGTCCTTGAAGAAAAGCGGGTTCTCGATCCCGGAATATCCCGTGCCCTGCCCACGCTTGGAGACAAACACCTGCTTGGCCTTCCAGCATTCCAGAACCGGCATGCCGGCGATGGGGCTGTTTGGATCATCCTGCGCCGCAGGGTTCACGATGTCATTGGAGCCGATCACGATCACCACATCCGTGGACGGGAAATCATCATTGATCTCGTCCATTTCCAGCACGATGTCGTAGGGCACCTTCGCCTCCGCCAAAAGCACGTTCATATGCCCCGGCAGACGCCCGGCGACGGGGTGAATGGCGAACCGGACATTTTTGCCCTTCGCGCGCAGCTTGTTGGTCATCTCGCTGACCGCCTGCTGCGCCTGCGCCACGGCCATGCCGTAACCAGGGATGATCACGATGCTGTCGGCCTCATTGAGTGCTGCCGCCACGCCATCCGCGTCAATCGCAATCTGTTCACCCTCCACAGCCATCTGCTCACCCGTGGCACCGCCGAAGCCGCCAAGGATCACCGAGACGAAGGACCGGTTCATCGCCTTGCACATGATGTAGCTGAGGATCGCACCGGACGAACCGACAAGCGCGCCGACGACGATCAGAAGATCATTGCCGAGGCTGAAGCCAATCGCCGCTGCCGCCCAACCCGAATAGGAGTTCAGCATCGACACGACCACAGGCATGTCTGCGCCGCCGATCCCCATGATCAGGTGATAGCCGATGAAGAGCGCCAAAAGCGTCAGGAGCACCAGCGTCCAGCTACCGCTATCGCCCAGATACATCGCCGCCAGCACGACAGATAGCGCCGCCGCGCCAGCGTTCAGCAAGTGCCCACCGGGAAGCTGCTTGGCCGAGGTGTCGACCTTGCCCGCGAGTTTACCGTAGGCGATCACGGAGCCTGTGAACGTCACCGCCCCGATCCAGATACCCAGCACAAGCTCAACCCGCAGAATGGTGATCTCCACGCCGGATTTCTTCGCGATCAGCTGTCCGAAGGACGAAAGCTCGTTGTAGACCGCACCGGGCAGGCCCACAGCCGTGAAGGCAGTGCCGTCAACAACCGCGCCCAACTGCCCGCCATTCTCAACAAAAAGCGCGCTGATCGTGTTGATCATCAGGTCCGCGTTGAAGCCCACGAAAACCGCCGCAAGCCCCACGAGGGAGTGCATGATCGCCACAAGCTCGGGCATCTGCGTCATCTGCACCTTGGTGGCCAACTGGTATCCCACAGCCGCGCCTGCCGCGATCAGCACCAGCGACATGAGCCACAGCCCCTGACCGGGGCCCACAATAGTGGCGAGAATGGCAAGACCCATGCCCGCAATGCCGTACCATACGGCACGTTTTGCACTTTCCTGACCCGAGAGGCCACCCAAGCTCAGGATGAAGAGAACAGCCGCGACCGCATAGGCCGCAATGGTAAATCCGAAGTCCATGATACGGCCCCCCTTACGATTTCTGGAACATGGCGAGCATGCGCCGTGTCACGAGGAAGCCACCGAAAATATTGATCGAGGCCATGAAGATCGCCACCGCCGACAAAAGCGTGATCAGGACCGAACTGGACCCGATCTGGATCAATGCGCCCAAGATAATGATCGACGAGATTGCGTTCGTGACCGCCATCAGCGGCGTGTGCAGCGAGTGCGCGACGTTCCAGATCACTTGGAAGCCAATGAAAACCGACAGCACGAAGACGATGAAATGCTTCATGAAACTGGCCGGGGCCACCATCCCTATCAGAAGCACCAAGATCCCGCCTGCGGCCAGAAGGCCCACTTGCGTCATCGTCTGTTTCTTGAACGCAGCCACTTCGGCGGCGCGCTTTTCGGCGGCCGTCAGTTCCTTGGGCGCTTCCTTCTTGGGTTGCGCCGCGATGGCTGCCACTTTGGGGGGCGGCGGCGGATAGGTGACAGCGCCCGCATGGGCCACGGTGGCACCGCGGATCACGTCATCTTCCATGTTGTGGACGGGCGTGCCGTCCTTCTCGGGCGTGAGATCCGCCAGCATGTGGCGGATGTTCGTCGCATAAAGCGTCGAGGATTGCGCGGCCATCCGGCTCGGGAAATCGGTGTAGCCGATGATGGTCACACCGTTCTCGGTCACGATCTTCTCGTCCATAACGGTCAGCTTGCAATTCCCGCCCTTCTCGGCAGCCAGATCGACGATCACCGAACCGGGCTTCATCGCCTTGACCATGTCCTCGGTCCACAGCTCGGGCGCTTCGCGGTTGGGGATCAGGGCCGTGGTGATGACGATATCAATGTCGGGGGCAAGCTCACGGAACTTGGCCAACTGTGCCGCAGCGAATTCGGGGCTGGAGACGGCCGCATAACCGCCCGTCGCGGCACCATCCTGCTGTGCTTCTTCAAAGTCGAGGAACACGAATTCCGCCCCCATGGATTCAACCTGCTCGGCCACTTCGGGCCGCACGTCGAACGCATAGGTGATCGCACCAAGCGATGTGGAGGTGCCGATCGCGGCCAGTCCGGCCACGCCCGCGCCCACCACCAGAACCTTGGCCGGGGGCACTTTGCCCGCCGCCGTGATCTGACCCGTGAAGAAACGACCGAAATTGTTGCCCGCCTCGATGACCGCGCGGTAGCCCGCGATATTGGCCATGGAGCTCAGCGCGTCCATCTTTTGCGCGCGGCTGATGCGCGGGACCATTTCCATGGCCACCACGGTGGCGCCTGCTTTCGCCGCCTGCTCCAGGTGCTTTTCATTCGCGCTCGGGTTGAAGAAGGAGATCAGCGTCTGCCCGTCGCGCAGGCGTTTGACCTCCGCGTCGCTCGGTGGGCGGACCTTGGCGACGATATCTGCCGCCTTCCAAAGGGCGGCGGCGGTCTTGACCACCGATACGCCCGCGTCCTTGTAAGCCGCGTCCGAGAATCCCGCTTTCGCGCCCGCGCCGGCCTCGATCACGCACTCATAGCCCAGTTTTTGCAGCTGAAGCGCCGAGTCCGGTGTCATCGCCACCCGTGCCTCGCCCGCTATTACCTCTGTCGGTGTTCCGATCTTCACCCGTCAATCCCCCTTGTCATTGTCGTTGTCTCTTAACGTCTGTCTGTTACCGTCTGTTGGCCCGGCACTCCGGGCGAAAGTCCAAAATCTTTTCCGCGCTTATTTCAGGTTAGCGCCCGACATGCGAGTCGCCGCACGGCCCGTGATTAAGCCCACCTGCGGGTTTCATTGCAATAGCGCGCGAACTCTGCGCGAAACTTGCGTCTGAGACGGTTCTCCTCGGGCACAATGAAGCGCCGCTCGAGGGTCCACACAAACAGCGGCAGGAGCAGGAGGCTCAGCACCGCGTCCCAGCGCAGGATCAACCCCGACAGGATCAGCACGTCACCCGCATAGATTGGGTTGCGCGTGCGCTTGAAAATCCCTGATGTGATCAGGCGGTCCGCCTCAAGATGCGGAACGATCGTGGTTTTCTGACGCCGAAACTCCATCGCGGCGAGCGCAATCAGCACCACCCCGCCCCCGACCAGCATCCCGCCCAACAAATCCGCCACACCCGCGCCAAACCCGAGCCCCATCGGTACAAAACGCGCCTGCGTCCACGCCACAGCGATGGCCGCCAAAAGCCAGACGGGAGGAATGTCGATCCATTTCAACACAGCACTATGCCTTCCATGACACGCAGTTTGCCCGCTGTGTAGGCCAAGCGGCGTGGCCGGGAAAGTGGATAGTTTGCCACAGTTTACGGCGGGTTGACGGTATACAATGGAGGACCGAAAACCGCCAAACATGCCTTCGACCGAGGCGCCCCACCAAGAGGGGCCGCGCGGTTTCAAGCCACGCAGATGCACCGCCCCACGGCCTCAAAATCGCCCGGCGCGCATCCAAATCGCGCCGCAATTTGCTGCGACATTTTCACTGCGTTCGAGAGGCAGAAGGTCTCCGAATTTAACGACGACAGTCAATAGTATGGTCGCCCTCACCGGCCAAGTTTAGAGTTCGCTATGTCAATACCCGACACTTTTGCCCCGGGAGCTTCATGATGGCCCCGCTTGACGCACAACCGTCGCTTGCCAACACCTGTGACAGCGCCACCTACCACGAAGACGCCCTTGCCGGGCTTGTCTGTTTTGCGCAAGGCACCCAGATTCTGACCGCATTGGGCGACCGCCCCGTCGAGGCCTTGCGCCCAGGCGACATGATCGTCACGCGCGATCACGGGTTGCGCGTCATCCGCTGGATCGGTCACCGCGAGAGCGTCGCCACAGGCGCGCGCGCCCCGATCCGCATGGCACCCGTCGAGGCAGGTGGGCACAACGCCCTGCACGTCTCGCCTAATCATCATGTGTTGCTCAGCGGCCCGCTGGCACGCCAGATCTGCGGCTATGACGAGGTGCTGGCCCCTGCGCACCGCCTTGTCGGACAACCGGGCATTACCCGTGCACCTTGCGCCTCGATCACTTATTTCCACGTGATGCTGGATGCGCACGAAATCATCTATGCGGAAGGTGTCGCAACTGAGAGCTTCTATGCCCATCCCACCACGCTCAAGACGCTCACGCCAAAGGCACGTGCGGGGATTTTTGATATCTTGCCAAATTTGCGCAGCCATATGGGTTGCCATGGCCACCCGGCCCGACCGATGATCCCGTCACAGCCCTGAGCCTCAAGACGCGCGCAGATTATGCCGTCTAGGCGCTCAGACGCGCCGATGCGCGCGGCCCGCCATGCGCCCACGCCCGCGCCGCATCGCCAAAGGCCGCGAAAATCGGCCGCGACACCGGATCGTTCTGCGCGTTCCATTCGGGGTGCCATTGCACGCCCATCGCGAACCCGGGCGCGCCGTCGATATAGAGCGCCTCGGGCGTGCCGTCCGGCGCATGGCCATCTATAATGACCTGCGCACCCACATCCTTGATCCCTTGCCCGTGGAGCGTGTTGGTCATCACCTCAGGCGCACCGAGCAGGCGATGAAACATGCCGCCGGGGGTAAAGCTGACGATATGGCGCAGCGCAAATTGCTCTTCCAGCGTGCCATCAGGCGGCATTCGGTGATTGTCGCGCCCGGGCAGGTCGCGAATCTCGGGGTAAAGCGAGCCACCCATCGCCACGTTCATTTCCTGAAATCCCCGGCAAACACCCAGCACGGGTTGCCCACGGTCCACACAGGCCCGCACCAATGGCAAGGCAATCGCATCGCGGGCCCGGTCGAACGCGCCATGCGCCTCGGTCTCGGCC
>JBASXE010000171.1:0-15231 GCA_049276875.1 Roseovarius sp. | reverse complement strand
CCTGAAGCCTGCGTCAGATGAACATCGCCAAGACCCGCACGAAGGCTGCGGGAATATCCTGAATCTCATACCCGCCGGGTCTGGTCTGAATGGCATAGACAACCAGCGAGCCCGCCGCAATCAGCGTAAAGGCAGCCACGCGTGGTGCGCGCCCATCGGACAATGACGAAATGATGGACGGCACGGAGAACACGCCAAGTATAAGGCCGATCACAAGAAGCAGGTCGGAGTTCACGCGAGGCCCTCTCGATTAAGATATCGCCAGCTTAACCCGGATCGGTGGCGTATATCAAACTTTCCTGACAGGGTGCTACGCGCAGGATATTGGTCGTGCCTGGCACGTTGAAGGGCACACCCGCAGTCACCACGATCTGATCAAGAGTTGTGGCGTAACCTTGGGCCCGCGCGGCGCGGGCGGCGTTGATCACCGCTTCCTTGAACCGATCCAGCTCGGGCGTCATCACGCAATTGATCCCCCAGCTCAGCGCGAGGCGACGCGCCGTGCCACGCTCGGATGTCATCGCGATGATCGGAACGCGGGGCCGTTCGCGCGATGTGAGAAGGGCGGTTGTCCCGCTTTGGGTGAAGCAACAGATAACCTTGATATCGGTCGTCTCGGCGATCTCGCGGGCGGCGGCGACGATACCGTCGGCCACGGTGGTGCGGCTCGCGGTGCGCGAGGCCTCGATGATCTGGGTATAGGTCGGATCTCCCTCCACCTCGCGGGCGACATTGTCCATCGTGGTCACGGCCTCGATCGGAAAGTTGCCTGCCGCACTTTCCGCCGAGAGCATGATGGCGTCAGCCCCTTCATAGATGGCTGTGGCCACGTCAGAGACTTCGGCGCGTGTTGGCACCGGGCTTTCAATCATCGATTCGAGCATTTGCGTGGCCACGATCACCGGCTTTGCCGCCGCGCGGCAGGCCCGCACGAGGCGCTTTTGAATGGGCGGCACGTTCTGCACCGGAAGCTCCACGCCCAGATCGCCCCGCGCGACCATTATGCCATCCGATGCCGCCAGGATGCCATTGAAGCGGGTCACGGCGGAGGGTTTCTCGATCTTGCTGAGGATCGCGGCCCGTCCGGCCGCCAGAGCGCGCGCCTCGGTCACATCCTCGGGGCGTTGCACGAAGCTGAGTGCGAGCCAATCCACGCCAAGCTCGCAAACAAACTCCAGATCGCGCCGGTCTTTCTCCGACAGCGCGGCCAAAGGCAGCTCCACGTCAGGCACGTTCACGCCCTTGCGGTTGGAAATCACGCCGCCCACGACCACCTCGCAATTGGCATGAGTCTTGCTGCACTCAAGCACACGCAGACGGATTTTCCCGTCATTGACCAGCAGAGTGGCCCCCTCGCGCAGCGCCTCGAAAATCTCAGGGTGGGGCAGGTTCACACGGGTGCTGTCGCCCTCCGCCGCGTCCAGATCCAGACGGAACTGCGCGCCGGGCACCAGATCCTCCTCACCATTGGCAAAGACACCCACGCGCAGCTTCGGCCCTTGCAGGTCGGCAAGGATGGCGATCGGGCTGTCGAGATCTTTCTCGACCTGCCGGATGATGCGGTGTTTCTCGCGGATATCCTCATGCTCGCCGTGGCTCATGTTGAGCCGGAAGACATCTGCGCCTGCCTCGTGCAGGGCACGGATCATCTCGTAGGTTCCGGAGGCGGGGCCAAGTGTGGCCACGATTTTCACGTTGCGATGGCGTCTCATGTGTCGTCCTGTTCTATGCGATCGGTCGTGTTGGTCGGTATGGTGCCCAGTGCTACAGTTATCGCTAACAACGCGCCAGTGCTTTGTTGCACCGCGTGGCGATGCGTCCTAGAGCTTGGCCTGTGAAAGATGACGCTGCAATGACATATGAGCCCTTTTTTATCGAAGGGTCGACGCGCGCGTCGCGGTGGCTGATCACCTGCGATCACGCCAGCAATCTTGTGCCGCCTTTCGTGAATGGTGGCTCTTTGGGCGTGGCCCCGGCCGATATGGCGCGTCATATCGCCTATGATATTGGGGCCGCGGGCGTGGCGCGGGCGTTGGGAAAAGCGCTGGATGCGCCTGTCATTGGCTCCAATTTCAGCCGTCTTGTGATTGACCCGAACCGTGGCGAGGATGACCCCACGCTGGTGATGAAGCTCTATGACGGCACGATCATTCCGGGCAATCGCCATGTGGATGCAGCCGAGGTGGAAGCGCGCCTCAACCGGATGCACCGGCCCTATCACACGGCGCTGTCGCAGATCGCGGCACGGCGGGACGATACGGTGATCGTGTCGATTCACAGTTTCACCAAGCAATTGCGCGCGCGCCCGGCTCGGCCTTGGCATCTGGCGCTTTTGTCGGCGGCGGACCGGCGTCTGGCCGAGCCCTTGCTGCGCAGCCTGCGCGCGGAGTCCGATCTGTGTGTTGGCGATAATGAGCCCTATAGCGGCCACTTGCCCGGCGACGCGATCGCGCGCCACGCCATCGCGCATGAGCGGCCCAACATCCTTATCGAACTGCGCAATGATCTGATTGCCGACGCTGGCGCGCAGGCCGCATGGGCCGCCCGCCTTGCCCCCCATCTGACCGCCGCTTTGGACCAAATCTGAGGAAAACGCCCCATGCCCCATGTCATCATCGAGCATTCCGCCGATTTGAGGCCCGATGCGGCGTTTCTCGACGCGCTTTTCCGCGCACTGGCCGGACATCCGGCGATCACGAAGCCGGAGACACTGAAGTTGCGCTGCACCGCATGCGACCTGCATATGCTGGGGACTTCGGGCCAGAGTTTTGCCCATGCCACGCTTTTGCTCTTGCCGGGGCGGGATGCTGCCACCAAATCAGACCTGTGCCAGACGATCCTGGCGCAGATGGAGAAAGCCCTGCCTGATGAGACCAGCCTGTCGGTGAACCTCGCCGATCTGGACCCGGCTTATGTAAAACGCGTGCCGCCTGAGTAACGCCAAAGGAGACTGCGATATGACCGACAAGATCGACGCCCAGACGCAACTTGAGCTTGAGGCCGCGGCCTTTCGCACCCTGCGCGAACACCTGATGGAAAAGCGCACCGATGTGCAGAATATCGACATGATGAACCTCACAGGGTTCTGCCGCAACTGTCTGAGCCGATGGTATCAGGACGCCGCCAATGCGCGCGGCATCGAGATGGACAAGATGGAAGCGCGCGAGATTTTCTACGGCATGACCATGGACGAGTGGAAGGCCAATTATCAGACCGAAGCGGGCGCCGATAAGCAAAAGGCCTTCACCAAAGCTTTTGATGAGAACGTCACGAAAAGCTAAGCCACCAGCGCTTTCGCCGCCCGCCGCCCGCTCATATAGGCCCCATGCACCGTAGCACGGTAGCGCCAGATCGTGTGCTCCCCAGCGAAGGCGAGGCGGTCGTTCACAACGGTTTCAAATTTTCGCACATGCTTGCTGCGGGTCCCCGGCATGTTGAAGCTGTAGCTGCCACGCGCGAAAGGATCGCTGCGCCAGCGGGTTATCTTGGCCGCAATAGGCTCTTGTGCTGCGTCCCCGTAGATGCGGCGCAGGGGGACCATCATTTCCTCGATAAGCTCCTCATCCGGTTGCTCCTCAGCGCTCAGCGCATGGGCGCCACACGGGTAATTCACCAAGATAGGCGTGCCGGGGTTGAGATCGTCGATGTTGAAGTAAAACGGAAAGCGCCCATCTCCCCCAGCCCAATACTGCCCCGAGCCTTTGGCCCAGAACGCGCTCTCGAACCTCAGGGCCACCTTATTCACCAGACCAGAACCGATGCTGTCTATCGCTTTGTCAAAGCCTTTGGGCAAGGGCGGCTCAAAGCTCAGCTTGCGGTCTTGCAACACGCCAATGGGCAGCGTGCAGATCACGTAATCGGCGGTGAACGCGCCCTGATCCGTCTGCACCCGCACGCCCGCACCAGATGTATCGATATGGGTGGCGATATGGCTCAGCCGAATGTCGAGACCTTTGGTCAGTGGCGTCAGAATCCTGTCATACCCTTCAGGAAACGCCACATCCTCGCCCTTGAACTCACGCATGCCCTTGTAGGGTTGCGCGCTCAACTGCGGCAGGGCGGCGCCTGCGTTAAACTCGGTCATCACGGCCTGAATGGAGCGCATGAGCGGATCGCGCATCGTCTTGCCCGCGTATTTTTCCAGCGCGACATCCATCGTCATCTTGCGCGGGGCGTTGTCCTCAATCCGGTCATTGGCCTTCTCGACCGACGCCGAGGCTTTGCGGAATGCCTTGCGCGCGATCACGGTTCCATCCGCGTCATGGCCCGTCATGTTGAGCCAGTCCGTCAGGCGGCGTGGGGCGTCTATGTCGTCAGCCAATGCGGTGATCGGATTGCCTTTGGGTCCGTGAATCCACGCAGCCCCCAGATCCAGTGCAGCCCCCAGAGAACGGTCCGTCCAGATGCGCCCACCAATGCGATCCCGCGCTTCCAGAACGGTCACTTTCCCGCCTGCTTGCGCGATGGCATGCCCTGCAGCGAGGCCGGCCATGCCCGCCCCGATAATGATCGCATGTTTGCCGCTGTAGGATTGATCCACTAAATGGCCACCTTTCTGCTTTCCTCGATGTAAATTTCGCGAAGTCGGCTGGCCACAGGGCCGGGCGCGCCAGATCCCAATGCCACGCCGTCGATCTCCACCACGGGCATCACGAAGGCCGAAGCAGAGGTTATGAACGCCTCATCGGCGGTCAGGGCCTCGTTGAGGGTAAAGGAACGCTCCTCGACTTCCATCTGCGCCTCGCGGGCAAAGCGCAGAACGGCGGCGCGCGTGATGCCGTGCAGAATTTCATTGCCCAGATGGCGGGTGATGATCCGGCCATCCTTGACGATATAGGCGTTGTTGGACGTGCCCTCGGTCACATGCCCGTCCTCGATCATCCACGCATCGTCACACCCCGCCTTCTTGGCCATCATCTTGCCCATCGACGGATAAAGTAGCTGCACCGTCTTAATATCGCGCCGTCCCCAACGCTGATCGGGGATGGAGATAACCTTCATCCCTTGTCGCGCGGCAGGGCTGGTGGCGAGGCCGGGCTTGGACTGGGTGAAAAGCATCAATGTCGCAGGCGTGCCCGCCGCCGGATACGCGAAATCGCGGTCCCCGTCGCTGCCGCGTGTGATCTGGAGATAGATCAAACCATCCTCGATCCCGTTCTGTCGGACCAGCTCGCGGTGAATCTCCAAAAGGTCGTCAAACCCGGCGGGCTTATCCATATCAAGCTCGCTCAGAGACCGCTCCAACCGTTTGGTGTGGCCCGCGAAATCAATCAACTTGCCGCCCAGAACCGTGGTCACCTCATAGACCCCATCGGCCATCAGAAACCCTCGATCAAAGATCGAGACCTTCGCCTCATGCTCAGGCAGGTAGTCGCCGTTTAGATAGACAATGCGCATGAACAAATCCTTCTTTAGTTGGGTCAGCGTTTAGGAAACATATCGTATGCTTCTCGCATGAACGCATTTCCTTGAATGATAAAAAGATCGGCCAACTCATCTGCGCTATGGGATAGCCAAAGGGCGCCTTCCTCTGAAGTGGGATTGAGAACGGCTTTTGCAAAACTACCAAACATCACTTCCTCAGACATACCGCTGTCGATTGATTGGTCTTTCTTCGTGCGCTTTACCTGCATCCATACCAAGCCAATGCGCTCTTTCTGAATGGAGTTTGGAATTGCTGTCGTTCCGGTAACTCTATCAAAGATTTTCCAACCTGAAAAAAAGCCCTGAGATACAATATGAAAAGTCCCATCATAGATGACCATGTCAGTTGTTTTCCTATCCCCAAAGTGCTGGCTGCGGCGGATGCACGCCCGCGGTGTCAAACATCAACGGTGTGGCGCGGTCCTCGGCCAGCAAAAGCGGCCCGTCCAGATCGGTGACCAGCGCACCTTGCGCCACCAAAGTCGCAGGCGCCATCGCCAAGGACGAGCCGACCATGCAGCCCACCATGACCTTGTAGCCCTCGGCCAGCGCCGCATCTCTCAGAGCGAGGGCTTCGGTCAGCCCCCCTGTCTTGTCGAGCTTGATGTTCACCACATCGTATTTACCCTTGAGCGCGGCAAGGCTCGCGCGGTCATGACAGCTTTCATCGGCGCAAACGGGCACAGGCCGCTCCATCCCTAGGAGGGCGTCATCCTCACCCGCGGGCAAAGGCTGCTCCACCAAAGTCACCCCAAGACGCACAAGATGCGGCGCAAGATCGGCGTAAACCTCCGCCGACCACCCCTCATTGGCATCCACGATAATCTCCGCTTGCGGCGCACCCGCCCGCACGGCCTCAAGCCGCACCATATCATCCGGCGTGCCCAGCTTGATCTTCAAAAGAGGGCGGTGTGCATGTTTCATCGCCTGCGCGCGCATCTCTTCAGGCTCTGCCAGAGACAACGTGTAGGCCGTAATCTCCGGACCCGGCTTCGCCAGACCGGCCAGTTCCCAAACCCGTTTTCCGGCGCGTTTCGCTTCCAGATCCCAGAGCGCACAATCCACCGCATTACGCGCCGCCCCTGCAGGCAGCAGATCATAGAGGGCAGCGCGGGTGAGAGGTCCGGCAAGCCCCGCGATCTCATCGGTCACCGACTCCAACGTCTCACCATAGCGCGCATAAGGCACACATTCGCCCCAGCCCTCACAGCCTCCCTCGCGCACCCGCACCGTCAGCACCTGTGCTTCGGTGCGTGAGCCGCGCGAAATCGTGAAAACCTGCGCTAACTTGAAGACGTCGCGCGTGACGGTGACCTCCATGAGCCTACTCCCTTGCTTTCTTCTTAGCTAAAATACTCCCGCCGGAGGCGCCTCCACCTGCCAGTGGCGCAACCGCTTTACATCGCCGCAAGGGCATCCACGAGCGTGTCTGATCCAAACCGGTAAGGGTCGGTCGCGGGAAGCCCCAAGCGACTTTCCACCTCGGCCAGATAGGCGCGCGCATCCGTCTCGCTCATATGCTGCGTGTTGATCGACACGCCCACCACTTTGCAGGCTGGGTTCGCGACCTGCGCCAAGGGCAGAGCGGTGTCGCGCAGCTGCTCCAGAGAGGGCAGAGTGTAACCGGGCAAGCCGCGCATATGGCTGCGCGTCGGCTCGTGGCACAAGATCAGCGCATCAGGCTGCCCGCCATGGATCAGCGCCATTGTCACGCCTGAATAACTGACATGGAACAGGCTGCCTTGCCCCTCGATCATGTCCCAGTGGTCGGCGTCATTATCTGGTGTCAGATATTCGACGGAGCCAGCCATGAAATCGGCGACCACCGCATCCAAGGGCACGCCATGCCCAGTGATCAGAATACCGGTTTGTCCGGTGGCGCGAAACGTAGCCTTCATCCCGCGCGCGATCATATCGCGCTCCATCTGCATGGCCGTATACATTTTGCCGACGGAGCAATCCGTGCCCACGGCAAGGCAACGTTTGCCGCTGCGTTTCACGCCATTGGCGATGGGATAGCTATCGGTGGGCACGCGCACGTCATGCAATGTGCCGCCATAGGTCTGGGCCGCGGCGACAAGGTCGCCCTCGTCGCGCAAAAGGTTGTGCAGACCCGAGGCCAGATCGAATTCCATCTCCAGCGCTTTGACGAGAACCTTTTTCCACGCAGCACTGATTACCCCGCCGCGATTGGCCACGCCGATCACAACGGTTTTCACCCCGGCGGCCTTTGCCTCTTCCAGCGTCATTTCCCTAAGGCCCAGATCGGCCCCGCAGCCGGGCAGGCTCAGCTGTCCCATTGCATTTTCCGGCCGCCAGTCACGAATGCCGATGGCCACCTTTGCGGCCAGCATGTCGGGCGCGTCGCCCAGAAAAAGAAGATATGGTGTCTCGATCATGGCCTATGTCCCCCGGTTTGTCCTCGTGGTGATCCCGCTCAAATACGCTCTGGGAGCACAGAATCACCCCCTCACGGCTCTCTAACACGAAGGGCAGCTTGGACCGAACTATGTATAATATCATATTGAATCCGTCACCCAAGCGGTCAAGTGCGCAAGATTACGTCGCAGCTGGCGCATTATTTGGCAGAAACTTCACCGAGGAGCCGCCCAGCACGGTAAGCTGCTTTTGTTTCATCTGCCGCGTCCCCGTGTCGTGCCGAATTTTTGCACGGTGGTCGTGCTGTCGGCCGGGCCTTTGAACCCTTGTCTGCAGCCTGAGATGATGCCCGCCGGGTTCGGTGGTGTCGTCGCTGTGAGGGTCCGCTTCGTTGATGCCGCGCCCTGCGTAGAAATCCGTCGCAGCGTGTCAGAGGGTGCTGAAGTTTACAGCCGTCCGCTGAGATTATGCGCCATCTGTCACGCTCAGGCGGGACATCGGGCGCGGTTTGTTCAGGTCGTCACGTGACGATGCTGGCTGTGATGCCGGCCGCTGTCATGTAGCCATGTGCGCGGGCTTGCTGCACCTGCATAATCACCTTGCGCGCAGGGGCGCAATTCAATAGCTCACAACCTGACGCATTTGCCATTTTTTCACTTGAAAGGCCATAAAGCATGAGTTTCCGCCTCCAGCCATCCGCCCCAGCCCGCCCCAACCGTTGCCAGCTTTTCGGGCCCGGATCGAACGCCAAATTGTTTGAAAAAATGGCAGCCAGTGCGGCGGATGTGATCAACATCGATCTGGAGGATTCTGTCGCGCCCACCGACAAGGATCTTGCCCGCGCGCAGACGATCGAGGCGATCAACACGGTTGATTGGGGCAACAAATATCTCAGCGTGCGGATCAATGGTTTGGACAGTGGCTGGTGGTACCGCGATGTGGTGGACCTTCTGGAGAAGGGTGGCGACCGGCTGGATCAGATCATGATCCCCAAAGTGGGCTGCGCGGCGGATGTCTATGCGGTGGACGCGCTCGTGACGGCGGTGGAGCGTGCGATGGGGCGCACCAAGCCGATCAGCTTTGAGGTGATCATCGAAAGCGCGGCAGGCATCAGCCATGTGGAAGAAATCGCAGCGGCAAGCCCACGCCTGCAGGCGATGAGCCTCGGGGCTGCGGATTTCGCGGCCTCCATGGGGATGGCCACGACGGGCATCGGCGGCACGCAGGAGAATTATTACATGATCCGCGAAGGCGTGAAGCATTGGTCGGACCCCTGGCACTGGGCACAGACCGCGATTGTGGCGGCCTGCCGAACGCATGGGCTGTTGCCTGTAGACGGCCCGTTCGGCGATTTCTCTGATGACGAAGGGTTCCGGGCGCAGGCACGACGCTCGGCCACGCTGGGGATGGTGGGCAAATGGGCGATCCACCCCAAGCAGATCGCGCTCAGCAACGAGGTGTTCACCCCCTCCGAGGCGGCTGTGGCAGAAGCCCGAGAGATTCTGGCGGCGATGGAGACGGCCAAGGCCAATGGCGAGGGGGCGACCGTCTACAAGGGCCGTCTCGTGGATATCGCCAGCATCAAGCAGGCAGAGGTGATCGTGAAGCAATCCGAGATGATCGCAAGCGGCGCCTGATCGGGGACTTGACCAAGCGGAGCGCCTTCGGCGCGCTGGATTTTTCAAGGGCTGAGGGGGCGCTGCCCCCAATGTTGAAAATTTAAGCAATTTTCAACATGCCCCCGGGATATTTTTGGCCAGAAGAAGAGCGGGTCTGGAATGGGCTGAGCCGGCTTGTATGTGGGTAAGTGGCACCGCATATTGTGGAAGATTGGCATATGGGGACGGCATGACGGAGTTTCGGGCGCGGATCGACGAATTTCTGGAGCGCTCGCGGGTGCGGCAGGTGATCATTGGCGTGATCATCTTCAACGCCATTATTCTGGGCATGGAGACGTCAAAGGGGCTGATGGCCGATTATGGCGATTTGATCCTTGCGATTGACCGGGCGTGTCTTGCGTTTTTCGTGGCCGAGATTGCGCTGAAGCTTTTTGCGCGGGGGGGCCGGTTTTTCCGTGATGGTTGGAGCATCTTTGATCTGATCATTGTGGGCATCTCGCTGGCGCCTGTGGGCGAGGGCTTCTCGGCGCTGCGGGCCCTGCGGGTTTTGCGGGTCTTGCGGGTGATCTCGGTGGCGCCCAGTCTGCGGCGGGTGGTCGAGGGATTTGTGACAGCACTTCCGGGCATGGGCTCGGTTTTCGTGTTGATGGCGATCATTTTCTACATTGGCGCTGTGATTGCCACGAAGCTTTTTTCGGCGGATTTTCCGCAGTGGTTCGGCACATTGGGTCAATCTGGCTATACGCTTTTCCAGATCATGACGCTGGAAAGCTGGTCCATGGGGATCGTGCGCCCGGTGATGGAGACCTTTCCATGGGCGTGGGCATTTTTCTTACCTTTCATCATGATTACGACCTTTGCGGTGGTGAACCTTCTGGTCGGTCTGATCGTGAACTCTATGCAGGATGCGCATCAGGCCGAAGCTATTGCCTCCACAGATGCTTACCGCGACGATGTGATCGCGCGGTTGGGTGAGATGGAGGAGAAGCTGGCGCTTTTGTGTGACCGCGAGGGTATTGGCGACGCGCGCAAGCGGGATTAGCGGATCAAGAAACGCTCGAGTGCGTCGGTGACTGCATCGGTGTTGGAGAAGGGCAGGTTGTGACCTGCGCCGGGTACGACCGTATGCTCTGCCGAGGGGTTCCAATCGGTGAGCGCATCTTTGCCGGCAAGCGGGATGATCGGATCCTCGGCCCCCCAGAGGGCCAGCAACGGCAGGCCATGGGTGGCGATTGCGCGGTGGCGATCCTCGAAATGCTCCTCCAGAATTCCGCGTAGGGACGACAGGACAGCGCTGCGAAAGCCGCGTCTGCGAAGCTGTGCCAGTTGCAGATCGGTGATGTTCGGCACTGCGCTGGGCTGGTGACGCTCGTCTTCGAGTGCGCGCGTCAGTGAGCGGCCATAAATGGCATGCATCACCCAGCTTCCCAAGAGCCCGGTTTGGGCCATCAGCCGCCCGGCCGGGCCCAGATCATGGCCGATACCCGCTGGCGCGATGAGGACGATCTGACGAAGTTTGTTCATGTTTTCAGCACAGTAGGCGGGGACGATTGCACCGCCCATGGAGTAGCCCAGAAGGGTGATGTCGTCGCTAATTTCTTCGTGATCCAGAAGATCGGCAAGCTGCCGGGTGAAAAAGGCGCTGTCTTGCAGGCCGCGCGGGGCGCTGGAAAAGCCGCGCCCATAGAGGTCATAGACCAGCACGCGAAACCCCATTTCCCCCAGCGCGTGGGCCACTGGGCCCCAGACGAAGCTGGGCGTGGTGAGGCCGTGGACACAGACCGCGACCGGGCCGGTTTTTGCCCCCAGCCATTGGTAATGTGTGCGGCCTTGGGAGAGGTTCGCGATCTGGCCGGGAGCGCCCCTGAGGCGCGGGCCCGGGCGAAGCGCCTCGCGGGCGAAAGGGGCCAGTGCAGCCGCACCGAGGAGGGCCAGCGGCCAGATCACACCGCCTGCCATGCGTCGAGGATGTAGCGCGAGGTCATCAGATCCAGATGCGCGCCGCCGCCGTTTTTGAAAAGCGTTATCTCGTCGTCGCTCTGCCGTGTGAAATCGCCCTCATAATAATCGGCGAGTATATGATTGCGCGCGATCACGCCCGTCTCAAGGGGGATCTTGATCTCGCCGATATGGCCCAGTGTGGTGTCGAAACTGTCGACGAAGACGCGGGCGCGCATGAGGGCTGTATCGTCCACTTCGCGCATATCGGGGCGATAGGCGCCGATCAGATCCACATGCTGGCCGGGGCGCAGCCAGTCACCGCGGATCAGTGGCTCGGTGCTCATCGTGGCGGAGGTGATGATATCGGCGGCCCCTATGGCGGCTTCCAGATCACCCGCGACGATCATGCCGGGGCAGTCTGCGGCCATCGCCTCGGCATTGGTGCGGGTGCGGTTCCAGACGGTAAAATGGGCGTCCGGGAAGCCCGCACGGTAAGCCTGCCAGAGGTTGCGCCCCACCGTGCCAGCACCGACGATGAGGATCTTGCGGCTGTCCTTGCGGGCAAGGCGGCGGGCGGCGAAAAGGCTGTCGCCTGCGGTTTTCCACTTGGTCACGAGGTGGAAGTCGATGATCGCGGCGAGCGTGCCGCGCGCATCGTCAAATAGGCTCACTGCGCCATTGATCATCGGCGCGCCATGCGCCGGATTGCCGGGAAAAACGGTGGCACATTTCACGGCCAGCCCAAAGCCGTCGATCCAGGCCGAGCGGTTCAGCAACGTGTCATCGCCGCGATAGAGAAACGTGTCGGCGATCTCGGCCTTGGGCAGGGTGTGGCCATGCGCAAAAGCCGCGCAAAGCGCCAGCCAGTCGAGCTTGGCCTCGCCCTCGGCGAAGGGGATCATGGTGACGGTCATTGCGCGTCCTCCTCAGGCAAAAGGCCGCGTTCGACAAGAGTTTGCGCAAAGCCTTCGGGATTTTCAAAGAGATGCGTGGCCCACCCGCGGGCGGCGGCGGCGGCGATGTTTTCGGCCCGGTCATCGGTGAAGAGAAGCGCCTCTGGTGGAAGGGCGCAATCGGCTTCGACTGCGGCATAGATGGCGGCATCCGGCTTTTTCATGCCCATCGCACCCGAGATATAGCTACGGTCGAAAAGGCTCAGGAAAGGGAACTGTGCCACGCTGAGCGGAAAGTTGTTGGCGCCGAAATTGGACAGGGCGAAGACGGGCACTCGGGCTGTCTTGAGCTCGTTAAGCAGGCGCACGGAATGCGGAATTTCGGGCTGTGCCATATCGGTCCAGTGATCGTGGAAATGTAGGATCTCCGCCGCGAAGCCGGGGTGCATCCGGGAGGTGCGCACAACCTCCTCGGCAAAGCCCGCCCCTGCGTCGATCCGGTCCATCATCGCGTGGATATCGACCTCGGCAAACAGCGCGCGGCGGCGTCCCTCGCCCACAATGCTGTCAAAATAGCGCTCGGGTTGCCACTCGATCAGTACGTTTCCAATATCGAAGACGACGGCTTGGATCATGCGTTACCTCGGGGGTTGGGGCGATTTGGGTGTCTTGTCTTGTGCCGTCTCGCGCCACACCAGATAGAGCCCGGAGGCCAGGATCAGGGCGATCCCAGCCCAGGCGTTGGCCGTGGGCCATGTGCCGAACACCGTGACGCCCCACATGATCGCAAGAGGCATGGCGACATATTCGAACGGTGCGGCGAAAGCGGCCTCGGCCAGACGATAGGCCTGACTGACGAGCATCCCGCCCATGACCCCTGTAACCCCCAGCAAGATGATGATCGAGATATCGGCGGGTGCCACTGGCGCCCATGCGCGCAACAGAAACGAAAGCGACGGATGCGCGCCGCGCTCGAACCCACCATGGCCCAAGGCGAGACCAAACGCGGCAGAGGCGATGAGAAATGTGAAGAGGATATAGAACGTCATTGTCGCTGCACTTTCCGTGCCGCGTATTTTGCGGGTCAGCATGTGCATGGAGCCATAGAGAAGGGCTGCGAAGGCCGGCAGCAGAGAGGCGATTTGAAACGCGGATGTGCCGGGCTGCACGATGATGATGACGCCAACAAAGCCGATGGCAATCGCGATCCAGCGGCGGTGGCCGACCACCTCTCCCAGCACGAAGACAGACAGTACCGCGATAAGCAGGGGCGAGACGAAGAAGATTGCGACAACGTCCGCGATGGGCAGGGCGGCCAGGCCGAGAAAGAGGCTCATATTGGCAAAGACCACAAAGCAACCGCGCAAGAGATGCACCTTGAGCCGCTTGGTGCGAATGAGGCCGACCCCACCGAAGAAGGGCATGATAAAGAAGAGGAAAAACGTGATGCCGACGAGGGTGCGCAGGAACACGACCTGATGCAGCGCGTAGCTTCCGCTGAGGAATTTGATACCCATGTCGTTGAACGAAAAACACACCATTGAGCAAAGCGCGCAGAGCGCCCCGATGAGGTTGTTACGTTTGATCTCCGCTGCGGACATGATAGGGTCAGTGCGCTCCCGGCGTCTCAGCGGGCGGCGATACGCAGCGCCCGTTCCAGAGCGTCCAGAAAGCGCGAGCGGTCGGCCTTTGTAAACCCCTTGCCGCCGCCCATGCGGAACGGATCAGCGGCGCGCAGATCCGTCATGAGGTCACGGGTGGCCAGCACATTGCCGATATTTGCCCCCGTCAGCGCCTCGCCATTGTGCTTGAGCACCTGCGCGCCCGCCTCCACGCATTTGGCCGCCAGCGGGATATCCCCGGTGATAACCACGTCGCCCGGACCCGCGCGATCGGCGATCCACATATCGGCGACGTCCGGCCCGTCAGGGACAATCACAGTGTCTACCAGAGGGTTCTGCGAGGGGCGCAGGCCACCGTTAGAGACCACGTAAATCTGCACCTTGTGGCGGGTGCCGACCTTCTCGACCTCGGCCTTGACGGGGCAGGCATCTGCGTCGACATAGATGCTCATTCGGCCGCCTCGCTGGGGCGTTTGACCTTGTATTCCTGAGGGATAGGCATCCTGTTAAACGCATCGAGACCAGCGATCTTGTAGGCCTCGGCGAGGGTGGGGTAGTTGAACGTGTTCTGCACGAAGTAATCCACCGTGCCTTTGAGGTTCAGCACGGCCTGGGCGATATGGATAAGCTCGGTCGCCCCTTCTCCCACGATCTGCACGCCCAGCACCCGGCGTGTCTTGAGCGAAAACAGCATCTTCAGCATCCCGTGCTCCAACCCCATGATATGGCCCCGGCTTGTCTCACGAAAGCGCGCGACGCCGACCTCGTAGGGGATGCCGCGCTCCTGCATCTGCTCTTCGGACATGCCGCAGGTGCTGATCTCGGGGACGGAGTAGATGCCATAGGGAAACCACGGGCTTTCGGGCAATGTCGGCACACCCAGCGCATGACAGGCGGCGATGCGCCCCTGTTGCACCGACGTGGACGCGAGGCTGGGATGGCCGATTACGTCGCCCGCAGCATAGATATGCGGCTGTGTGGTCTGATAGGTTTTGCGGTCTACCCCTATCCGCCCGCGATGGTCCGTTTTCAGCCCCGCCTTATCAAGCGTCAAACGGTCTGTGGCTCCCATCCGCCCAGCAGCAAAAAGCAACATTTCGCTGCGCACATGGCGTCCATTCGCGAGGCTGACCTCGACATGGGTGTCGGCATCCTCGATCCCCTCAATGGCCGAACCAAGGCGCAGGTCCACGCCGTTTTCGCGGATCTGATGGGTGAAATCCTGAATGAGGGTTTTGTCGATGAAATCCAAAAAGGTCTCGCGTGGTTCAATCAGAGTGACTCGCACGTCGAGAGCCGAGAACATGGTGGCGTATTCCACCCCGATCACACCTGCGCCCACGACAGTGAGGC
>JBASXE010000170.1:0-23628 GCA_049276875.1 Roseovarius sp. | reverse complement strand
GACGAGCGCGCGCTTCAGATCGAGCGTGAAGAAGTCGAGCGCCTTGCCCGTGACCGTGACGATGAGCTGGCCATTCTGGACCGCAATATTTACGCGCGTCTCGGCACCATGATCCTTGGGAAAACCGCCGTCAAAGGCCCCAAAGGTGTCAAATCCAACTCCGAGATCACCGAAGAGCTGCTCGGCACGCTGACCAAGGGTCAGTGGTGGCAGCTTGCGCTGAAGGAAGAGGCGGACGCGCAGATCATGGAAGCGCTCAACGCGCAGTATGAGGCGCAGAAACGCGCTCTGGATGCGCGGTTCGAGGATAAGGTCGAGAAGGTGCGCCGCGGCGATGATCTGCCCCCCGGTGTCATGAAGATGGTCAAAGTGTTCATCGCGGTGAAGCGCAAGCTCCAGCCCGGTGATAAAATGGCCGGTCGTCACGGCAACAAGGGCGTTATCTCCAAGGTGGTGCCGATGGAGGACATGCCGTTCCTCGCGGATGGCACGCCAGTCGATTTCTGTCTCAACCCGCTGGGCGTTCCATCCCGCATGAACGTGGGCCAGATCCTTGAAACCCACATGGGTTGGGCCGCGCGCAGCTTTGGCATCAAGATTGATGAGGCCCTTCAGGACTATCGCCGCTCCGGCGATCTGACCCCTGTGCGTGAGGCGATGCGTCTGGCCTATGGTGACGATGTCTACGAAGAGGGCATTGAAGGCATGGGCGAGGATCAACTGGTCGAGGCCGCGGGCAACGTCACGAACGGTGTGCCGATTGCCACGCCGGTTTTTGACGGCGCCAAGGAAGCGGATGTGAACGATGCGCTGAGCCGCGCAGGCTTTGACACATCGGGTCAGTCGATCCTCTTCGACGGTCGTTCGGGTGAGCAGTTTGCGCGCCCTGTGACCGTGGGTGTGAAATACCTGCTCAAGCTGCATCACCTTGTCGATGACAAGATCCACGCACGCTCCACTGGGCCTTACAGCCTCGTCACGCAGCAGCCTCTGGGCGGTAAAGCCCAGTTCGGCGGCCAGCGCTTCGGGGAGATGGAAGTCTGGGCTCTGGAAGCTTACGGCGCCGCCTACACGTTGCAGGAAATGCTGACTGTGAAGTCGGATGACGTGGCAGGCCGCACCAAGGTCTATGAGAGCATCGTCAAAGGCGAGGACAGCTTCGATGCCGGCGTGCCGGAATCGTTCAACGTGCTGGTCAAGGAGGTTCGCGGTTTGGGCCTCAACATGGAACTCTTGGACTCGGAGGGGGAGGAATAGGGGAATTCACCGAATTTCCCGGGGCCCTGATCTGAGATCAGGTTTGGGCCCCTCCCTCAACGTATCGCCTTAACCGAAAGGTCACTAGATGAACCAAGAACTGACAAACAACCCGTTCAACCCTGTCGCGACAGCACAGACGTTTGACGAAATCAAAGTCTCGCTGGCATCGCCTGAGCGGATCCTGAGCTGGTCCTACGGCGAGATCAAAAAGCCTGAGACCATCAACTACCGCACGTTCAAGCCTGAGCGCGATGGTCTTTTCTGTGCGCGTATTTTTGGCCCGATCAAGGATTATGAGTGCCTGTGCGGCAAGTATAAGCGGATGAAATATCGCGGCGTTGTCTGCGAGAAATGCGGCGTCGAAGTCACGCTGCAAAAGGTGCGCCGCGAACGGATGGGCCATATTGAGCTGGCCGCACCTTGCGCGCATATCTGGTTCCTGAAATCGCTGCCAAGCCGGATCGGCCTCATGCTGGACATGACGCTGCGCGATCTGGAGCGGGTGCTTTACTTTGAGAACTACGTAGTGATCGAGCCGGGTCTTACGGACCTCACCTATGGTCAGATGTTGACCGAGGAAGAGTTCATGGATGCGCAGGATGCCTATGGCACCGATGCGTTCACCGCCAATATCGGTGCTGAGGCGATCCGCGACATGCTCGCTCAGATTGATCTGGAAAACGAGGCTGACAATCTGCGCGCCGATCTGGCCGTGGCCACGGGTGAATTGAAGCCCAAGAAGATCATCAAGCGTCTGAAAGTGGTCGAAAGCTTCCTCGAATCCGGCAACCGTCCCGAGTGGATGGTGATGACGGTCATTCCGGTCATCCCGCCCGAGCTGCGCCCGCTGGTGCCGCTGGATGGGGGCCGTTTTGCGACCTCCGACCTCAACGATCTCTATCGCCGGGTGATCAACCGTAACAACCGCCTCAAGCGGCTCATCGAGCTGCGCGCGCCCGATATCATCGTGCGCAACGAGAAGCGGATGTTGCAGGAATCCGTTGACGCTCTGTTTGACAATGGCCGTCGTGGTCGGGTGATCACAGGGGCCAACAAGCGGCCGCTGAAATCGCTCTCGGATATGCTGAAGGGTAAGCAAGGCCGCTTCCGTCAGAACCTTTTGGGCAAGCGCGTCGACTTCTCCGGTCGTTCGGTCATCGTGACCGGGCCCGAGCTTAAGCTGCACCAGTGTGGCTTGCCGAAGAAGATGGCGCTCGAGCTGTTCAAGCCGTTCATCTACTCGCGTCTGGAGGCCAAGGGGCTTTCCAGCACGGTCAAACAGGCCAAGAAGCTGGTGGAAAAAGAGCGGCCCGAAGTGTGGGATATCCTCGACGAGGTAATCCGGGAGCATCCCGTGATGCTGAACCGCGCCCCCACTTTGCACCGTCTCGGGATTCAGGCGTTTGAGCCCATCTTGATCGAAGGCAAGGCGATCCAGCTTCACCCGCTGGTCTGCTCGGCCTTCAACGCCGACTTTGACGGCGATCAGATGGCTGTTCACGTGCCGCTGAGCCTTGAAGCACAGCTTGAAGCGCGCGTGTTGATGATGTCCACGAACAACGTCCTCAGCCCTGCTAACGGCGCGCCAATCATCGTGCCGTCTCAGGATATGATCCTTGGTCTCTATTATGCCTCGCTGGAACGCAAAGGCATGAAGGGCGAGGGCATGGCGTTTTCCTCGATCGACGAGGTTCAGCACGCGCTGGACGCGGGCGAGGTGCATCTGCACGCGTCCATCACGGCCCGCGTGCCGCAGATCGATGCCGAGGGTAATGAGGTCATGGTGCGGTTCGAGACCACACCGGGCCGCGTCCGTCTGGGCAGCCTTCTGCCGCAGAACGCCAAGGCGCCTTTCAGCCTCGTGAACCGCCTTCTGCGCAAGAAAGAGGTGCAGCAGGTCATCGACACCGTCTACCGTTACTGCGGTCAGAAAGAGAGCGTTATCTTCTGCGATCACATCATGACGATGGGGTTCCGCGAGGCTTTCAAGGCCGGGATTTCCTTCGGCAAGGACGACATGGTGGTGCCTGACAACAAGTGGGAGATCGTCGACGAGACCCGCGATCAGGTCAAAGGTTTCGAGCAGCAATATATGGACGGCCTGATCACTCAGGGTGAGAAGTATAACAAGGTTGTCGATGCATGGTCCAAGTGTAACGACGAAGTCACCACCGCGATGATGGATACGATTTCGGCCTCCAAGCATGATGATGCTGGTGCTGAGATGGAGCCTAACTCGGTCTATATGATGGCACATTCCGGTGCGCGTGGTTCCGTGACGCAGATGAAGCAGCTGGGCGGGATGCGCGGCCTGATGGCGAAGCCGAATGGCGACATCATCGAGACGCCGATTATCTCGAACTTCAAGGAAGGTCTGACCGTTCTTGAATACTTCAACTCGACCCACGGCGCGCGTAAGGGTCTGTCGGATACGGCTTTGAAAACGGCGAACTCGGGTTACCTGACCCGTCGGTTGGTGGACGTGGCGCAAGACTGCATCGTGCGCGAGCATGATTGCGGGACCGAGCGTGCGATCACCGCCGAGGCGGCCGTCAACGATGGTGAGGTCGTCTCCTCTCTGGCAGAGCGTGTTCTGGGCCGTGTCACGGCCGAGGATCTGATCAAGCCGGGCACCGATGAGGTGATCGTGGCCGAAGGGCAGCTGATCGACGAGCTTATGGCAGATGCGGTGGAAGAGGCGGGCATTCAAAGTGCGCGCATCCGCTCGCCTCTGACCTGTGAGGCAGAAGATGGTGTGTGTGCCATGTGCTACGGGCGTGATCTTGCGCGCGGCACGATGGTCAACAGTGGCGAGGCGGTGGGTATCATCGCGGCGCAATCCATCGGTGAGCCGGGCACTCAGCTGACGATGCGGACCTTCCACATCGGCGGCGTTGCCCAAGGTGGCCAGCAATCCTTCCTCGAGGCGAGCCAGACCGGCAAAATCGCCTTTGAAGGCGACCAGACGCTGGAGAACTCGGCGGGTGAGACGCTGGTCATGGGCCGGAACATGAAACTTCTGATCATGGGCGAAGGCGATGTCGAATTGGCCAGCCACAAGCTGGGCTATGGCACGAAGCTGCATGTCAAAGTGGGCGACAAGGTCGCGCGCGGTGACAAGCTCTTTGAATGGGATCCCTACACGCTTCCCATTATCGCCGAGAAAGACGGTATGGCGAAATTCGTGGACCTCGTGACCGGTGTTGCCGTGCGCGACGAGACGGATGATGCCACGGGCATGACTCAGAAGATCGTCATGGATTGGCGCGCGGCCCCCAAGGGCAACGAGCTCAAGCCTGAGATCATCATCGTGGGCCCAGATGGCGAGCCCGTGCGCAATGATGCGGGCAACCCGGTGACCTATCCGATGTCCGTTGATGCGGTTTTGAGCATTGAAGAGGGTGATGACGTCAAGGCCGGGGACGTGGTTGCACGTATCCCGCGCGAGGGCGCCAAGACCAAGGACATCACCGGTGGTCTGCCGCGTGTGGCCGAGCTTTTCGAGGCACGTCGTCCCAAGGATCACGCGATCATCGCCGAAATCGACGGCTATGTCCGCTATGGTCGGGACTACAAGAACAAGCGTCGCATCTCGATCGAACCCGCAGACGAGACCCTGGAGACGGTCGAATACATGGTGCCCAAGGGCAAGCACATCCCCGTGCAAGAAGGCGACTTCGTGCAGAAGGGCGATTACATCATGGACGGCAACCCTGCGCCGCATGACATTCTCGCCATCATGGGTGTGGAGGCTCTGGCCGATTACATGATCGACGAGGTTCAGGACGTCTATCGTCTCCAAGGTGTGAAGATCAACGACAAGCACATCGAGGTCATCGTGCGCCAGATGCTCCAGAAGTGGGAGATTCAGGACAGCGGTGAGACAACCCTTCTTAAGGGCGAGCATGTGGACAAGGCCGAGTTCGACGCGGCCAACGAAAAGGCGCTGGCCAAGGGCGTGCGTCCTGCGCAAGGAGAGCCGATCCTTCTGGGGATCACCAAGGCGAGCTTGCAGACACGGTCGTTCATCTCGGCGGCGTCCTTCCAGGAAACCACGCGGGTTCTCACCGAGGCGAGCGTCCAGGGCAAGCGCGACAAGCTGGTTGGTCTCAAGGAGAACGTGATCGTGGGCCGCCTCATTCCGGCGGGCACGGGCGGGGCAACCCAGGATATGCGCAAGATTGCCGCGAGCCGTGACAATGTGGTCATCGAGGCACGCCGTGTGGAGGCCGAAGCGGCCGCTGCTCTGGCCGCTCCGGTGGTGGAAGACACGCCTGCGGATCCCTTCGACACTCGGTCGGAAACACCCGAGAGCCGCGACGAGTAAAGCGCACAGATAGAGTTTGAAAAAGGCCCCGTTCAGGCGGGGCCTTTTTCGTGTTTGAGGCCTCCGGCGGGGATATTTGCGCCAAGAAAAAGCGGGGCTCCGTTTTAGTGCTGGACGCGGGTGCGGGCGCTGGCGTTAATGCCCGGATGGCACGCTCCGACAATTTCACAGCTGCGATCTTCATGATGGTCTCGATGGCGGCGTTTACCATCAATGATACCTTCATGAAGATGTTGTCGGGGGATTTGCCGCTCAATCAGCTTTTGTTTCTGCGGGGGGTGATCACCTCGGTCGCGGCGGGGGCGATCGCATGGCGGATGGGGGCGTTTCGCTTTGCCCTTGGTGGGAGGGATGCACGGCTGATTGCGCTGCGCACCCTGGCCGAGCTTGGCGCCGCCTATTGTTTTCTGACCGCCCTTTCCAACATGCCCCTGGCCAATGTAACGGCGATTTTGCAGGCCCTGCCGCTGACCCTGACGCTCGCGGCGGCGCTTTTCATGCGTGAGCCGGTTGGCTGGCGGCGTATGGCGGCGATACTTGTGGGTTTTGTGGGGGTGATGTTGATCGTGCGTCCGGGGCCGGACGGGTTCAACCCTTATGCGCTTTATGGGTTGGGGGCGGTGTGTTGTGTGACGCTGCGCGATCTGACCACAAGGGGGCTCAGCAAGGAGGTGCCGTCGATGCTGGTGACGTTTGTGACGTCCGTGTCGGTGATGGTGGTTTTTGGGCTGGCGAGCCTCGGCACACCCTGGACGCCGTTGGCCGCGCGGGAGGCAGGGCTTGTCGCGGCGGCGGCAGGTTTCGTGATCGTGGCCTATCTCTTCTCAATAATGGTGATGCGGGTGGGCGAGATAAGCTTTTCCGCGCCGTTTCGGTATACGGCAATCCTCTGGGCGCTGCTTCTGGGCTGGCTCGCGTTTGGCGAGTGGCCTGATCCGCTGACGCTATTGGGTGCGGGGATTGTGGTGGGAAGCGGGCTCTTCACCCTTTATCGCGAGGCGCGTCTAGGGCGGCGAATAGCACTTTCACGGCGTCCTCCTCGACGTTGAAGCGGTGCTTGAAGACACGGCGCTGATCCTCGTTCATGGGGGCGAGACCCTTGGGGACGAATTTGGCCGCGCTGTCATTGTCGGTATGTTTGGCGCGGATATACATCGGCGGACGCGGAGTTACGAGGGCGGGCATCTCGTGGTGTAGCTTGTGGTGGCCGTAATTCATGATTGTGCGTCTATCCCCGGCGGCGAAATAGACCGCGAGCCCGCAGGCCCAGAAGGAGCTGATCACTTCTTCGCACAAGATGCCGTCCTTGGTAAGCGTCGCGGAATACCCGGTGTTGAATTCGATCACCATGCGCGGCTCGCGGCGGCGCAGGCGCTCGGATCGGCGTGCGATGAGGCGAATCTGCTGTATGAAATCCACCCCCACGGCGTCATCGTCATCCAGTCTGAATTGTAGTGATTCTGGCGCCGGGTCGCCAAGTTCGGCCTGAATGGCCAGTTGCAGGGCAAGCCGGTGTTTCATCGGCTCCCATTCCACGATCTTGATCTGGGGGATGGGGGCGCAGATGTCATGGAGGCGGTCCAAAAACGGCTTTGGCATGTTCTGCCCGATGATAACCAGAAATGTGAAATCCGGGTCCGTCTGCGCGGCGATGGAGGGCAGGGTGAGTGCCTCGAAATGGGCAAAACGCAAGGCCATCCGGGTGGGCTCGTAGAGATAGGCCTCACGCTCGGCCACGGTGTCGTGCATCCGTTTGAACCCGCCAAGCGCGGGGTAGGAGAAACGGCAGATACCGATGACGCGCATGGGGTGGTCCTCTGGGTTAACGGTAGAGTGCGCGGATGGCATCAGCGCTGATGTTGAAATGCTGCATGAAATGCGCCTCGCCGTTGGCGTCGAGAGGCGGCAGGTGCACGGGTTTCACACCGTCTTTTTGGCGGCTGTCGTTGAACTCGTTATGGCCTCGGATGAACATATCCTCGTCTGGCAATGTGACGACGGGCATCACACGGCCAAGTTTTGCGTGACTGAAATTCATGATCCCGCGGGAGGCACCAGGGGCGACCGCCATGCCAAGGCCAGGGGTCCAGAGGGTCTCGATGGTGGGTTTGGCGCGGATGCCACGCGGGGTGATCCGCGCGATATGACCTTGGTTGAAATCGAGGCCGACATAGCGGTTTTGCGCAAGGAATGGAGCGAGGGCCGTCGCATGGTGGCGCAGCCGCTCGACAAAGCGGACTGAGACGGCATCGTCGTCATCCATGCGGAATTGAAGCGACGGCAGGGGGGAGGTGTCGTCACGCACCTCGTTGATCACGTCGCGCATGACCTGACGGTGACGGCCCGGCGCGCGCGGGATGATCACCGCCTGCGGCATGTCCTCCACAAGATCCAAAAGGCGCTGCAAGAGTGGCTCGGGCATTGCGTCGCCCACCACGATGGCGAGAGTGAAGTCCGGGTCGGTTTGCGCGCGCAAGGGGGGCAATGTAAGGCCCGCGAAGGTGGCAAAGCGTTCCTCCATGCGCTCGGGGCTGTAAAGGAAGGCCGCGCGCTCCTCAGGGCTTTCGTGTTCGATCTAAAAACCGCCCAGGGCGGGGCAGGAGAACCGCACGAGGCCGATCACCTGCATCTTGCCGTCTGACATTGCCGCTCAGTCCTCGCTTGCCATGTGTTTTGCCCTCGCGCTACCATGGCAGCGCGGGGCCGCCGAGACAAGCGGGCAGGGCCTGTTGACAAGCATTCCGACTCCCCATATACGCGCCCCATCACGGCATGGGGGCCAAGCCTTCATCGTCGATATCAGAACTGAAGTGGTCAAGATCCGGGACGCTAACTCCCCGATCCTCTGGAAGCCCGCCGCATCCGCCCCGATTGAGGGGGCTGTTGCGGCTCTTGGTGTATTGCGGACGCGTAATGCATATTTGATTAACCCGCATGGGACGCCCCATGCAGACACATGTGTTGAGAGACGGGGAATAACCGGAATGCCAACGATCCAGCAGCTGATCCGCAAACCGCGGCAGCCAAAAGTAAGAGCCCAAAAGTCGCAGCACCTTCAGGGCTGCCCACAAAAGCGTGGCGTTTGCACGCGCGTTTACACCACGACACCGAAGAAGCCGAACTCGGCCATGCGGAAGGTTGCCAAAGTGCGCCTGACCAATGGTTTCGAAGTGATCAGCTATATCGGTGGTGAAAGCCACAACCTGCAGGAACACTCGGTTGTTCTGATCCGTGGGGGCCGCGTGAAGGATCTTCCCGGTGTGCGTTACCACATCCTGCGCGGCGTTCTGGATACCCAAGGCGTCAAAGACCGCAAACAGCGTCGTTCGAAATACGGCGCGAAGCGTCCGAAGTAAGAGGAATAAGATATGTCCCGCCGTCACGCCGCTGAAAAACGCGAAGTCCTGCCCGACGCCAAATATGGTGATCGTGTGCTGACGAAATTCATGAACAACCTGATGATCGACGGCAAGAAATCCGCCGCCGAGCGCATCGTCTACAACGCGCTTGGCCGTGTTGAGGACAAAGCAAAGCGCGCACCGATCGAGATCTTCCACGAAGCGCTCGACCTGATCAAACCCTCCGTCGAGGTGCGTTCGCGCCGCGTGGGTGGTGCGACCTATCAGGTGCCCGTCGAAGTGCGCCCCGAGCGTCGCGAAGCTCTGGCGATCCGCTGGCTGATCAACGCGAGCCGCTCGCGCAATGAGAACACGATGGAAGAGCGCCTCGCGGGCGAGCTTCTGGACGCCGTGAACAGCCGCGGCAGCGCCGTCAAAAAGCGCGAAGATACACACAAGATGGCCGAGGCCAACAAAGCCTTTAGCCATTACCGTTGGTAATTCTGATTATCTGAGGAAAGCAGCCCCATGGCACGCGATTATCCGCTCGAACGCTACCGCAACTTCGGCATCATGGCCCATATCGACGCAGGCAAGACCACCTGCTCGGAACGGATCCTGTTTTATACTGGCAAATCCCACAACATTGGCGAGGTGCATGATGGCGCCGCGACCATGGATTGGATGGAGCAGGAGCAGGAACGCGGAATCACGATCACATCGGCCGCGACCACGACATTCTGGCAGCGTCAGGAAGAGCCGACAACCGAAGGCACGTCCGATACGAAATATCGGATGAACATCATCGACACGCCCGGCCACGTTGACTTCACGATCGAAGTCGAGCGTTCGCTGGCGGTTCTCGATGGCGCGGTTGCCGTTCTGGATGCCAATGCGGGCGTTGAGCCGCAGACAGAAACCGTTTGGCGTCAGGCCGACCGGTATAAGGTTCCGCGTATCGTGTTCGTCAACAAGATGGACAAGATTGGGGCCGATTTCTTCAACTGCGTGAAGATGATCAAGGACCGCACTGGTGCGATTCCCTGCCCAATCCAGATTCCAATCGGGTCCGAGACCGAGCTTGAGGGCATGGTTGACCTGATCACCATGCAGGAGTGGGTTTGGGAAGGTGAAGACCTTGGCGCGAGCTGGCAGAAACGCCCTATCCGCGACAGCCTCAAGGATCTGGCCGACGAGTGGCGCGCCAATATGATCGAAGTCGCCGTCGAAATGGACGATGACGCGATGGAAGGTTACCTCGAAGGCAAAGAGCCTGATGAGGCAACCCTGCGCAGCCTGATCCGTAAGGGCACGCTGGCGATTGCGTTTATTCCCGTGCTCTGTGGTTCAGCGTTCAAAAACAAGGGTGTGCAGCCTTTGCTGAACGCAGTGGTCGATTTCCTGCCAAGCCCGCTGGATGTTGTTGATTACATGGGCTTCAGCCCGGATGATGAGACAGAGACACGCAACATCCCGCGCCGTGCGGATGATGATATGCCGTTCTCGGGCCTCGCGTTCAAAATCATGAACGACCCGTTTGTGGGGTCGCTGACCTTTACCCGCATCTATTCGGGTAAGATCAAGAAGGGCGACACCGTCCAGAACTCGACCAAGGGCAAGAAAGAGCGCATCGGTCGTATGATGATGATGCACTCGATCAACCGCGAAGAGATTGAAGAAGCATGGGCCGGTGACATCATTGCGCTTGCAGGTCTGAAAGACACCACAACCGGCGACACGCTATGCGACGCCAAAGAGCAGGTCGTTCTGGAAACCATGACCTTCCCCGATCCGGTGATCGAGATCGCGGTCGAGCCCAAGACCAAGGGCGATCAGGAAAAAATGTCTACAGGCCTCGCACGTCTGGCGGCAGAAGATCCGTCGTTCCGCGTGGAAACCGATCAGGAATCCGGTCAGACGATCATGAAGGGTATGGGCGAGCTTCACCTCGACATTCTCGTTGACCGTCTGCGCCGCGAGTTCAAAGTGGATGCCAATATCGGCGCGCCGCAGGTGGCGTATCGCGAAACGATCAGCCATGAGGTTGAGCATACCTATACCCACAAGAAGCAGTCGGGTGGTTCGGGTCAGTTCGCGGAAGTGAAAATGATCATCTCGCCAACAGAACCGGGCGAAGGTTTCTCCTTCGAGAGCCGCATTGTCGGTGGGTCGGTGCCCAAGGAATACATTCCCGGCGTCGAGAAGGGTATTCGTTCGGTCATGGACTCCGGTCCTCTGGCGGGCTTCCCGGTCATTGATTTCAAGGTCGCTTTGATCGATGGCAAGTTCCACGATGTGGACAGCTCGGTCATGGCGTTCGAGATTGCCGGCCGCATGGGCATGCGCGAAGGTCTGAAAAAGGCCGGTGCGAAGCTGCTTGAGCCGATCATGAAAGTCGAAGTGATTACGCCCGAAGATTACACAGGCGGTATCATCGGCGATCTGACGTCGCGTCGTGGCCAGGTTTCCGGCCAGGAGCCACGCGGCAACGCGATTGCGATCAACTGTAATGTGCCGCTCGCCAATATGTTCGGCTACATCAATACTTTGCGCTCGATGTCTTCGGGGCGCGCCCAGTTCACGATGCAATTCTCGCATTACGAACCTGTGCCGTCGAATATCTCCGAAGAAATTCAGGCCAAATACGCATAACCCGGGTGGCGGGGAGATCCCCCGCCCTACCCACCACCGTAGGGTGAGGCCTCGCCTCACTGCCCCAAAGACCAAAAGAGGAGCCCGATCATGGGAAAAGAAAAGTTTGACCGCAGCAAACCGCACGTCAACATCGGCACAATCGGCCACGTTGACCACGGCAAAACCACGCTGACCGCAGCGATCACCAAGTATTTTGGTGAATTCAAAGCGTATGACCAAATTGATGGCGCGCCCGAGGAAAAAGCCCGTGGGATCACCATTTCGACCGCTCACGTCGAGTATGAAACCGAAGCGCGTCACTACGCTCACGTCGATTGCCCCGGCCACGCCGACTATGTGAAAAACATGATCACTGGTGCGGCGCAAATGGATGGCGCGATCCTGGTTGTGAACGCAGCTGATGGCCCAATGCCCCAGACCCGCGAGCACATTCTGCTCGGCCGTCAGGTGGGTATCCCCTACATGGTCGTCTACATGAACAAAGTCGACCAGGTTGACGATGACGAACTGCTGGAACTGGTCGAGATGGAAATTCGCGAGCTTCTCAGCTCGTATGAGTATCCTGGCGACGACATTCCTGTCATTCCTGGTTCGGCCCTGCATGCGATGAACGGCACGGAGCCTGCGATTGGCGAAGAGTCGATCCGCAAGCTGATGGCCGCCGTGGACGAGTATATCCCGACGCCCGCACGCGCCGTGGATCAGCCCTTCCTGATGCCCGTCGAAGACGTGTTCTCGATCTCTGGTCGTGGTACCGTTGTGACAGGTCGCATCGAGCGTGGCGTTGTCAACGTCGGTGACGAACTCGAAATCGTGGGTATCCGCGACACCAAGAAAACGACTTGCACGGGCGTGGAAATGTTCCGCAAACTGCTGGATCGTGGTGAGGCGGGCGACAACGTGGGCGTTCTGCTCCGTGGTATCGACCGTGAAGGTGTTGAGCGTGGTCAGGTGCTTTGTAAGCCCAAGTCCGTGAACCCCCACACCAAGTTCGAGGCAGAAGCCTATATTCTGACCAAGGACGAGGGTGGCCGTCACACGCCGTTCTTCGCCAACTACCGTCCCCAGTTCTACTTCCGCACAACGGACGTGACCGGCACAGTCAACCTGCCCGAGGGCACGGAAATGGTTATGCCCGGCGACAACCTGAAGTTCGAAGTCGAGCTGATCGCGCCTATCGCGATGGAAGATGGCCTGCGTTTCGCCATCCGTGAAGGCGGCCGCACCGTTGGTGCCGGCGTCGTCGCGAAGATCCTGGCGTAATACTACCCAAAGGGTTCGATGAGGGAGGTCGGGTGGTCCGGCCTCCCTCCTATCAACTCCAAGCCGCGAAAGGCTAAAACATGCAAAGCCAAAATATTCGTATCCGGCTGAAGGCGTTCGACTACCGCGTTCTCGATGCGAGCACGCAGGAAATTGTCAACACCGCCAAACGCACAGGTGCCGACGTGCGCGGGCCTATCCCGCTGCCGAACAAGATCGAAAAATTCACTGTTCTGCGCAGCCCGCACGTGAACAAGAAATCCCGCGATCAATGGGAAATCCGCACGCATAAGCGCTTGCTGGACATCGTTGATCCTACACCGCAGACCGTGGACGCGCTGATGAAGCTCGACCTGGCCGCCGGTGTTGACGTTCAAATCTCGGTTTAAGGAGGGCTTGTTGATGTTGCGCTCCGGTGTAATCGCGAAAAAAGTCGGCATGACCCGGCTTTTCATGGAAGACGGCAAGCAGATCCCTGTGACCGTTCTTCAACTTGATAAATTGCAGGTCGTCGCCCAACGCACGCCCGAGGCGCATGGCTACTCCGCCGTGCAGCTGGGCGCGGGCACAGCCAAGGTCAAGCGCACCTCGAAAGCGATGCGCGGACATTTCGCAGTGGCCAAGGTCGAGCCCAAGCGCAAGATCGCGGAATTCCGTGTGACAGCTGAAGGCATGATCAACGTGGGTGAGGAAATCACCGCCAACCATTACTTCGAGGGGCAGTTCGTAGACGTCTGCGGCACTTCGATCGGTAAAGGTTTCGCCGGTGCGATGAAGCGGCATAATTTCAAGGGTCTGGAAATGACCCACGGTGTGTCGATCTCTCACCGTTCGCACGGCTCCACGGGGCAATGTCAGGATCCTGGCAAAGTCTTCAAGGGCAAGAAAATGGCCGGCCACATGGGCGCTGCCCGCATTACGACGCAAAACCTTCAGGTTGTGCGCACCGATGCGGATCGTGGGCTCATCATGGTCAAGGGCGCCGTTCCCGGCTCCAAAGGTGGCTGGGTGACGATCAAGGATGCGGTGAAAAAGCCGTTCCCCGAGAACGCGATCCTGCCCGCTGGTCTGAAATCCGATGCAGAAGCCGCCGCCAAAGCCGCTGAGGAGGCCGCAGCCGCAGCCGCCGCAGAAGAGGCAGAAGCAGCAAAGGCAGCCGCAGAAGAGCAAGCAGCCTCTGAGGCCGCCGCTCTGAAGGATGCTGAGGCGACAATCGAAGCCGAGAAGAAGGAAGGCGACGAATGAAACTCGACGTGATCAAACTGGACGGCAGCAAGGCCGGCTCGGTCGATCTGGGCGAAGATATCTTCGACCTGGAGCCGCGCGCGGACATTCTGCACCGTGTCGTCCGCTGGCAGCGCAACAAAGCGCAAGCCGGCACACATAAGGTGAAAACCCGGTCCGAGGTGAGCTATTCGACCAAGAAGATCTATCGCCAGAAGGGCACCGGCGGCGCACGCCACGGCGCGCGTTCGGCTCCGATCTTTCGTGGGGGCGGGATCTACAAGGGTCCGGTCGTTCGCAGCCACGCGCATGATCTGCCCAAAAAGGTCCGCATGCTGGGTCTGAAGCTGGCGCTGTCGGCGAAAGCCAAGGCAGGTGAGCTGGTCGTGATCGAGAATGCCTCCTCGGATGGCAAGACAGGCGCATTGGCAAAGCAAATCAAGGAGCTGGGCTGGAAACGCGCCCTCGTCATCGACGGCGCCGCCGTGGATGAGGGCTTCGCGATGGCCGCACGCAACATCGAAGGGCTGGATATCCTGCCGTCGATGGGCGCAAACGTATACGACATCCTCAAGCGCGACACGCTCGTGCTGACCAAGGCGGGTGTCGAAGCACTGGAGGCCCGTTTGAAATGAGCGCGAAGCATGAGCATTATGATGTGATCCGCAAGCCCGTGATCACCGAGAAGGCCACAATGGCGTCCGAGAATGGCGCAGTGGTGTTCGAAGTGGCAATTGGCAGCAACAAGCCACAGATCAAAGAGGCTGTTGAAGCCCTCTTCGGTGTGAAGGTGAAGGCCGTGAACACAACCATCACCAAAGGCAAAAACAAGCGTTTCCGCGGTCGTCCTGGCACGCGGGCCGATGTGAAAAAGGCCTATGTGACCCTCGAAGAGGGCAACACGATCGACGTGAGTACCGGCCTCTGATTCGATTGGATTAGGCAAATTGGAAAACCCCGGCTGCGCGAGCGGCCGGGGTTTTTTTGTGGTGGAGGTTGGGATACGGCTGATGGAGGCGATCCATGCGTCGGATTGTGTGGCTGATATGACAGCCTTGCAACAGCGCTGATTATTCCAGATCGACGTCCAGTTCGTGTTAAGCGGAAGGGCGGCCCGAGGGCCGCCCAACATTAGAGCATGAAGCTGATTAGTGTTAGGATCAGTGCAATCGTGCCGATTACATCGGCGTATCGCACTCGTCCCTTCAGCTTGAATGAAAAACGCATTGAGAAAACCCTCTAGCGATGCCCATCCGGACGAGCGTTAAAGTTCGCTCAGTATTTGTATCCCGCCCTTATAACGGCGGTCTGGCCTGCTCCTATGATCACTTGGAGCTACCTTTCGACGGTCACCCGGAAGCTTCCCGTTGCCGGACTGCCGGATAACCTCCTTAGCCGGTCCTGGCTGGGGACCGACAAAGCACCTCTAAGCGCTGACCACTGTGTTTGTCTAAGCTGCAGCTGAGCCATGGCTGCGATAAACATCGAAGACGGTAACTTCCATCGCAAGGGGGTGGCTCGGGCAATCGCTTCCGGGCATTCTGCGAAGCGTGATGCGCTCCGCCGTTACCTCGCAAACTTCTTATACTTCAGACGCTTAGGCTCCAACGCATCTGCGCCCAAGCGCCGTTTTTTATCCTCTTCGTAATCCTCGAAATTGCCCTCGAACCATTCTACATGCGCGTCGCCCTCAAAGGCGAGGATATGCGTGCAGATGCGGTCCAGGAAGAAACGGTCGTGGGAGATAACCACTGCGCAGCCTGCGAAATCAACCAGAGCATCCTCAAGCGCGCGCAGGGTTTCCACGTCGAGATCGTTGGTTGGCTCATCGAGCAGCAGGACGTTGCCACCCGCCCGCAGCAGGCGGGCCATGTGGACGCGGTTACGCTCCCCGCCCGACAGCAGCGAGACCTTTTTCTGCTGATCGCCACCTTTGAAATTGAACGCGGAACAATAGGCGCGGGCGTTCACTTCGGCGTCACCAAGCTTGATGATATCTTGCCCGTCGGCGATTGCCTCCCAGACGTTTTCATCCGGCTTGAGGTCGTCTCGGGACTGATCCACATAGCTGAGGTCGACTGTGTCGCCGAACTCAATCGTCCCGGCATCCGGCGTTTCCTGCCCTGTCAGCATCTTGAACAGCGTCGATTTGCCCGCGCCGTTTGGGCCAATTACGCCCACAATGCCGCCCGGGGGCAGCGAGAAGCTCAGGTCTTCGATCAGGAGTTTATCACCCATGGCTTTTTTGAGACCTGTGACCTCGATCACCTTGTCGCCAAGGCGGGGCCCATTGGGGATCACGATCTGCGCGCGCGTCAGTTTCTCGCGCTCGGACTGTCCGGCCATGTCGTTATAAGCGTTGATCCGGGCCTTGGATTTGGCTTGTCGGGCCTTGGCGCCCTGACGCATCCATTCCAATTCGCGCTCAAGTGTTTTCTGGCGCGATTTATCCTCGCGGGATTCCTGTGCAAGGCGTTTTGCCTTCTGTTCCAGCCATGCGGAATAGTTGCCCTCGTACGGGATGCCGCGGCCACGGTCCAGTTCGAGAATCCAGCCGGTGATATCGTCAAGGAAATAACGGTCATGGGTGACGCACAGAATGGTGCCCTTATAGGCGATCAGATGCTGCTGGAGCCATGCGATCGTCTCGGCGTCGAGGTGGTTGGTCGGTTCGTCCAAAAGCAGCATATCGGGTGCTTCGAGCAGAAGCTTGCAAAGCGCTACGCGACGCCGCTCCCCACCGGAGAGGCTTGCCACATCAGCGTCATCGGGGGGGCATCTGAGCGCCTCCATTGATACGTCGATCTGCGCATCGAGGTCCCACAGGTTGTCGGCGTCGATCTGATCCTGAAGGGCCGCCATTTCATCGGCGGTCTCATCGGAATAGTTCATCGCAAGCTCGTTGAACCGGTCGAGAATTGCCTTTTTGGGGGCCACGCCCAACATCACGTTTTCGCGCACATTCAGCGTCTCATCGAGATGCGGCTCCTGCGGCAGATAGCCCACGGTCGCACCTTCGGCGGCCCATGCCTCACCGGTGAACTCGGTGTCGGCGCCAGTCATGATGCGCATCAAGGTGGATTTACCCGCGCCGTTCACGCCGACGACGCCAATCTTCACACCCGGAAGAAAGCTCAGGTGGATGTTTTCAAAGCACTTCTTGCCGCCGGGGTAGGTCTTCGAGACGCCCTGCATGTGGTAGACATATTGGTTCGCAGCCATGGACCCGCCCTTCGTTTTGAAATCAGACTCTTGCGCATGGATGTAACGGTGCGGCGGGCGGATTTCAAACGCTGTTATCGCGGCGGTGTGGGAGGGGAATGGCGGCGATGTGTTTGGTCGGCTCAAGCGGCGCCTTGCAGGGCAGGGGGGTGTTGGCGTGGAGCCAGGTAATCATATCCGGGGCGGGCATGGGGTGGCCGATGGCGTAGCCCTGCGCGTGTGGGCATCTGGCGCGTCGCAGGATATCGAGTTGGCCTTGGGTTTCGACCCCTTCGGCCACCACGTCCATCCCCAAAAGGTCGCAAAGCCGGATGAGGGCGCGCGTGATCACGCGCGTGCGCGGGTCGCTCTCCAGCCGGCCGACCAGGCAGCGATCCAGTTTGATCTGGTCCACCTTCAGCAGCGACATCCGTGCAAGCCCCGCATAACCGGTGCCAAAGTCATCAAGCGCCACGCGCACGCCAATGCGGCGCAGGTGTTCCACCGCTGTGACCACGTCCGGTTCGGATTGGTTCAGGATACTGGTTTCCAGAATTTCAACACAGACGCTGCTTTGGGGCAGGTCGCGCGATTGCAGGGCCCAATCCAGCAGGCCGGGATAATTGGCATCCGCGAGGATCGAAGAAGAAACATTGATCGCCATGGTCATCTCCGCAAAACCCGCATCGCGCAGATCGCAAAGCGCGTCGAGGGCCGCGTTCATTGATAGGTAATCGATCTGCGTCTGAAGCTGGGCTTGCTCGGCGGCGTCAAGAAAAATCGTGGGAGCCAGCACGCCTCGCTCGGGATGGTGCCAGCGTAGCAAGGCCTCACAGCCTGTGATCTGGCCTGTCGCCAAGTCCATGATGGGTTGCAGATGCACCTTGAACTGCTCTTTATCGATTGCGTTATGTAAATCGCGGGTCAATTGACTTTGGGCGGTATAGCGACGCCCAAGACGCACGTTATAGAGGGTCACACGCCCGCGGCCGCGGCTTTTGGATATGTAGAGCGCCTGATCCGCCTGTTTGATCAGGATCTGGCCATTCGTCGTGCCGCAGGCGCTGAGCGTGGCACCTATGGATACGCCCACGCGTATTGGCTGCTCTTTCCAGTACATAGGTGCGCTGGCTGCGCGCAGGATCAACTCGGCCCGTGCCAGAAGGACATCGCGGTTCTGGATGCCAAGGCAAATCAGCAAAAATTCATCGCCGCCCATCCGGCATCCCAAATCGCCCTCGTGCTCCTGTGCCGCGACGGCCCCCGCGACGTGGCGCAGCACGGCGTCACCCGCATCATGGCCGAGGGTATCGTTGATGTCCTTGAATTTATCGAGGTCAAGTTGCAGCACCCCGACACGCCCTGCCTTGAGGTGCTTGCGAACGCGTGTTGAGTTGAGAAAGTCAGCGAGCTTCTTGCGATTGCCCAGCCCGGTCAGATTGTCATGGCCAGCGGCATGCTCAAGCTCGATCCGGGTCTCTTCCAACGCGTCATGAGTGCGGACCTGCTCGGTGATATCGCGGCAGGTGGCGACGACCATTTTTTGGGAGGGGTCCGGGCCCAGATCGATCAAGGCGTGACTTTGTTGGTTCCAGAACAGCGCGCCATCGCGGCGCATATGCTGCGTGATGCGGTAGCCTTGGAAAAGGGAGCTTTCGGGCCGGTATTGAAACTCATCAAGCTGCGCCTTGGTCGGGCGTAGCTCCGGGGGTAGGATGTAGGCCTGCGGGTTGTCACCCTTCACCTCGCTAAGATTCCAGCCGGTCATCCGCTCCATCGCGGGGTTCATCCACAATACCCGCCCCCGCATATCCATCAGCACCACGCCATCGGTGACATGATCGAGGATCAATCCGGGCAGGGATGTCAAAACGCCCGGAACATCCGGTGGCAGTCCCGGGGCGTTTTTTGATTTTGGTCTTGTGCTCACACCACCGCTCACGCTTTCGCATTGCCTCAATCGGGACAGTGACACAGCACCCTTAATATCAGGTGGTAGCAGCCTCGTTTTGTGGATAAAAAACCCTTCAAATTGAACGGAGATCGCGCCGATGCACCCACCAATATTGCCAGCCTGTCGGCCCGGTCGCACGGTGGGACTGCTCGGCGGCTCTTTTGATCCGCCTCATGCAGGCCATGCCCATATCACGCGCGAGGCGCTGAAGCGGTTTGACCTAAATGCCGTGTGGTGGTTGGTCAGCCCCGGAAATCCCCTCAAGGCGCGCGGCCCGGCCTCCATGGCGCGGCGGATGGCGGCAGCCGCGGTCGTGATGGACGACCCGCGTGTCAAGATCAGCGATTTTGAGGCCCAAATCGGTGCGCATTACACCGCCGAGACGTTGCGCAATCTGCGTGCGGCCCGGCCCGGCGCGCGGTTCGTCTGGCTGATGGGGGCGGATAACCTCACGCAGTTCCATCTCTGGCAGGATTGGCAGGAGATCATGGAAACAGTCCCGATCGGCGTGTTGGCCCGGCCCGGCGCGCGGCTTGCGGCGCGCAGCTCCAAGGCGGCGCGGATCTACAAGGACTACCGTTTGCCCGGTCGCCAAAGCCAGCGCCTTGCACATATGCGCGCGCCAGCGTGGTGTTTTGTGAACGTGCCGATGGTCGCGATGTCGTCCACCGGGCTACGCGCGGATGGCGCATGGCCTGCGCAAGACTAAGCAAATCGTGATCGGATTTGGGCAAATAGCCAATTGTCTCAGGTCGGGAACCGGGGTTAACCTCCGGCAATGACATTGGGGATTTCACGACGGTATTTTCTGAGCGTTGCGGCGAGTGCGCTTTTGGCGGGTCCGGCTGTGGCAGGTGCGCCTTCGGTATCCTTGCGGCCGCAAGCGCGGCCTGCGGATGGGCAATCGCGTGCCGCGCACGCACCCGATGCAAGGGCGCTGATCGAGGCGGCGCAATTGGGCGGTGCGGTGGGTTATGCTGTGGTAGACGTGCGCACGGGAAATGTGCTGGAGACGCATAATGGCAGCCGGGGGTTTGCCCCCGCCAGCGTCACCAAGGCCATCACGGCCCTCTACGCTATTCGCTCTTTGGGGGCGACATACAGGTTCCGCACGCGGCTGATTGCGGCGGGTGCGGTTGAGAATGGCGTGATCAAAGGTGATCTGATCCTTGCAGGGGGTGGTGATCCGACGCTGGACACAGACGCGCTTGCTGGTATGGCCGCAGACCTCAAGGCTGCGGGCATCCGTGCGGTCGATGGCGCGTTTCGCGTCTATGGTGGCGCGCTGCCCTTTACCCGTGTGATTGACGCGGATCAGCCCGATCATGTGAGCTACAACCCAACCCTGTCGGGGCTTAACCTGAACTTCAATCGTGTGCATTTCGCGTGGCAGCGCGGTTCGGGTGGCTACACGGTCATGATGGATGCGCGTTCTGGGAGATACCGCCCCGAGGTGCGTGTGGCCCGGATGCGCGTGGCGAACCGGCAAAGCCCGCTCTACACCTATACCGATGGCGGTGATCATGACGCGTGGACCGTGGCGCAGGCCGCGCTTGGCAATAGCGGGACACGCTGGCTTCCAGTGCGCCGCCCTGCGGACTATGCGGGGGAGGTTTTCGCGGGCTTTGCGCGCAGCCAAGGGATTGAGCTCAAGATGGGGGGGGAGATCAACCGGTTGCCGCGTGGCACGGCCCTTGTCACGCACCAAAGTGCGACGCTCAACGTGATCGTGCGCGATATGCTGAAATATTCAAACAACCTCACGGCCGAGCTTGTCGGCATGACGGCCACCGCCGCGCGCAAGGGCAGTGTGGCCTCGCTGGCCGCCTCGGCGCGCGAGATGACGGCTTGGGCGCAGGCCGATCTGGGCTTGAAGGGCGCGCGGTTGGTGGACCACTCGGGGCTTGGTCCGGCCTCGCGCGTCACACCTCAGGTGCTGGCCAAGGCGATGGCCGCAGTGCACCGCGAGAACGTGCTGGGCCCGTTGATGAAGCCCTTCGCGATGCGCCACAAGAATGGTCAGGTGAATGATGATCACCCGGTCACAGTGCTGGCAAAGACGGGCACGCTCTTTTTCGTGAGCACGTTGTCAGGCTATGCGACAGGGCCGGATGGGCGCCCGCTGGCCTTTGCGATTTTCACCGCGAATGACGATTTGCGGCGGGGCCTGAGCAAGAACACCCAAGGCCGCCCGGAAGGGTCTTCCGCCTGGAACAAACGCGCCACGGCCCTCCAACAAGCCCTGATCGAACGCTGGGACGCAGCCTATACAGGCTAAGCCGCTGGCTGCGCGCCAAGACCCGCGAGAGCCTCTTGCACGGGCGCGCCGCTTGCTCTAAGTCAGCCTCACACCCACGGCAGGCGAGTTGGCGGAGTGGTTACGCAGCGGATTGCAAATCCGTGTACACCGGTTCGATTCCGGTACTCGCCTCCATTTATTTTCAATGACTTAGCGGAAATCTGCGTCTGCCTAGCGGGGCCATTTCGGGGCGGAAAGAAAAGTGGACGGTGGCAAGCTTTCTTCAGTCTTTCCCGAAAAGACGCAATTTACTCAAAGGAATTGAGTAAGGCGAACTCGCCATGCAACGACAGATCGGCCTCGTTGTATGCCTGAGCTGCCCCTTCTGGAGTGGCATGGCAACCTAAGTTGAATTGCTGGCCATTAAAGGAAATCCGCGCAATCCATTTGCCTGTTTGCTTGACGCGGTAGACACCTTTGAACCTGCGTCCCTTATCTGCACGGCGGTTCACTTGGTTTGTTGAGGGGTCTGCCGCCCTCAAGTTGCATATTCGGTTATCCGATTTGTCGCCGTAGAGGATGTTGATTGCTGTTTTATTCAGCGGATTGCGTGGTGACGTGTGCGTTAGGTGTGCAATTAGTCTGACAGCGTGTGCACGCACCGTCATCAACCTTGATCGTTGCGATCCCACCAACCTTGCAATGCTCGCGTTGGTTGAAACATTCCGGCTCCTGCGATGGAGACTTGATAGAGTCCGTCGTCCACACCGATTTGAAAACACTTTTCGTTGGTCATGGCAGAGCTGTCTAAGCGCGTGGGAAAAGCCGCCTCGCTCCATTTCAAACCCACATTTCCGTAGACATTGCGCAACGCGCTGGCGACGCGGGAATCGTGAGCCACGGCGTTTTTCGCTCGTGCCAGCCCATCAATATAAACCGTTTTGTTTTTGGCGCTCATGTTCAAATGCTCGTATTTCTCAAGGCTTAGAAAACCGCCGCCCGCCATCACGCCGATTGTAAAGCTGTCGATCAGGCCGCGAAGATAGGCTTCAAGTGCAACCATTTCGTCGGCTGTGTCGGCAATTTGAATGGCCAACAGCTCGGTCTCCATCTCAAACACCGTGACAGCCGAATTGGCGACCGCGTTGATTTGACCATCTGCCAATGATTTCTTTCTATTCCAAAACGTGCTCTATTTGCTTCCCGGCTTTACTAGGGTCAGGACCCATTAAATGCCTTGATGCTGGTTTGTCGTCATGATTCACGACCACCAATGATTTGGGGGTACGATGAGCAATCTTTACTGGCTGACAGAAGATCAGATGGTGCGGCTACGGTCGTATTTTCCAAAGAGCCGAGGTAAGCCGCGCGTCGATGACAGGCGTGTTTTGAGCGGCATTATCTTCATCAATCGCAATGGGTTACGCTGGTGTGATGCGCCCGTTGCGTATGGGCCACCCAAGACGCTTTATAATCGCTGGAAACGTTGGAGCGATGCGGGTGTATTCGCTCGGATAATGACAGGGTTGGCAGCGGAGGCACCCGACAATAAGACCATCTCGATCGACGCGACTTACCTCAAAGCACACCGCACGGCCTCCAGCCTGCGGTTGAAAAAGGGGGGCGTGGACGCCTGATCGGCTTGACCAAGGGCGGCATGAATACAAAGTTGCATGCTGTTACAGACACCAGCGGTCGCCCGGTCCGCCTGTTCATTACCGCAGGCCAAGTGAGCGATTATACTGGCTCTGCGGCCTTGATGAACGGTCTGCCACAAGCCGAATGGCTTCTCGCTGATCGAGGGTATGATGCGGATTGGTTCCGCGAAACCCTTGTCGATAAGGGCACAAAGCCCAGCATCCCGGGTCGCAAATCGCGCAAGACGACCGTCAAGTATGACAAGCGACGATACAAACGCCGCAACCGCATCGAAAGGATGTTCGGCAGGCTCAAAGACTGGCGACGTGTCTCAACCCGTTATGACCGCTGCCCAAAGGTCTTCTTGTCAGCAATCGCTCTCGCCGCAACAGTCATATTCTGGTTATGAGTCCTGACCCTAGACAGTTTCAGGCTTGGTGGATGTTAATTTAAAAAATTATTGTATCCCTGAGGCAAATTACTATCTGTCTCCCAAAGAACAGGAGGCTCACATGACAGAACAAACTCA
>JBASXE010000169.1:0-1560 GCA_049276875.1 Roseovarius sp. | reverse complement strand
CACATAGACAGCGCTCGAATAGGCCGGGAAGTCATCCGGCTGCCAGTCGTTTTCGGGGCTGACGAACTGACCTCGCACCCCGTTGAAGTTCGAGGACATCGTCACGCGCGTGGCGAGTGTCAGCCCACCCTCGCGGACGTGGTCCGAGGTCAGCGCGACATCAGGCGAGCGCCAGGCACCTGCATGGATGCGCCAGGACCCGCCCGAGAAGGCGCAGCGCCCGGCGAAGGACGAGAGCAACCCCTCGATGATCGTCTTCGGGACCTCCGAGAGGGTAATCACCCCGTTGCAGGCATAGCGCGGCTCAGACCCGCCACCGGCCAACGCGACGGTCTCGTCGCAGATGTTCGCCGCCTCGACCAAGGACATCTCGTCAATTCCGTCAGGCTGGCCGATACGCGCGCCGATGCCCCAGATGGCATTGGCCATGTAATCGGCGAGGCACAGCGCGGGGTTTTCCGAATAGCCCGCGGTTTGTGTCCGCGGATCCCAGATGTCGTCCTTGCCCTCGAGATCGACCGTGATGTTTGGGATGCCACCCGGGAAGGCATCCTGGTCATAGGTCAGTCGCAACCGGATCGCGGCGCAGCCCCGCAGCCGATGGTTTTCTGTCCATTTGTCCGGCAGCGCTGCCTTGAGGCCCGCGAAGGCCGTCTGGTTGGCGTCGGCGAGTTTCTTTTCGACGACAACCTTTCCGGCCCAGCGGCCCTGCGCGATCCCGGCGGCATTTACCGCCACTTCGCCCTCAAAATAGATGGCACCAATTGATTTGACCCGATGCGTGGCCAGCACGATAACCAGATCGAGGAACTTGTTGTCCGACCCCGAGGCGTGCAGGAAGACGATGACCCCGCCCTTGCGGGTGCGGCCATATACGAGATCGCGCGGCACGACGGGCTCGCGGATCGTCACCGTCCGCGGCTGCATCGTGGTCTGCGGTTTCGGCATCAACGCTTGCGCCGCGTAGGACAGCAGAAGCGTGCCGCCGATCCGCAGAAGTGCCGCACCAATTCCGCCTGCAGCCAATACGCCGCTGATCGCCCCCGCGATCGCGGTGACGGCTGTCACGATGAAGGGCATAGGGTGCTTCCGAGATCAGATGGGCCAGGCAAGCCGGCAAGAGGTGAGTGGAACGGTGACGAGGCCTTCAGGGGTCATCCCAACCGCCGAGGTCCCAGTGCAGATGCCGAAGCCAAGACCGGTGTCGGCCAGAACGATATCGCCGCGCCCAGCGAGAAGAACGGCCGGGCGTGGCTCACCCAAGAGCGCATGCCCCATCTCCTCAAGCGAGGTCCATCCCAAACGGCGCATCACACGCTGGCCGCCGAGCGCGGTGGTGTAGCGCCCGCGCCAGAGGGCCTCGTGAATGTGCCGCTGACCGCTTGCCAGCGCGCATGGCATGTTTTCCTGGCTCTGGGGGAGCTCTGAATGACTGTCGGGTGATTATGAACATGACTTTGATCGTTACTTCGTCAACGGCGCTTCAAATAATCTGTCCCTAAAGGGGGCATGAAGACACCTAAAGCATCGGACCCTCCATGCCCTTTATTGTGACAGCAG
>JBASXE010000168.1:0-11651 GCA_049276875.1 Roseovarius sp. | reverse complement strand
GGAGAGCAACTGATGGATTTCATTCGCTACGCGATTGATCGGCCCGTGGCCGTCATGGCTCTTGTGGCCATGGCAATTCTTTTCGGGTTCATTGCGCTGACGCGGATCCCCATTCAGCTGGCACCGGATGTGCGCAAACCCATCGTGGTGATCGAGACAGTCTGGCCGGGCGCCTCTCCGGTGGAGGTAGAGCGCGAGATCGTCAACCTACAGGAAGAGGCGCTGCGCGGTCTCGACGGTTTGGAAATCATGACCTCCAGCTCCCAGACCGGGAAGGCGGAAGTGACGCTGGAATTTGGCGTCGGCACGGATATGAGCCAGTCTCTCCTGCTGGTGTCGAACCGTCTGGACCGTGTGAGCGGCTATCCCGATGAGGCGTCAGAGCCCTCGCTCAACACGTCTGGCGCGGATGACAGCCCTATCGCGTGGGTTCTTCTTACGGCGATGGAGGGCAACACCAAGCCCATGCCCAGCTACGGTGATTTCGTCGAGGATGTCATTAAGGACCGGATCGAACGGATCGAAGGTGTCTCTGCCGTCGACGTCTTTGGCGGCGTCACCCGCGAACTTCAGGTCGTGGTCGATCCGCGCAGGCTTTCGCTCTACGGGATCACTGTGCCGCAAGTGGTGCAGCGCTTGCGCGCCGAGAACGTGTCAATCTCGGCGGGCGATGTGGACGAGGGTAAGCGGCGCTATGTCGTGCGCACCGAGGGCAATCTGAACACGGTTGATGCGATCCGTTCGGTCGTGCTGCGCTCGGATGCGGGCACGGGCGGCATTGGCCGGGTGCGCGTGGGAGATGTGGCCGAGGTGGCCTTCGCCTATCAGGAAGCCACGACGCGCCTGCGCTTCAAGGGCGAGCCGGGGCTGGCCTTCAACATCGTGCGCGAGGCGGGCGCGAATGTGATCAGCGTTATGGAGGAAATCCGTGGCGTTCTGGCTGAGCTGAGCGCGGGCCCCATCGCCGCCGAAAGGCTCAACCTCGAACAGGTCTACGACGAGACGATCTATATCGACGGGGCGATTGACCTGGTGACGCAGAATATCTGGATCGGGGGGATATTGGCGGCGATCATTCTGCTTCTCTTCCTGCGAAGCCTGCGCGCCACATTGGTCGTGTCACTGGCCATTCCCGTCTCCATCGTGGCCACTTTTGTCGTCATGGCCCTCACCGGGCGCACGCTCAACGTGATCTCGCTGGCGGGTATCGCCTTTGCCGTCGGCATGATCGTGGACGCGGCCATCGTGGTGCTTGAGAATATCTACCGCCTGCGCGAACAGGGGCTCAGCCGCCGCGAGGCCGCCTATAAGGGGGCCAGTCAGGTCTGGGGCGCGATCCTCGTGTCGGCCCTCACCACCGTGCTCGTTTTCGTGCCGATCCTGATCATGCAGCTTGAGGCGGGGCAGCTTTTCCGCGACATCGCCGTGGCCATTTCTGTCTCGGTGATGTTGTCGCTGGTGGTGGCCGTCACGGTCATCCCCGCGCTTGCCAGCCGCCTTCTGGCCGGGGGCGAGCAGTCCAAGATGCGGATCTGGGGCGTCGATCATTTCGCACGCAGCTTTCACGGGATGATCATGGCCTATACGCGGCTCACCGTGCGCTACCGCGCGGCGGGGCTCGTGATGGTCAGCGTGATCGCGGGCGGGGCCGCGGCGCTGAGCATCTTGTTCCTGCCGCGTCTGGAATACCTGCCCGAGGGGAACCGCAATCTGGTCTTTGGTGTGCTCATCCCGCCGCCGGGCTATAACCTTGAGACGACCGAAACCATCGCCACCCGGATCGAGACCGTGGCCGCCCCCTTGTGGGAGGCAGCCCCAGCGCTTGAGACCGAAGAGGGCATCCCGACTATCTCCAACTTCTTCTTCGTGGCCCTGCCGGGATCGTCCTTCGTGGGTGCCGCAGCCATGGACGGGCAGCGCGCGGCGGAGCTTATCCCGGTGCTGAGCCGGCCCATTTTCGCCGAGCCGGGCACGTTCGGCTTCATGACGCAGCCCTCGCTGTTTGGGCGCGGCGTGGGTGGCGGGCGCGCAATTGAGCTGAACGTCTCGGGGCAGGACCTCAACGAGATCCTCGGCGTCGCTGGTCGGGCGGCGGGGATTGTCAGCCAAATCCTGCCACGCTCCGAGGGGCACCAGTTCCGCCCCATTCCGGGGCTGGAGCTTGGCGCGCCCGAGGTGCGGCTGATCCCCGACCGCTTGCGCCTTGCGGATGCGGGGCTGGACAGCTCGGGCCTTGCCGCGACGGTAGATGCGTTCAATGACGGGCTGCGCGTGGCTGAGATCACCGTGGGCGCGGAACGTGTGGATCTGGTGCTGAAGGGCGATCCGTCCGTTTCGGATGCCGCTCGCACGCAGGATGTTGGCAATTACCCGGTGGTCACCCCCTCGGGGCAGATCGTGCCCGTGTCGGCGCTGGCCCAAGTGGTTCTGACCGCGGGCCCCACGGAAATCCGCCACCGTGACAGGCTGAGAACCGTGACGCTGGAAGTGCGCCCCTCGGACACCCTGCCGCTGGAAGAGGCGGTGGAAATTCTGGAGCGCGACGTGGTTGCCGTGCTGGAGGAGCAGGGCCTTCCTGCCGATGTGCGCATCACCGTGTCGGGCACGGCGGATCAGCTGAGCCAGACATGGTCGGCCATTCAGATCAACATTGTCGTGGCGCTTGTGATTGTGTTCCTCGTGATGGCGATCCTCTTTGAGAGCTTCGTTCTGCCGCTCGTCATCCTCATCTCCGTGCCTGTCGCGGCAGCGGGTGGTGTGGGGGGCTTGGCGCTTCTCAACACCTATCAGACGCAGCCTCTGGACATGCTCACGCTGCTCGGTTTCGTGATCCTCGTGGGGATCGTGGTAAACAACGCCATCCTGATCGTGCACCAGTCGCTTTACCATTTGCGTGAGGAGGGGATGGACCCTGTGGACGCCATCGAGGAGGCGACGCGTAACCGCATCCGGCCCATTTTCATGTCTACGCTGACCAGCGTTATGGGGATGCTGCCGTTGATCGTGTTCCCCGGCGAAGGGTCCGAGCTCTACCGTGGTCTCGGTGCCGTGGTGGTGGGGGGGCTGTCGATGTCGGCGTTCCTCACGCTGCTGACTGTGCCGCCCCTGTTGCGGCTTGTGCTGCGCAAGCCCGAGGTTGCTGAGGAAGCTTTGGGCGCGCGGGCCTAGGCCTGCCGCTCTGCCGCGCGGATGCGAAGGTTCGCGCGGATAAAAGCTGCGATGAAGATCGCGGTCAGCACGAGGATCACGGTGGGCGCGGGCGAACTGTCGAGGAAAAACGCGATGTAGACGCCCGCGATACCGGAGAATAGCGTGACCCCCACAGCGATGGGCAGCATCCGCTCAAAGCGCTTGGTCACCAGGAATGCAATCGCCCCCGGCGCAATCAAAAGCCCGATTGACAGGATGATCCCCACCGCCGCCAGCGTCGATACGATGGTGAGCGAAATGAGCGACAAGAGCCCGTAATGCAGCCATCCCGTGCGCAGCCCAACCGCCTGCGCCTGAATGGGATCAAAGGCGTGGAGCAGAAAATCACGCCTTTTGGTTATGATAATTGCGGCTGTGAACGCGGCCACGCCAAAGGCGGTCCAAAGCTCCTCCGCACCCACGCCCAGCATATTGCCAAAGAGGATGTGATCGAGATGCACCTCCGATGTGATCTTGGTGTAGAGCACGATCCCGAAACCGAACATGCCCGAGAAAACCACGCCCATCACGGTGTCCTGTTTCACCCGGCTGTTTTGCGACAAAAACCCTGTGGAGAGCGCGCAGATCATGCCCGCGATGAATGCCCCGATAATGAGCGGGATACCGACGATATAGGCCACGACGATGCCCGGCAGCACCGCATGGCTGATCGCGTCACCCATCAAGGACCAACCGCGCAGCACAAGATAGCATGACAAAAGCGCCGTGGGCACGGAGATGATCGCCATGATCAGAAAGGCGTTCTGCATGAAGGCGAATTGGAACGGTTGTAGCAGCGTCTCCATCACAGGGCCTCAAGCGCTTGGGCTGCGCGGCGGCGGGCGGCGAGGTAGCCATGTTTGGGCGCGAAAAAGAACGCCGTAAGAAACAGCAGCGTTTGCAGGCAGACGATGATACCACCCGTGGCCCCGTCGAGGAAAAAGCTGAGATAGGCGCCGAGGAAACAGGTGCAAGCGCCGATGGAAACGCTGAGGACCAGAAGGCGCGGGAAACGGTCGGTTAGCAGATAGGCCGTCGCGCCCGGCGTGACCACGAGGGCGATCACCAGAAACGCTCCTACGGTTTGCAGCGCTGCGACGCAGGAGGCCGAGAGGAGCGTGAAGAAGATCACCCGCAGAAGGCCGGGCCGGAGCCCGATAGAGCGGGCGTGGTTTTCATCGAAGAAGGTGACCATGAAATCCTTCCACTTGGCCGTGAGAATGGCCAGCGTGACAAAGCCGATGATGGCCAGTTGCAGCGTATCGCTTGGCGTGATGGCGAGGATATTGCCCATCGTGATGGTTTGGATGCTGACCGAGGTTGGCGAGAGCGACACCATGAAAAGGCCTATCCCGAAGAAGGATGTGAAGATGAGACCAATGATGGTGTCTTCCTTCAGCCCCGAGCGTTGGTTGAGGAACAGCATGGTCCCGGCGGCAAGCCCGCCGGCCGCGAACGCGCCAAGCGCGAAGGGCAGGCCGAGCATATAGGCGCCCGCCACGCCCGGCACGATGGAATGGCTGAGCGCGTCACCAATGAGGGACCAGCCCTTGAGCATCAAATACGCCGACAGGAACGCGCAGATCGCGCCGACAAGGGCGCTGACCCACATGGCGTTGACCATATAGCCATAGGTAAAGGGCAGGGCGAGCGTCTCGATCATTTGGGCGCGGCTTTCTTGTCGGGTGGCGTGTCTGCCGCACCCTCGTCGCCGTAGACCACGAAGGGCCGCTCATCGTCTGTGATCACGTGGATTTGGCGCGCGTCATCGTCATCATGCAGGTCCGAGCCGCCCAGCACGAAGTGCCGGAGCACGCCGCCGAAGGCCCGCTCAAGATTGGCGTGGGTGAAGATATCCTCGGTCAACCCGTGGGCGATGACGGTTCCCTTCACCAGAATGGTGCGGTCGCAGAACTCAGGGACAGAGCCGAGGTTGTGGGTCGAGACCAGCATCACGCGCCCCTCGTCGCGCATCTCGCGCAGAAGGGCGATGATTGCCTCTTCGGTCTGGACATCGACACCGGTGAAGGGCTCATCCAGCAGGATCACCTGCCCCTCCTGGGCGAGGGCACGCGCGAGGAAGACGCGTTTGCGCTGCCCGCCCGAAAGCTCGCCAATCTGGCGCTGGCGGAACTCGGCCATGCCGACTCGTGCCAGCGCATCGGAGACCGCCGCGTGATCTACGGCACGGGGGCGGCGGAAGAAGCCCATATGCCCGTAGCGCCCCATCATCACGACATCCTCGACCAGTACGGGAAAGGTCCAATCGACCTCCTCGGCCTGTGGGACGTAGGCAACGGTGTTGCGGCGCAGCGCCTCGCGGGCAGGCAGGCCAAGCACGGTGATCTCACCGCGCGCGGCGGGGACAAACCCCATGATCGCTTTGAAAAGCGTGGATTTACCCGCGCCGTTTACGCCAACAAGGGCCGTGATTGTGCCGGTGGGGATCTCGAAGCTGGCATCGGTCAGGGCAGTCGCCCCGTTGCGATAGGTGACGGTGACGCCGCGCGCGGTTATGCCAGCCCCGGCGCTCACTTGGTCAGGCCCTCCGCGATCGTCTCGGCGGTCACGCGCAGCAGATCGAGATAGGTGGGCACGGGGCCATCCGCCTCTGTCAGGCTGTCGACGTAGAGCACGCCTGCATACTCCGCACCCGTCTCGCGGGCGACCTGCTCGGCGGGCGCTTGCGACACGGTGCTTTCGCAGAACACGGCCGGAATGTCGTGCTCGCGCACGCCGTCGATCACGCGGCGCACCTGTTGTGGCGTGCCTGTGGCGTCGGCGTTGATGGGCCAGAGGTAGAGCTCGTTCATTTCGAAATCACGCACGAGATAGCTGAACGCGCCCTCGCAGGACACGAGCCAGCGCTGCGCCTGCGGCACCGACATGATCCGGTCGCGCAGCGGTGCGATGGTGGCCGTAATCTCGGCCTTGTAGGCGGCGGCATTGGCCTCATAGGTGGCGGCGTTCTCTGGATCATGCTCGACAAAGGCGTCGCGGATATTGTCCACGTAAATGAGCGCAGTTTCCAGACCCATCCATGCATGGGGGTTCGGCTTGCCCTCATATTCGCCCGTGCTGATGCTCATCGGCGCGATCCCGTCGGAAAGGGTGGCGCTGGGAACGTCCGAGAGGTTGGTGAAGAATTGCTCGAACCACAGCTCAAGGTTCAGCCCGTTCCAGAGGATCAGGTCCGCGTCCTGCGCGCGGATGATGTCGCGAGGGGTGGGCTGATAGCCGTGGATCTCGGCACCCGCCTTGGTGATGCTTTCGACGATTGCCGCGTCACCGGCGACGTTGCGGGCCATGTCGGCGATCACGGTGAAGGTGGTCACGGCCTTGAATTTATCCTCGGCATGGGCGGCGGAGCCCGTGGCCAAGGAGGCGGCGAAAACGGCGGCAAAGGCGAAGGGGCTGAGCATGTGACGGATCATGGGCGGTCTCTCCTGAGTGGTGTTGCGCACTGTGATGTAGATCGTGGGGTGGGAGTTGTAAATAGGAATGAGAACTATTCTCAACAAGAAGTGGGGGGATCAGAAGGCAAAAGTTTGTTCGAGCGCTCAATTAACTTTACGCGACCTTCAGGGGCGGGTAGCGTGAAGCCCTGCACACAGTGCAAACGAATGAGCAAAGGGTATCCGAATGGCCGGCGGCACAGACTATTCCATTCTTTTCGAGCCGGTCAAAATCGGCCCCGTCACCGCGCGCAACCGCTTTTATCAGGTGCCTCATTGCAACGGAATGGGCTATGTGCGCCCGCGCGCGGAGGCCGCGATGCGCGGCATGAAGGCGGAAGGCGGCTGGGCGGTCATTGCCAACCAAGAGACCGAAATTCACCCAACCTCGGACCTGTCGCCCTTTGCGGAAGGCAGGCTTTGGGATGCGCGCGATATCCCCTATCTGCGTCTGATGACGGACGCTGTCCACGAGCATGGCGGGCTCGCGGCGGTGGAGCTGGCCCATAACGGGCATCACGCGCAGAACCATCTGACACGAGCGCCAGTTTTGGGTGCGTCGGAACTTTCGCTCGATATGGCCTTCCCCAAACAGGCCCGCGCGATGGACAAGGCCGACATCAAAGAACTGCGCGCCTGGCATAAGGCCGCGGCGATCCGTGCGCGCGATGCAGGCTTCGATATTATCTATGTCTATGCGGGCCACCACATGACCGTTGCGCAGCATTTCCTTCTGCCGCAATTCAACGACCGGATGGACGAATATGGTGGCTCTCTTGAGAATCGTGTGCGGCTGACCCGCGAGCTTTTGGAGGACACGCGCGAGGTTGTGGGTGACACATGCGGCATCGCAATGCGCCTTGCCGTGGATGAAATGCGCGGGCCGGACGGGATGCAGGCCGCCGAGGAGGGGCGCGCTGTGGTCGAGATGCTGGCCGAGTTGCCCGATCTGTGGGATGTGAACGTGGCCGATTGGGCCAATGACAGCGTCACCTCGCGGTTTCAGCAGTCCGAGGGCTATCAAAACGACTACATTTCGTTTGTGAAACAGGTTACGACCAAGCCCGTGGTCGCCGTGGGGCGCATCGGATCGCCCGATATGATGGCATCAATGGTGCGCAAGGGGATCGTGGACTTCATCGGGGCCGCGCGGCCGTCCATCGCTGACCCTTTCTTGCCTAACAAGATCCAAGAGGGCCGGATCGAGGAGATCCGGGAGTGCATCGGCTGCAATATCTGTGTCTCCGCCGACAGCCTTTCAGTGCCCATTCGTTGCACCCAAAACCCCACGATGGGCGAGGAGTGGCGGCGCGGCTGGCACCCTGAGAAGATCGCGCCCAAAGGGTCCGAGGAGGCGGCACTCGTCGTGGGAGCGGGCCCTGCGGGGCTTGAATGCGCGATGCAGCTGGCGCGGCGCGGCTACGCGGTGACGCTGGCTGAGGCGGGCCCCGAGATGGGCGGGCGGGTGCTTTCCGAGTCGGGCCTTCCGGGGCTTGGCGCGTGGAAGCGCGTGGCCGATCACCGGCTCTATGACCTTTCGCAGCGCGGCAATGTGCAGATGTTCACGGACAGCGCGCTGGGGGCCGGGGAGGTTCTGGAGTTGGGTATTTCAAACGTCTTTCTGGCCACAGGCAGCCATTGGCGCGCCGATGGGCGGGGTCGCAACACCCTTGGCGCGTTAGAGAATGACGGCAGCCTGTCGGTCCTCACGCCCGATGACATTATGAAAGGCGCGCGCCCGCCTGAGGGACCGGTGATGATCTATGACGATGATCAGGCCTATCTCGCGGGCGTGATCGCCGAGCTTCTGGCCGCTACGCATGAAGTGATCTTTGTCACTCCCGCCAACATGGTCTCGCCCTTCACCGAGCTCACGCTGGAGCAGCACCGTATTCAGGCCCGCCTCATCGAGATGGATGTGGAGATCATTACACATCACAGCCTTGCCGCGCTCAAGGCCACGCCGCAAATCTGCTGCACATATTCTGGGCGCACACGCGATATCACCTGTGCCAGCGCAGTTTTGGTGACCGAACGCGTGCGCGAGACGGCGCTTTATGACAGCCTGCGCGCACAGGAGCATGGGCTGCGCACTCTGTCGCTTATTGGGGATGCGGCAAGTCCGGGGCTGATTGCTGATGCTGTTTACGAGGGCCACCGCGCCGCGCGCAATTTTGAGCGTGACCCCGGCGAGGTGGCTGCGGAATTCTTTCGGCGCGAGATAACCGCGCTGAGCGATTGAGGGGACAAATTATGGCTAAGGATATGAGCAATCTGGGTGGCTACCGCGAAGGGTTTGCCCTGCCGCGCAGCTTCTATACGGACCGTGAGATTTATGAGCGTGACATCACAGCTTATTGGAATCAAAGCTGGATTTGGGTGGGGCATGTCAGCCAATTGCCCAATCCCGGTGATTACTTCCTCTTTGATTACGGCCCCGAAAGCATCATCATCGTGCGCACCCAAAGCGGTGAAGTGCGCGCGCATCTCAACGTCTGTCGCCATCGGGGCAGCCGAGTTTGCACCGAAGCTGAGGGGAACACGCGTCTTTTCGTCTGCCCCTATCACGCGTGGACCTTTGATCTCGAAGGCAGCCTGCGGGGTGGGCGGTCCATGGGGCCGGATTTCGATCCCGGCGATTGGGGGCTTTTCCCTGCACATCTGCGGATTTTCGAGGGGATGATTCTCATCTGCACGGCTGACACGCCGCCCCCCATCGACGCCGCGCTTGAGCGGTTGAAGCCTTTGGCGGCACCTTTTGATTTGACCAATCTTAAGGTTGCGCACGAGACGTCATACCCAGTGCCTGCCAACTGGAAGCTGGCGCTGGAGAATTACATGGAGTGTTATCACTGCGCCCCGTCGCATCAGGAATATGCGCGCAGCCACACCCTGAAAGATCCGCGCGATGTGGCAGCTTTGGCACCCGCACTTGCCGAACGGTCGCGCGCGGTTGGTCTGTCGACCGACGATGTGTGGGAGACAGGGTCGCAGGCCACCGCGCTGGGCGCAGACGTGTACTGGCGCCGCTACCCCCTCTTTGAGGGCTACGATACGGGTAGCCAGACCGGCGAAGGGGTTGCACCGCTTCTCGGCACGCTTACGGGCTATGACGGGGGGGCGACCGATCTCGTTCTTGGCACGCTGAACAATCTGCTGATCTACGCCGATCACGTTGTCGGCTATCGCTTTGTTCCGCGCGGGCTTCAGGAGACAGATATTCAGGTCATCTGGTATGTGCGGGGTGATGCGGAGGAGGGCCGCGATTACGACCGTGAGGCGCTGACCTGGCTCTGGCACGTCACCTCTCTGGATGATGAGCGGATCATTCGCCATAATCAGGAGGGCGTGAACTCGCACCATTTCCAACCCGGCCCCTTGTCGGAGATGGAATGGGGCATAGACGGCTTCTACCGAGGATACCTCGCGTTTCTGCAACGCTGACGCGATACTTAGATCACTTAAGGAGAGATAAAATGGACCCGATCAAACCAGAAGACCGCCGCGTGGCAAACATCCACACCGCTGAGTTCAAGCCCTTCTTGTCGAACGGCAAGATGGACGGCGAAGTTCTGCAACTGGGCAGCGCCGCCGACCTCGGCAAGGGTTTCTATATCTACCGCATGGCTCCAGGCTCCACGACCACGCCGCACCAACATCGCGGTGATGAGGAGTTTTTCATCATCGATGGCGACCTCACCGACAATGATGGGACGGAGTATGGGCCCGGCGATGTGGTGTGGCTGCGGGATGGAACCCAGCATTGCTCAACCACGAAAAACGGTTGTGTAATCGTGGTTTACGAGGTTCCCTGAGCCACGCCGGCCCGCGCGCGGATCGCATCCGCTTGTGCCGGGATAAGTCGACAGACCAAGGCGAGGGTGGCTTCATGAGCGCCCTCGCGCGTGATGCTTGTGGGCGAGACGTGCAAGTGCTGCCAATATCCGTCAGAGATCGTGTCGATCCATTCGGCCACCTTTGCGATTTCGGCCTCGGGCGCGTCGGGCATCAGCTTGGCACAGACCTCCTGCACGGCGGCTGCACGGTTGGTATCAAACTCGGCGGAGACTTCGGCATATTGGGGGGTGAATTTCTGCTCGCCCCAAAAGGCAAACCACACGGCCAGCGCCTGCGGGTTGCAAATGCGCGATGAGAAATCCGCGCGGACAAGCGATACGATCTGGTCCAGTGGATCGTCGCCCGCAGTTTTTATCGCACGCTCCCACGTGCGTTGATAGGCGGCGTAATGCTCGGCCAAAGCGGCGGCCAGAAGCCCGGCCTTGGACTTGAAGTAGAACACCGCCACCCCTTGGCTCAGCCCCGCTTCGGTGGCCACGGTGGCCAGTGTGGTGCGCGACAATCCGTTGGAGGCGATGGAGCGCAAGGCGGCATCCAAAAGCTGTTGACGGCGCTTGTCGGCATTGGCTTTGCGCTCTTTGCGGGGTCTGTCGGTGGTGGTGTTCATCGCGCGGGGCCCTTCTTCGTCACTGCCTACCTTTTCATAGTCGCGGTGTTCTGTCAGCCGAAAAAATTTATTTGAGCGCTCAAAAAACTTTACGCGGGGATCTGGGCAGGATAGGTTTTGATCAAATAAGGAGAAATGTCATGCCCGATAGCAACGCCCCCTCAATCGAGACACTGAACGAATGGAACCGCACCAATCAATTGCCGCCCTGGGCGTCGATGAATTCGTGGCGCAAAGAGGCCTACCCGATGTTCACCGAGGCGCAGGGGGTTTACATGTGGGACGATGCGGGCAAACGCTTCATCGACGGGCCGGGTGGAATGTGGTGCGTGCAAATCGGATATGGCCGCGCGGAGATGGCCAAGGCGATCTCGGATCAGGTGATGAAGCTGCCTTACAACTCGCCATGGTCGAGCGCTACCGAGCCCTCCACCGTGCTCGCGCATAAGATCGCAGAGCGCGCGCCGGGTGATCTCAATAATGTGTTTTTCACGACTGGTGTCTCCACGGCTGTGGATACAGCGCTGCGGATGGTTCATTTT
>JBASXE010000167.1:0-33594 GCA_049276875.1 Roseovarius sp. | reverse complement strand
GTATTCGGGATTGATCACGCGGTAGCCATCAGCCTCAAGCACCTCCTGCAGAAGCAAAAAAGACGCGTCAGTGCGGGCAAGCCCGTGAACCAGCACCACACATTCGGCGCGGGCCGTGGCGGGCAGCAGCAAAAGAAGGGCGATCAAGAGCGGTTTCATGAGGTTTCAGATAGGCGCAAAACCCCGCCGCGGAAAGGGGGTGCTGTACTATGACACGGCGTCATGTGGCAGCGCACCCGGCCGCTCGGCGCGGCGAGCGTGCATCGTGTCTATGCCCCGGGAGCACGCGCGCTGCCTCGATCAGACGCTTTGCCGGGCAGAACCGATATGGCCACGCCGCCCAAAATCACGATCGCGGCCATTGCGAAGTCCCGCGTCAGGGCCTCACCCAGAAAGAGTATCCCCCCCGCCATAGCGATGATCGGCACGGTCAGCTGTGCAACCGCCGCCGAGGACGCGGCCAAACCCGGTAACACATGATACCACAAAGCATAGCCCAGCCCCGAGGTGACAGCGCCCGATACTATCGCAAGTGCGATGCCAGAAAACGCGGCCTCGCCCAGCGCACCATGCGGCACGAGGCCCACCACCAGAAGCGCCACGGGTGCGGCGAGGATGAAATTCGCCGCCGTCCCGCTCAACGCATCGGCTTCGCGCCGTCCAGCGAGCGAGTAGAGACCCCAGCCGATGCCCGCAAGCGCCATGAGCCCACCGTGCAGCGCGCTGATCTGAGGCCCAGTGCCGGGCCAGAGCAACCAGACGAGACCCCCAAAGGCCAGCGCCGCCCCGACCACACGACGTGGCGGCATTGGCTCGCGCTGCGCCATACTGCCCGCAAACATGGTGATCTGCACCACGCCAAAGAGAATGAGCGCGCCAAGACCAGCATCCAGCGCCTCATAGGCAAGCGAAAACCCGAAAATATAGAGCAGGAGGGCGCACACCCCAATCCAGCGCCCCGCCCCGCCCAGACGCACCTGCCCCCGTAAGGCAAAAACCAAAGCGCCGAGGATAAATGCCCCCGCCATCAGCCGAATGACACCAAAGCTCACGGCATCAATACCGCCTAGGGTCAGCGCCGCCCGGTTGAGAACAGAATTGGCAGCGAAGGCCACCATCGTCAGGGCGGTAAGGACGAAAAGGCGCATTCAGGGCGCTCCAAAAGCAGGCGGTAGGATCACGGTTTGCTCTGGCACGTCAGTGCCGGGACCGGCAAGGCACGTCTGCGTGAGCGGGTCTTTCAAGATAAGGTCTGCGCCACGCTGCCTGCTGAAACCTGCGCCCTCAAGGAAAGCCGCAGGGCCAGTCGCCACGACATAATGCGCGCTCAATCGCGCCCATTCGGCCAGCATCCCGATCATCCGGCGCCCGTGCCGCTGCCCCTGCCATTCGGGATCAATAGCGACCGGCGCGAGGATCAGCCAGCCTTTGGGCGCGCTCAACGTTGAAAGCGCATAATAGCCCACGATCCGGTCCCCCGCCGGCAGAACCACCTCCCCGGCCAGAACGCCTGCGCGGCGCAGCTTTTCTACGCGACGTGCCTCGTGGTCGGTGCCATAGGCGCGTGTCAGAAGCTTGGCCACGGCGGGCTCCTCGCCCCGGTGCATTTCCCGGCTGAAATCAGTGCTGCGCAGCATTTGAAGCCCTCTCGGATTTGATGACGGGGAAAGTGGCGTGTGGTGACGCAAAAGGAAAGGGCCGCCCTTGGGCGACCCTTCTTTGTCTTGCAGTCAGAGCAATTGGGTGGTGATTGGCGCTCGGTGTTTGCTTTTCCAGACACCTGCCGCCATTCAACTGATCGGCGAATTTCGCGAGGCGAAATTCTCCTTACATCATGCCGCCCATACCGCCCATGCCGCCCATGCCACCCATGTCGCCACCGCCGTCTTTGGCGGGCTTGTCGGCAACCATGGCTTCGGTGGTGATCAGCAGACCAGCGATCGAGGCTGCGTCTTGCAGTGCGTGACGCACCACTTTGGCGGGATCGATCACACCGAATTTGAACATGTCGCCATATTCATCGGTTTGCGCGTTGTAGCCGAACTTCAGATCGCTCGACTCGCGGATCTTGCCTGCCACAACGGAGCCGTCGGTGCCTGCGTTCTCTGCGATCTGGCGCAGAGGCGCTTCGAGGGCCTTGCGCACGATGCTGATGCCGACAGTCTGGTCGCTATTCGCGCCCGTCATGCCTTCGAGCGACTTGCCCGCCTGGATCAGAGCAACACCGCCGCCAACGACGATACCTTCCTGAACGGCCGCACGTGTGGCGTTCAGCGCATCGTCGACACGGTCCTTGCGCTCTTTCACTTCGATTTCGGTCATGCCGCCCACGCGGATGACAGCGACACCGCCGGCGAGTTTCGCAACACGCTCTTGCAGCTTCTCTTTGTCGTAATCGGACGTGGTTTCTTCGATTTGGGCGCGGATCTGTGTGACACGCGATTCAATCTCGGCTTTCTCGCCCGCACCGTCGACGATGGTTGTCTCGTCTTTGGTGATGGTGACCTTCTTGGCGGAACCCAGCATGTCCATGGTGACGGACTCAAGCTTCATGCCCAGATCTTCGGAAATAACCTGTCCACCGGTGAGGATCGCGATGTCTTGCAGCATGGCCTTGCGGCGATCGCCGAAGCCAGGTGCTTTGACGGCCGCGATTTTCAGACCACCGCGCAGCTTGTTGACCACGAGGGTCGCCAGCGCTTCGCCTTCAACATCTTCTGCGATGATCAGCAGGGGTTTTTGGCTCTGGATGACTTGCTCCAGAAGCGGAACCATCGGCTGAAGCGACGAGAGTTTCTTCTCGTGCAGCAGGATGATGCAGTCCTCGAGGTCTGCGATCATCTTGTCGGGGTTGGTCACGAAATAGGGGCTCAGGTAGCCGCGGTCGAACTGCATGCCTTCGACAACATCAGTTTCTGTTTCCAGGCCTTTGTTTTCTTCGACGGTGATCACACCCTCGTTGCCGACTTTTTGCATCGCGTCCGCGATCTGCTGACCGATTTCCGATTCGCCGTTGGCCGAGATCGTGCCAACTTGCGCCACTTCGGCACTGTCGGAAACGGGACGGGCCGCCGCTTTGATCGCTTCAACAACCTTGGAGGTTGCCAGATCGATGCCGCGCTTAAGGTCCATCGGGTTCATGCCAGCGGCAACCGACTTGAGGCCTTCGCGCACGATGGCCTGGGCAAGAACGGTTGCAGTGGTGGTGCCGTCGCCGGCTTCGTCATTGGTGCGGCTGGCCACTTCTTTGACCATTTGCGCGCCCATGTTCTCGAACTTGTCCTCAAGCTCGATCTCTTTGGCAACCGACACACCATCTTTGGTGATCCGGGGGGCGCCGAACGATTTGTCCAGAACCACGTTACGGCCTTTGGGGCCGAGCGTAACCTTGACCGCATCGGCCAGGATGTTCACGCCGCGCAGCATCTTGTTGCGGGCTTCGGTATCGAATTTGACATCTTTAGCAGCCATATCTCGATTTCCTTTGAATAAGTGTTTCAAACGGTGGGCTTTGGCCCACCTTGCAGAGCGACGTCAGGGTTGGCCTCAGGCCATTTTGCCCAGGATGTCGCTCTCTTTCATGATCAGCAGCTCTTCACCGTCGATGGTGATTTCAGTGCCGGACCATTTGCCGAAAAGGACGCGGTCGCCTGCGGCAACGGCCATCTCGATCAGCTCGCCATTTTCCTTGCGCGCGCCATCGCCGCAAGAAACGATCTCGCCTTCGCTTGGCTTTTCTTTTGCGCTTTCGGGGATGATAAGTCCGCCGGAAGTTTTCTCTTCGCTTTCAACGCGGCGAACAAGCACACGGTCGTGCAGCGGTTTAAATGCCATCTTCGAAGCTCCTTGGCTCAAAGTTTCCTCAAAAGACCCCAACCCAGATTTGGCACAGGGATCATTAGCACTACACGTGGGTGAGTGCTAACAGCGCACAGTTAGGCAGGGTGCAGCGGGGAGTCAACAGCCACCGTCCTGTTTTTTTGCGCGGCGCAGCAACGGGACTGTGCGGCGTATTGACGGACGTGAGTGGGTGCGTTTGCGAAGTGTTAACGATATGTTAACCTTTGTTAACACAACCGCTTGGAGGAGCCTTACGCACAGCCTATAGGTGCGCTTTGCCCCTCTGGCCCGCAATGCAAAGGCTCTTTAATGAACGAACTGGCCCTCGCAGCGATCTACTGCATCCTCATGGTCGGCGGGGAGCCCGAGACACGGCACGGCTATTCTGCGGGCTATGATCTGCACTCCATCCGCGTGGATTGCGAAACGCCGGGCGAGGTGATCGAGGTCGGACTCGACAAGCGGTCTTCGCTGGACAGCGTGCAACAGGCTCTCTTTGCCGCCGAACTGACGGGCAAAGCGCCGGTTCTTATGATCGTAGACAGTGATGGGCGCATGGGGGCCTATGAGACACGCATCGCGCGCGCCGCGCGGCGGGCGGGGGTCGAGTTTCGCAGCATGGACCGCGATTTCTGATCCGCTGGCAAATGACGAGTTGGCTGCGATCCTACCGGAACGCTGGAACATGATAGCCACGCTCAGCTAGAGGTTTTCGCCAAGCTTTGATGGAGGCGCCATTTCGGTGAGCAGCGCAGCCTCACCCGCCTCGCTCAGTGCATAAAGCCCACGCGCGGCACGACAGAACCAGCCGTGGTGATTGTCGGCCATGATGCGGGTCGCACGGGCAACCCCGGTTTGCGTCGCAACCTCGGCCCCTTTGACGATACCGTTTTGCGCCAGATATGCGGCACAGCGCAGCGCATCCTGGCGGTAGGATGTGGTGATCTTGCCATTTGTGCCGCCCATCGTGGGATCGCCCGCACGGGCGGTGAATTCCTTCATCAGCGCCTCGCGTTTAACCTTGGATTTGCGCGGTTGGAACGGGGCAGGTGCGGCATGGGCCTGCACCGTGCCATCGGTCAGCGTCACCGACAGCACCCCGAGCCCCAGCCGTTTGCACAGGCCAATATTGCCCTTGAACGCGCGCCAACCCGCCTTGCCGGACCAGCGCGGCACGGCGACATAGACCTCATCGGTGACCGCCTGACGGGCAATGGCCTGTTGCAGAAGCGTCAGCGAAAAGGTCGTCTTCAGCTCGCAGATCAGCGGCTCTTCCCCCGGTTTGAGTGCCATGAGGTCGGCCGCGCCCACTTCCCCTTTAACGGTATAGCCCAGAGCCTCGAAATAGGCTTTGACAGGGGCATAGAGCGCGGTTTCGGCGGGTTTGGGCATGACGTCAGAGTGAACGCAAGGCGTAGGCGTGACAAGCCCGCAAAGCGCGCCTATAAGCGGGCCGAAATTGCACCATTCCTGAGGACGCGCCCTTCATGACCACGCTTGTTTTTGGCCACAAATCCCCCGATACCGACAGCACCGGCAGCCCGATCATCTGGGCCTGGTATCTCAATCAGATCAAGGGTGAGACGGCCAAACCCGTCCTGCTGGGAGAGCCCAATACGGAAGCCGCCTTCATGCTTGAGCGCTGGGGCCTTGAGAAGCCAGAGATCATCGCGGACGTGGCTGAGGATACCCCTGTCGTAATCGTGGATACGAACAACCCCGCAGAGCTGCCTGCGGGGATCAACGGCGCGGATATCCGCGGGATCATCGACCATCACAAACTGGTGGGCGGGCTTGAGACCAAGGGACCGATCGAGATTCGGATAGAGCCTGTGGCCTGCACCGCGACCATCATGTGGAAGCTGATTGGCAAGGATATGGCGCAGATGCCCGAGGGCGTGAAGGGCGCGATGCTGTCGTGCATCCTCAGCGATACGCTGGAATTCCGCAGCCCCACCACGACCCAGGAAGACAAGGCGATTGCGTGGGATCTGGCCAAGGATCTGGGCGTGGATATCAGCGAATATGCCGCCGAGCTATTCGCCGCCAAATCCGACGTTTCAGCCTTCTCGGACGCCGCATTGCTCAGAATGGATAGCAAGGAATACGCGGTTGAAGGCACCAAATTCCGCGTCTCGGTTCTGGAGACGACATCGCCCAAAATGGTTCTGGACCGCAAGGCGAGTCTGATGGAGAGCATGACAGCCGTGGCTGCCGAGGACGGTGTGGATCAGGTGCTTTTGTTCGTCGTCGATATCCTCAATGAGGAGGCGACGCTTCTGGTGCCCAATGATCTGGTGAAAAAGCTGGCGGTGGCCTCGTTCGGCGCGCAGGCAACAGGCGATACGGTCGTCCTGCCCGGCGTGATGAGCCGCAAGAAACAGATCATTCCCAACCTCAAGCTGTAACCGCTTTGCTGGGCATTGGTATGATCGCGGCTCTGGCTGCGCTCAACCTCCTCACGTGGTTTGTTTATCGTTTCGACAAAGCCCGCGCGCGTATCGACGGGCAGCGCGTTCCCGAAAAACGCCTTCTGGCCTTGGCCGCCTATGGCGGCTGGCCCGCGGCGAAGCTGGCGCAGCACCACTTCCGGCACAAGACCCGCAAGCAGCCCTTCGCGCGGCGGCTGAACCTGATCGTTCTGGGTTGGCTCACCGGGCTTTGGGTGCTGATCTCACTAGGCCTGCTCGGCGCACCATAGCCCCCGCGCCTCAGGCACCATACCTCGGCACCTCTGGCACCATAGCCCCGGCGCCTCAGGCACCAATAGCTCGGCACCTCTGGCGCCGCCGCGCCCCGCCTGCCATATCTGGGCAACGCAGCACGCAAAGGACCCGCAGTATCATGACCCGCATCATCACCGCACTCTCCGAGGTTTCCCAAAACTACGACGCGCTCTACGTCGATCTGTGGGGGTGCGTGCATAATGGCGTGACCGCCTTTCCCGAAGCAGTGGCCGCACTGCAAGCCTATCGGGCGCAAGGCGGGGTGGTGATTTTGGTCACCAACTCGCCCAAGCCGCGCGCGGGCGTCGAGGTGCAGATGGGCCAGTTCGGCGTGCCTGCCGATGCCTATGACGCCATTGCCACATCCGGGGATTCCGCGCGCACGGCGATGTATCGCGGGGCCGTCGGGAAAAAGGTCTACTTCATGGGCGAGTGGACACGCGACGCCGGGTTTTTCGACCCGATCAGCGTGGTCGAGGCTCCCGTAGAGATCACCCGCGTGCCTTTGAAGGAAGCGGAGGGGATCGTGTGCTGCGGCCCCTTCGATCCGATGGCCGACCCAGATGTGAACCGCGCCGACTTTCTCTATGCCAAGCAAATGGGGATGAAGCTTCTGTGTGCAAACCCCGATTTGGTGGTGGACAGGGGCGAGACGCGTGAATGGTGCGCGGGCGCGCTGGCGCGGCTCTACACCGAAATGGGGGGCGAGAGTCTCTATTTTGGCAAGCCCTATCCGCCGATCTATGATTTGGCGCGCCGGCGGCTCACCGCGCTTGGCAAAGACATCGGCGAAAGCGCCATTCTGGCAATCGGGGACGGTGTCGCGACGGATGTAGCCGGCGCGATGGGTGAGGATATCGATTCGCTCTTTATCTCCGGCGGACTTGCGGCGACCGAGACAAAAACCAACGGGCAGCCTGATCCAGATGCACTAAGGGCCTATCTTCAAAAAGAAATGTCCAGCCCGACCTTTGCCATGGGGCACCTGCGCTAGCAAAATAAAGCTTGCGTTTCTGCGCTTGCGAAGTAATTAAGTTGCCAAGATGGGTCGCGTTAGCGTCCTAATATTACGCATCACTCTACCAAGAGGGACATCATGTTGGACAATTTACCGCGCGGCACCATCACCATCGAACAAATCGAAATGGGCATGATGCGCTACCTGCAAAAGGTGGTGACGGATGAGGATATCGAGATGTTCGCCGAAATCTCGACCGACCGGAACCCGGTGCATCTGGATGATGATTATGCCCGCGACACTATTTTCGAGGGGCGGATTGCCCATGGTATGCTGACAGCTGGGCTGATCTCTGCCGTGATCGGCGAACAGCTTCCGGGGCATGGCACGGTCTATATGGGTCAAAGCCTGAAGTTTCTGGCCCCCGTGCGGCCCGGCGATATGGTGCGCGCCGAGGTCGAGGTGATCGGGATCGATCATGGGAAACGTCGGGTGCAGCTTGATTGCCGCTGCATGGTCAATGGCAAGAAGGTTCTGGTGGGTGAAGCCACGGTTCTGGCCCCTTCCGGCAAGTTCGACTAGGCGCAAACCCGCCGCGCTCTTGCGGCCTTTGCGATGTGACGCTACCCCTGCGCCATGCGTATCATCCGGGACTACACTTTCGTTGATAAAAGCAGCCGGGGCGCGAGTGCGGCCATCGGCAATTTCGACGGTGTGCATATAGGCCACCAATCCGTGATCGACATCGCGAGGCAAGCCGGCGCCAAGATTGGTGCACCTCTGGGCGTTTTGACATTCGAGCCACATCCACGCGAGTTTTTTGCCCCCGATGCCCCCCCCTTCCGCCTGATGAGCTCTGCCGCACGCGCAAGCCGTTTGGCCAAGCTGGGCGTGGAGCGGCTTTACGAGATCAATTTCAACGCAGGCCTCAGCGCACTGACGCCGGAGCAATTCGCGTGGCAGGTCATCGCAGAGGGCCTTGGCCTGCGCCACATCGTGGTGGGCGCTGATTTCTGCTTTGGCGCGGGGCGTGCCGGGACAGCGGCGGATTTGCAGCGGTTCGGGGCCGAGATGGGCTTTGGCGTCAGCATCGCCACCCTCCTGGAGGGGCAAAGCGGCGAGGTTTCCTCTACCGCCATCCGCGCAGCGCTGAGCGATGGCCACCCACGCGAGGCCGCCGCGATGCTTGGACATTGGCACCGGATCGAGGGCGTCGTGATTGGCGGCGAGCAACGGGGCCGAGAGCTTGGGTATCCAACCGCGAACATGTCCATCGAAGGGCTGCACCAGCCGAAATTCGGGGTCTACGCCGTGGAGGTGGACGTGCTCACCGGCCCGCATAAGGGCACCTATGGTGGGGCCGCCTCGCTTGGCGTGCGCCCGCAATTTGCCGGTGAGGTCCCCAATCTGGAAACCTTCATCTTTGATTTCTCGGGCGACCTTTACGGAGCCGAGTTGTCCGTTGCCCTCGTGGACTATCTCCGCCCCGAGGCCACGTTCGACAGTCTTGAGGCCTTCATCGCCCAAATGGACGCAGATTGCGCAGAGGCTCGGCGCCTCTTGGCTGCACTATGAGAGAGCGGTTTTGGGAAACGGTTCCGCTCAAGAAAATGACGCGCGACGAATGGGAAGCGCTCTGCGATGGCTGCGGCAAATGCTGCATGAACAAGCTGGAAGATGAGGATACGGGCGAGGTCGCACTGACCCGCGTGGCCTGCCGCCTTTTCGACGACACGACTTGCCAATGCGCGCAATATCCCATTCGGCACCAATTCGTGCCCGAATGTATCGTCCTGAAGCCCGCGAATATGGACACGAACCTCTATTGGATGCCCGAGACCTGCGCCTACAAGCTCTTGTGGCAGGGCAAGTCGCTCTTCCCGTGGCATCCCCTGATCTCGGGGACGCCCGAGAGCGTGCACGCCGCGGGCGTGTCGATGCAGCAGCGTACGGTAGCCGAATTCGAGGTCTCCGAGGATGACTGGGAAGATCATATCATAGAGGAGCCGCTGTAATGTTTTTCACCTCCGACAATTGCGGACCGATGCACCCGAATGTGCGTGCCGCCGTCCTTGCCGCCGACGAAGGGTTCATGCCCTCCTATGGCGACGATCCGATCATGGACGACGTGCGCGGTCAGATCCGCGATCTTTTCAGCGCGCCCGAGGCGACCGTGTATCTGGTGGCCACGGGCACAGCCGCGAATGTTCTGGGCCTCAGCACGATCACCAAACCGTGGGAGACAGTGTTCTGCACACCGCTGGCCCATATCAACGTAGATGAATGTCACGCACCCGAGTTTTACACAGGTGGCGCGAAGCTATCGCTGGTGGGTTCAGGCGACAAGATGACGCCCGAGGCGCTGGAGAAAAAGATCCTCAGCTGGGGCAAGGGCGATGTGCATACCTCGCAGCGAGGGCCGGTGCAAATTACGCAAGTGACTGAAATGGGGCGACTTTATACGCTGGATGAATTGAAAGCCCTGACCAGCGTGGCCCGGAGATACGGGTTGCGCAGCTTCATGGACGGCGCGCGTTTTGCAAATGCGGTGGCCGCTCTGGGCTGCACCGCGCGGGAGATGACCGTGGAGGCCGGAATCGACGCGCTCAGCTTTGGCGGCACGAAAAACGGCTGTGCGGGCGTCGAGGCGGTGGTGTTTTTCGAGCCGGATCATGCGTGGGAGTTCGAGCTGCGTCGCAAACGCGGTGCGCATCTTTTCTCCAAGCATCGCTACCTTTCGGCTCAAATGCAGGGTTACCTTGCCGAGGGCACATGGCTCAAGGCGGGCGCTCAGGCCAATGCCAATGCGGCACGGCTGGTCCAAGGGCTTCGAGGTGTAACGGGCCTTGAGTTTGTGGAAGAACCCGAGGCCAACATGATCTTTGCCACCCTGCCCCGCCACGCGCACCAGACCCTCAAAGCAGGCGGCGCGCAATATGGGCTTTGGGGCGATCTTGAGGGCGATCCGGATGAGCGCCTCATGATGCGGATGGTCTGCGACTGGTCCATGCCGCACGCGATGATCGACGACTTTCTCGACCTCGCGCAGGGGTTTGAATAGCGCAATCGCGCCGCGGGGGTGCTACCGCCGCAAGAACCGCAAAATCTCGGTGCTGACCGCATGGGGGTGAGTGATGGGAGACATGTGGCCCGCACCGCCGATGATAGACCGTTGCGCCTCCGGCAGGCGCGCGGCCAGCGCGATGTTTATCGCGCCAATGACCTCCGGTGACCGGCTTCCTTCAATCAAGAGGCTCGGGCCCGGCAAAGCCTCCAACACACCCGGCGCCAAAAGTCCGCCCACATCATCGTAAAGCGCCGGACCTGCCGCCGCGACCAACGGCATCTGTGCGGCCAGCCGAGCGCGCTGCGCTTCGGGGATGCGCGCCCATGGGGTGCCATCACCCCAGAGCCGCAGAAAGGCCTTTGCGGCGGCCTCATACTGCTCGGCCTCCATCGCATCCTCAAACGCCGCCGTCTCCGCCGCATGACGCGCGCGCAACCGTGCATCGCCACCAAGGACAGCCCCGAAAAACACAGGCTCGATCAGAATCATCCGCCGAACGCGGGCAGGGAAGAGGTGAGCGAGACGGAGCGCCACCGTGGCCCCGAACGAATGGCCGATGACATCAACCAGCCCCTCACCCGAGCAATCAGCGGCCATGCGCGCCGAAAGCTCTTGCATCTCGGCCACGCCGTCCCATTCGCCGCTGCGCCCGTGTCCGGGCAAATCAAAGGCGGTCATTGTCAGCGCACCCGACAGATGTTGCGCAAAGCCCCCCCCACACGCTCGATTGCGCGAGACTGCAATGAATCAACAGCGCGGGCTCAGGCCCTTGACCAAACGTGGTCCAATAGGTGGGAAAGCCGCCCTTGACGCCGCGCGGCATCGATCACAACTTGCCCGCGAGATGCAGTTCCAGATCGGCCAGCCGGTCCTGTCCCCAGAAATTCTGCCCCGTATCCACGGCAAAGAAGGGCGCCCCGAATACATCACGTCGCACGGCCTCCTCCAGATTGGCGGCGTAGGCCTCGGCCCCTTGCAGAAGGCCACTATCGGCGAGGCTTGCGTCAAATCCCGCCTCGCTCAGACAGGTCTTCACAACATCATCCTCCGCAATATCGCGGTCCTCGGCCCATATGGCGCGGCCAAACGCATGAACCAGAGCGCCCAGATCACCGCCCCCCGCCGCCTGCGCCGCGATGATCGCATAAGATGAGGGCGCGGAATTCGTTGGCCAATGCGCTGGTTTGAGGTTCAGCGGCAGCTCGGTCAGCTTCGCACGCCGGGCCATGTCCTGAAGCCGATAGGCCTGCCGAGCGGGGTGGCGATCCTTGGGCGGAAGGCCCCCGGTGCGCGCAAAGAGCGCCATGATATCCAACGGCCTGTAAGTCACGCTTGCTCCGGTGCGCGCCGCAATCTCATCCACTGATTTGCCAGAAAGGTAGGTGAAAGGTGACAGTGTCGAGAAAAAATAGTCGATATGAGCCATTTTGCGGTTCCTTCCGGCTGTGCAGCTTTGCCAGACCCTACGCCCATGCTAAGCGGAGTCAACGTCACGAATCTGTCATTCAGACCACCTGCGGGGACCCCAGACATGCCATCAACACCGGAACCGAAACTGATCTCGGGCAATGCCAACATGCCATTGGCCAAAGCGGTGGCACGACGTATGTCGATGCATCGCGGAATCTCCGTCGAACTCGTGGAGGCGCGGGTCGAGCGGTTCAACGATGGCGAGATATTCGTCGAAGTGTTCGAGAATGTCCGAGGTGAGGACATGTTTATCATCCAGAGCACGTCAAACCCGGCCAACGACAACCTGATGGAGCTTCTGATCATGGCCGACGCGCTGCGCCGCTCCTCGGCCAAGCGTATCACCGCAGTGATCCCCTACTTCGGATATGCGCGGCAAGATCGCCGCTCAAAGGCGCGCACACCGATCTCGGCCAAGCTGGTGGCAAACATGTTGGTCGAGGCGGGGATCGAGCGGGTTCTGACGATGGACCTGCACGCGGCACAAATTCAGGGCTTCTTCGATATCCCGGTGGACAACCTCTATGCGTCCCCTGTCTTTGCGTTGGATATCATGACGCAGTTCAAAGGCCATATCGACGAGCTGATGGTGGTCTCCCCCGATGTGGGCGGCGTGACCCGCGCGCGCGAACTTGCCAAGCGGATCGGCGCCCCTCTGGCCATCGTGGACAAACGCCGCGAACACGCGGGCGAAGTGGCCGAGATGACTGTGATCGGCGATGTAACAGGCAAACGCTGCATCATCGTCGATGATATGTGCGACACGGCTGGTACGCTTTGCAAGGCCGCTGAGGTCCTGTTGGAGGGCGGAGCGTCCGAGGTGCATGCCTATACCACGCACGGTGTTCTTTCGGGTCCCGCGGTCGAACGGATCACGAATTCCGTGCTGAAATCCATGGTGATCACCGATACGATCGCGCCGACTGAGGCGGTTAGGGCCACGCCCAATATCCGCATCATCCCGACCGCGCCCGTTTTTGCACAGGCGATTTTGAATATCTGGAATGGCACGTCGGTCTCGTCGCTCTTTGAGACGCCAACGCTTGAGCCCGTCTATGAGGGGCAGTTCGGGAACTGAAGGACGGGGGCTTCAGTAAAGCTCCCAGTCATCCTCGGCCAAGACCTCACCGATGGAGAGCCAACGGACCCGTGCGCGCGCTACATGGGTATCGGACCACGTGCGGAACACGACCTCGAACCCTGTCTCGGAGATGTTTTCGGCATTCACCTCGACCCGCGAGTTTGTCGAACTGTCGATGTCCCACATGGAGAGCGCGCATTGCACGAAAGGCGGGTCGCGATAGCGCTCGGTAAAGCGGATGGAATGCCTGCGGCTGCGGTCACCGCCGCCGGCCCACATCTCGCCATCGAATTCATAGTCGGAGAACAGGACAATTTCGCCCTGATCGATACCAATCAATCTATTATCGAACCGTTTCATGCACATTCCGTTTATCGCCTGCGCATCTCGTAATTGCGCAATTCGGCAAAAATGAGGTCTAAAAGAAAAAAGGCCCGCTTGTGGCAGGCCTTTTGTCAGTCTCCGGATCGCGGCGGCGTCAGCTCGCGCTCAGGCCGATGTGATCGCCAATCGCCACCATATCGGACAAAAGCTTGGCTGCGTCATCCACCGGGCCGGGCTCATTCTTGAACGTCTCTTGCGCCTTGGCCAGGTGGTCAGTCGCGTGATCCACCAGCTCTTTGAACACTTCTTGCGTCATGTCCGCCCGGGGTATCGCCCGCTCGGCCAAAACCGAAACGCCCTCAGGGTTGATCTCCGCAAAGCCGCCTGTGACCACGAATTCCTTTTCGCCCTCAGGTCCTGCAACCTTCAGAACGCCTGGGCGCAGGGTGGTGATCAGGGGCATGTGATCCGCCATGGCGGTCAGATCGCCGTCCGCACCAGGTATATGCACCTCAGCGGCCTGAACCGACAGCAAAAGCCGCTCAGGCGACACCAGATCGAATTGCACTGTTCCAGCCATCAAGGCCTCCTGTCATTGCGTCGTCTCGGGGCACAGATACGCACCCCGAGCCTGTCTTGATCGCCTGTCATCAGGCGGCGTCGGCTGCCATACGTTCGGCTTTCGCCTTCACGTCTTCAATGCCGCCGACCATGTAGAAGGCCCCTTCGGGGAGGTGATCGTATTCACCTGCAACAACCGCCTTGAACGAGGCGATAGTGTCCGCAAGCGGCACCTGGATGCCGTCGGAGCCGGTGAAGACCTTGGCCACGTCGAAGGGCTGGCTGAGGAAGCGCTGGATTTTGCGCGCGCGCGAAACAGTCAGCTTATCCTCCTCCGAGAGCTCGTCCATACCAAGGATCGCGATGATATCTTGCAGCGATTTGTAGCGCTGGAGGATCCCTTGGACGTCACGGGCAACCTGGTAGTGCTCTTCGCCCACAACGGTCGGGTCCATGAGGCGCGATGTGCTGTCGAGCGGGTCCACGGCGGGGTAGATGCCCAGCTCGGAGATGGCACGCGACAGAACGGTCGTTGCGTCAAGGTGCGCGAACGATGTGGCGGGCGCAGGGTCGGTAAGGTCATCCGCAGGCACGTAGACGGCCTGCACCGATGTGATAGAACCCGCTTTGGTCGATGTAATACGCTCCTGCATCTGGCCCATATCGGTGGCCAGTGTCGGCTGATAGCCCACAGCTGATGGGATGCGGCCCAGAAGGGCGGAGACTTCGGAGCCCGCTTGGGTAAAGCGGAAGATGTTGTCCACAAAGAACAAGACGTCTGCGCCGGACTGATCGCGGAACTGCTCGGCCAGTGTGAGGCCAGTCAGGGCAACGCGCATACGCGCACCGGGAGGCTCGTTCATCTGGCCATAGACCAGCGCCACTTTGGATTCCGAGAGGTTATCAGGGACGATAACGCCCGACTCGATCATCTCGTGGTAAAGGTCGTTGCCTTCGCGCGTCCGCTCACCCACACCGGCGAAAACCGACAGGCCCGAGTGCACGCGCGCGATGTTGTTGATCAGCTCCATGATCAGAACCGTCTTGCCGACCCCCGCACCACCGAAGAGGCCGATTTTGCCGCCCTTCGCATAAGGCGCCAGAAGGTCCACGACCTTGATACCGGTCTCAAGGATCTCGGATGTGGTTGACTGTGCCGCGAAATCGGGCGCATCCTGATGGATGGAGCGTGTCTCGTCGAGGGCAATATCGCCCTTTTCGTCAATCGCTTCGCCCACAACGTTCAGGATTCGGCCCAGCGTGGCGTTGCCCACGGGAACGGTGATGGGTCCGTCGGTGTCGGTCACGTCCTGACCGCGCACAAGGCCCTCGGTCGCATCCATCGCAATGGTGCGCACAGTGTTCTCGCCAAGGTGCTGCGCCACTTCGAGCACCAGCGTCTTGCCGTTGTTGTCGGTGGTCAGAGCATTCAAAATTTCGGGCAGGTGGTCGCCGAACTGAACGTCGACTACGGCGCCGATCACCTGAGTGATTTTGCCTTTTGCATTTGCCATATCGTTGGACTCCGGTTCTGGTCTACAGCGCTTCCGCGCCGGAAATAATTTCAATCAGCTCGTTCGTGATCACAGCCTGACGCGAGCGGTTATACTGAATGGTCAGCTTGTCGATCATCTCGCCCGCGTTGCGCGTCGCGTTGTCCATGGCGGACATGCGCGCGCCCTGCTCGGACGCCCCGTTCTCCAGCAAGGCACTGAAGATTGCCGTGGCGACACCGCGCGGCAGAAGATCGGCAAGGATCGCCTGCTCGTCGGGCTCGTAGTCGTAGAAAGCGCTGGCGCCTTCGTCCTCGGCAGGGGCCTCAAAGGAGGCCGGGATGATCTGTTGTATCGTCGGGATCTGGCTGACCACATTCTCAAATCGCGAGAAGAAGATCTTGGCCACGTCAAACTCGCCCGCGTCGAAACGCTCAAGCACGCCGCGCGCGATGGATTGCGCGTCGCTGTAGCTCACGTTCTTGATCTCGGTCATGTCCACGTGATCGATGAAGTGGCCGCTGAGATCACGTTTTATTGCGTCGCGACCTTTTTTGCCGACGGTGACGATCTTGACCGTTTTGCCATCAGCCAGCAAGCGCTGGGCTTCGGCCTTTGCGAGCTTTGCGATGTTGGCGTTGAAGCCGCCGCAGAGGCCCCGCTCCGCCGTCAGCACGACCAGCAGATGTGTCTTGTCACTGCCCGTGCCGCTGAGCAGCTTGGGCGCGTTCTCAGACTGACCCACCGATGCGGCGAGCGATCCCATCACGGCGTTGAAACGCTCGGTATAGGCGCGCGCGGCCTCGGCAGATTCCTGGGCGCGGCGAAGCTTCGCCGCGGCCACCATCTGCATCGCCTTCGTGATCTTGCGGGTCGATTTGACCGACTCGATCCTCGTTTTCAGGTCCTTCAAAGAAGGCATGAAATGGCCTCCTTATCAGTAGGTTGACGCGAACTCGTCGAGGACCGCTTTCATCTTCTCGACATTCTCGCCGCTCTTGAATTTCGGATCGTCTTTCGCGATCCAAGCCAAGAAATCCGCCTTTTGATTGCGCAAGAAGGCCAGCATGGACGCTTCGAACTTGCCAACTTCAGACACCGGGATTTTGTCCAGATAGCCGTTGGTGCCAGCGAAGATGACGCAAACGATTTCGGCATTGGTCAAAGGCGCATATTGCGGTTGCTTCATAAGCTCCGTTAGGCGCGCCCCACGGTTCAAAAGCTGCTGCGTCGCCGCGTCCAAATCAGAGCCGAACTGCGCGAACGCCGCCATTTCGCGGTATTGCGCGAGGCTCAGCTTTACCGGACCCGCAACTGACGACATCGCGTCTGTTTGAGCGGACGAGCCAACGCGGCTCACCGACAGACCGGTGTTCACAGCAGGGCGGACACCCTGGTAGAAAAGCTCGGTCTCAAGGAAGATCTGGCCATCTGTGATCGAAATCACGTTGGTCGGAATAAAGGCCGACACGTCACCGCCTTGTGTCTCGATGATGGGCAGAGCCGTCAGCGAGCCGTTCCCAGCCGCATCGCCCAGCTTCGCCGAACGCTCCAGCAAGCGAGAGTGAAGATAGAACACGTCGCCGGGATAGGCTTCGCGGCCGGGTGGGCGGCGCAGAAGAAGCGACATCTGGCGATAGGCCACAGCCTGTTTGGAAAGATCATCGTAAACGATCAGGGCATGGCGGCCATTGTCGCGGAAATGCTCTGCCATGGCTGTTGCGGAATAGGGCGCAAGAAACTGCATCGGAGCAGGATCAGACGCGGTCGCGGCGACAACAATCGTATATTCAATCGCGCCACTCTCTTCAAGCTTTTTCACAAGCTGCGCGACGGTCGAGCGTTTTTGACCAACGGCCACGTAGATGCAGTAGAGCTTCTTGCTCTCATCATCGCCCGCAGCGTCGTTATAGGCTTTTTGGTTCAGAATGGCGTCGAGGGCCACGGCAGTCTTGCCGGTCTGGCGGTCACCAATGATCAGCTCGCGCTGGCCACGGCCAATCGGGATCATCGCGTCCACGGATTTGAGGCCAGTCGCCATCGGCTCATGCACGGACTTGCGCGGGATGATGCCCGGCGCTTTGACGTCCGCGAGGCCGCGCTCTTTGGTCTTGACCGGGCCTTTGCCATCGATCGGGTTGCCAAGGCCATCCACGACCCGGCCCAGAAGCTCATCACCGATTGGCACGTCCACGATGGACTTGGTGCGCTTGACGGTGTCGCCTTCCTTGATGTCACGGTCGGAGCCGAAGATCACGACGCCGACATTGTCAGCTTCGAGGTTCAGTGCCATGCCCATGATCTTGCCAGGGAATTCAACCAGCTCACCGGCCTGCACGTTGTCGAGGCCGTGAACGCGCGCGATACCATCGCCCACGGACAGCACCCGGCCAACTTCGGCCACTTCGGCGTCTTGGCCGAAATTCTTGATCTGGTCCTTCAGGATTGCAGAAATTTCTGCCGCTTGGATACCCATTTATCCGACCTCTTTCATTGAACTCTGGAGGGATGAGAGCTTGGAGCGGATCGACGTGTCGATCATCTTCGAGCCCACCTTTACGATAAGACCACCGATGAGGCTTTCATCGACGGTCGCGTTGATCTTGACGTCCTTACCAATGCTGGCTTTCAGCGTTTTGGCCAATTTTTCAGATTGCGCCTTGGTCAGCGCCTTGGCGCTGGTGACGTCGGCATTCACTTCGCCCTTTTCATCCGCGATGAGTGCGCGAAGCTGCGCAATAAGCTGAGGCAGCACAAAAAGGCGGCGTTTCTCGGCCATAAGCGCCATACCCTGCGCCAGCGGCACGGGAAGTTTCATTTTCTTGGCAATCGCGGCGATGGCGGCCCCTTGCTCGGCGCGGCTCACCACCGGGCTGGCGATCACTTCGCGCAGATCGGCGCTGCCCTCGAGGGCGGCGGCGAGGTCATCGACGCCCGCTTCCAGCTTGGGCAGCATCTTGCCCTCATGTGACAGTTCAAAAATGGCGGTGGCATAGCGCTCGGCGATACCGGAGGAAATCGAAGCTGGTTCGGACACGTCCACCCTTCCGACAATTTGCCCCGGTTTGCCGCGATTGTCGCGTCCGGGGACGTTTGCGGCGCAACTGCGCCAAATTCACTGTGATCCGGCGTGGGTCTAGCAGAGCGTTGCGGGCTTGCCAAGTTTCTATACGGTTGTGGGGTTCGTTAGAAAATCATTTTATTTCAAATGACTAAACGGCCTGCGACCGTTTGCGCAAGATTTTCTGACGCAAAAACTCGTAATTTTTGCAACTGGTGCCGATTCCAAGAGCCCATGCGCCGCCAATCCCACCTCAAGGCGCGCCCCCGTCCGTTACCGCTACCACCAGCGGACAAGCGTTTTGACGGGCCCGAACCAGTCCCTCGCCCGAACAGACACCGCCTGGCCCTTGATCCACTTCAGATCGGTTTTGCCTGCGCCGGTGCTGCGGGTTGCAGTGCTTCGAGGGGTTTGCGCACTTTCACCTTCAGGCCCGGCCCGCGCGGGGCATGGACCCGTTTGCTCGCCTCCACGATCAACACCCCACCCGCCGCGATCATCGACAGCGACCCGCCCAAATGCTCCCACATGCCTGCGGTCTTGCGCCAGAAGCGCCGCGTGCTGGGCGGCTGATATAGCGTGTGCAGGTGCCGCTCAGGCAAAAAGCTGTGAGCCTTGAGCTGGCTCTCAAGCTGGGATTGCGAATAGGGCCTGCCAAAGCCAAAGGGCGTGCGATCCGAGCGCGACCAGAGCCCTGCCCTGTTGGGCACCACAAAAAGCGCAGACCCGCCAGGGCCCAGCACGCGCCAGCATTCGTCCAAGAGGTCCGCTGGCCGCTCGCTTGCCTCAAGCCCGTGCATGACCAGAAGCTTGTCCACATGCCCCGTCTCCAGCGGCCAGAGCGTTTCCTCGCACAGCACCGAAACATTCGGCATCCCTTGCGGCCATGCAATAACGCCCTGCGGGCCCGGCATCAGCGTCGTCACCCGCCGTGCCTCCTTGAGATAAGGCCGCAAAAATGGTACCGCAAAGCCAAAGCCCACTACAGTCTGCCCCTTCGCCTCGGGCCAGCATTTGCGCAGTTCTTCGCGCAGAGTTTTCTGCACGGCACGGCCCAGCGCGCTGCGATAATAGAAATTGCGAAGGTCCTGCACATCAAGATGCATTGCGAAGCTCCGAGTGATCCGTCAGTCTGAACCCTAGACCAAAACACGCGCCCGGCGAAAGCCACATGAAAGGCAGGCCCATGACATTAGACCTCGTAACCATCCCATGCCTTGCCGATAATTATGCCTATCTGGTCCATGATGCTGCCACTGGCGACACGTTGGCCGTTGATGTGCCGGAGGCGGGGCCCATTATGGCGATACTTGCGGACAAGCGGTGGACGCTCACTCATGTGCTTCTGACGCATCACCACTGGGACCATGTAAATGGGCTCAGCGATCTGCTTGCCGCATATCCTGCGCAGGTGATCGGGGCCGCAGCGGATGCACATCGCCTGCCGCCGCTGGATATCGCCGTGGCGGAGGGGGATAAGATTGAGATCGGCGGGGAGGCGGGCCATGTGATCGATGTGCCCGGCCATACCATCGGCCATATCGCGGTGCATTTCGCCGGATCAGGTCTGCTTTTTACCGCAGACAGCCTCATGGCGCTTGGTTGCGGGCGGCTTTTTGAGGGCACGCCCGCGCAGATGTGGCATAGCCTCAGCAAGCTTGCCGCCCTGCCCGGCGACACGATTGTCTGCTCGGGTCACGAATACACCGCCGCCAACGCCAAATTCGCGCTGACCATTGACCCTGACAATTCCGCGCTTACCTCTCGTGCAGACGAGGTGAATGCGGCCCGTGCCACCGGCCAGCCGACGGTGCCGACGACCCTTGAGACCGAGCGCGCAACGAACCCGTTCCTGCGTGCAGCAGATCCGGCTATCCGGGCGCAGCTTGGCCTGCAACACGCCAGCGATGCCGAGGTTTTCACGGAAATTCGCGCGCGGAAGGATCAGTTTTGAAGTGCACAGCAAACCCTCACATTTCGTAAAAGTGAGCGGGCTCGGCGAAAAAAACTTGAAGCGTGGTCAATATCGACCAAACTTTAAGAATATAGGATCACGGTGACGGGCAACGCGCCCCAACCCCACAAGAAGGAGCACACAGGTGCCTTCATTCTCGACCACACTCGAACAGGCAATCCACTCGGCGCTGGCGCTTGCCAACACCCGGCAACACGAATTCGCGACGCTGGAACACCTCCTGCTTGCGCTCATCGATGAGCCGGACGCGCACCGGGTGATGAAAGCCTGTAGCGTGGAGACGGAAGAGCTGCGCGGCACGTTGGTGGATTTCATCGACGATGATCTGTCGAACCTCGTGACCGACATCGAAGGCTCCGAGGCGGTGCCGACTGCGGCTTTCCAGCGCGTGATCCAGCGCGCCGCGATCCATGTCCAAAGCTCCGGCCGCACGGAAGTCACCGGTGCCAACGTTCTGGTCGCCATCTTTGCCGAGCGCGAAAGCAACGCCGCCTATTTCCTGCAAGAGCAGGACATGACCCGCTATGATGCCGTCAATTTCATCGCGCACGGCGTGGCGAAGGACCCTGCATTTGGCGAGGCGCGCTCGGTTTCGGGCGCGGAAGAGCCTGAGGACGGCCCAAAGATGTCGTCCGAATCCGATGCGGTGGAGCAGGGCGAAAGTGCTTTGGCCAAATACTGCGTCGACCTCAACGAGAAATCCCGTCAGGGCAACGTCGATCCGCTGATCGGACGAGCCTCCGAGGTGGAGCGCTGCATTCAGGTGCTGTGCCGCCGCCGCAAGAACAACCCGCTTCTGGTGGGTGATCCCGGCGTGGGCAAAACAGCCATTGCCGAGGGGCTCGCGCGCAAGATCGTGCAGGGCGAGACGCCTGAGGTTCTGGCCAAAACGACGATCTTCTCGCTCGATATGGGCGCGCTTCTGGCGGGCACGCGGTATCGCGGTGACTTCGAGGAGCGGCTGAAGGCCGTGATGACCGAGATGGAAAACCACCCCGATGCGGTGCTCTTCATTGACGAAATTCACACCGTGATCGGCGCAGGTGCCACCTCGGGCGGCGCCATGGACGCATCCAACTTGCTCAAACCCGCGCTTCAGGGCGGCAAGCTGCGCTTCATGGGCTCCACAACGTTCAAGGAGTTCCGCCAGCATTTCGATAAGGACCGCGCGCTGAGCCGCCGGTTCCAGAAAATCGACGTGGCCGAGCCGACAGTTGAGGACGCGATCAAGATCCTCAAAGGGCTTAAGCCCTATTTCGAAGAGCATCACAGCGTCAAATACACCAATGATGCGATCAGGTCGGCGGTGGATCTCTCATCGCGGTATATCAATGACCGCAAATTGCCCGACAAGGCGATCGACGTGATCGACGAGGCGGGCGCTGCGCAACATCTCGTGGCGGCTTCCAAACGCCGCAAATCGATCGGCACCAAGGAGATCGAGGATGTGGTGGCAAAGATTGCTCGCATCCCACCGAAAAACGTCAGCAAAAGCGACGCCGAAGTCCTCAAGGACTTGGAGGCCTCGCTCAAGCGGGTGGTGTTCGGTCAGGACATGGCGATCGAGGCGCTCTCATCAGCGATCAAACTGTCGCGCGCCGGTCTGCGGGAGCCCGAAAAACCCATCGGCAATTACCTCTTTGCGGGCCCCACGGGTGTCGGCAAGACCGAGGTGGCCAAGCAATTGGCCGATACGCTCGGTGTGGAGCTTTTGCGCTTCGATATGTCCGAATACATGGAGAAACACGCGGTCTCGCGTCTTATCGGTGCGCCCCCCGGCTATGTCGGATTTGATCAGGGCGGGCTGCTGACGGATGGTGTGGACCAGCATCCGCATTGTGTGTTGCTGCTTGACGAGATCGAGAAAGCGCATCCGGACGTGTTCAACATCCTGCTTCAGGTGATGGACCATGGCACGCTGACCGATCACAACGGGCGCACCGTGGATTTCCGCAACGTGGTGCTGATCATGACCTCCAACGCAGGGGCGTCCGACATGGCGAAAGAGGCTATCGGCTTTGGTCGTGACAAGCGCACGGGCGAGGATACAGCGGCCATCGAGCGGACGTTCACGCCCGAATTCCGCAACCGTCTCGATGCCGTGATCAGCTTTGGCGCGCTGCCCAAAGAGGTTATCATGCAAGTGGTCGAGAAGTTCGTGCTTCAACTTGAGGCGCAGCTGATGGACCGGAATGTGACCATTGAGCTTACGAAACCCGCGGCTGAGTGGCTGGCGGATCGGGGTTACGACGAAAAGATGGGCGCGCGCCCTCTGGGCCGTGTGATCCAGGAGCATATCAAGAAACCACTGGCCGAGGAGCTTCTCTTTGGCAAGCTGGCCAAGGGCGGTATCGTTCAGGTGGGCGTCAAGGACGGCAAGATCGATCTGCGGATCGAAGGCCCAGGCCAGCCGCGCCTCACCGGGAAAAAACCGCCGCTCCTCACCGCAGAGTGATGCGAAAAAGCTTTGCTGCGGCGCTGATCCTTCTGGGGTCCGGCGCCGCAGCCGATACTCCCCCAATGCTCGGCCTGCCTGCCGATTGCACCTTGGGCGAGACATGTTTCATCCAGCAATATGTCGATTTTGACCCCGGCCCCGGGGCCTCTGATTTCATGTGCGAAGGGCTTAGCTACGATGGCCACAGGGGCACGGATTTCGGCCTGCCCTCGATGCGCGCGATGCGTGCGGGCGTGCCCGTTATCGCCTCGGCCCCCGGCCGGGTGCGTGGCATCCGCGACGGCATGGCGGACCGCCTCTACACGGATGACATGGCGGCCGAGCTTGAGGGCAAGGATTGCGGCAACGGCGTTGCAATCCGGCACGAAGGCGGATGGGAGACCCAGTATTGCCACCTCCGCCAAGGCTCAGTGCGCGTGGAGGCGGGGCAACAGGTGGGGCGTGGCGATGTGCTTGGCCTCATTGGCCTTTCAGGGCGCACACAGTTTCCGCATGTCCACCTGACTCTGCGCCGCGAAGGTGAGGTGGTAGACCCGTTCGACCCCGATGGGCAGATCACATGCGGCGCACCGTCGAGGGAAACGCTCTGGCTCGATGCACCTGAATACCGCCCCGGCGGGCTGCTTTCCGCCGGGTTCAGCACTGCCGTGCCCAGTTTTGATGATATCAAAGAGGGCATCGCGGGCCGCAGTGATTTGGCACCGGACGCGCCTGCGCTTGTCGCGTAGGGCTATGCGTTTGGTGGACGTGCGGGAGATGTGATGGAAATCAGTATCATGGGGCCGGCGGGCGAGGTGTTCTCCCACACTGCAACGATCGACAAGGCACAGGCGCAGTTTTTCCGCGCAGCGGGCCGCCGCGCACCGAGTGGTGGCTGGGAGGCGGGCAGCTACAGCGCCGAGATTTCGCTGCTTCGGAATGGGGCCGTGGTGGACAGCATGACCACCCCCCTCACCATCCGCTGATCACCGCTCGGTAATTTTCAGCTCGATCCGGCGGTTTTGAGCGCGCGCCTCGGGCGTGTCGGCGCTGTTCACCGGCTGGTATTGCCCGAACCCGTTGGCCGCAAGGCGGTCCGGTGGCAGGCCAAGAAAGTCGATCATATAGCGCAAGACCGAGAGGGCACGCGCTTGGCTCAGCTCCCAGTTATCGGCGAAATCGGGGGAGTTCCGTATCGGCACATCATCCGTGTGGCCGTCAACGCGGATCACCCAATCGACGCTTTCGGGGATGTCTCCAGCCACCCGGCGCAGGATTTCGGCGACCTTGGCCACCTCGCCCCGTCCTGCGTCCGACAGAGTCGCGCGGCCCGGATCAAAGAGCACCTCGGACGAAAACACGAACCTGTCGCCTTCAATCCGGACACCCTCCTGCGTGCCCAAAACCTCGCGTAGGGCCGCGAAAAACTCAGAGCGATAGCGCGCCAAATCCTGATTTTCCGCCTCCAGCCGCGCGGCCTTTTCTTGCTCAAGCTCGCGGCGGCGACGCTCCTCGGCAGCCACACGCGCGAGGGCCGCGTTCAGCTCATTGCCCAGCGATTGAAGCTGCACATCGTTCGTCGCCTCACGGATGGAGGCATCATCAAGCAGCGCCTGAAGCTCGCCCAATTGCGTGTGGAGCGCCGCGACCTGTTGGTTCAAGAGGGCCTGTTCGCGCAGGGCCGCCTCGGTCTGTTCTGTCTGTTCGGCGAGCGTGGCACGAGCCTGCGCCAGAAGGGCCGCACGCTGCTCGCCGGCGCTGAGTTGGGTGGCGGAGAGTTCCGCCTCAAGATCCGCGCGCGCGATTTCAGCCGCCGCCAGAAGCGTCAATGTCTCCTCGGCCTCCCGCCGCTGCTCTTCCAGAGCGAGTGTCATCGCAGTAAGCTCGGCTGACGCCCCTTCAAGCCGAGCGCGCAAAGCCTCTGCCGCTGCCGCTTCGGCAAGTCGCGCGGCCTCCTCATCACTCAGAGCGTCTTGCAGCTCCGTCACTTGCGCTGTGAGCGCGCCCTGCACCTCCGCCGCCTCGCCGCGCAAGTCTGCCACCAGCGCCTCAAGCGCCTCGCGTTGTGCAGCGGCCAGACGCGCGGCCTCTTCTTGCGCATCGACCTCATCGCGCATGCCAGCAAGGGCCAATTGCAAGGCCTCCTGCTCGGACAAAAGCTCGGCTTGCGTGTCCTCCAACGCCGCCACCTGCCCCAGTGCCGTGTCGCGTTGCGCCAATAGCCCCGCGACCTGCTCCTCAAACGTGGCAATGCGCGCCGCTGCCGCCCCAAGGGCCGCGTCCTGCGTGTCACGCTCGGCGGTCAGCGCCGCTATCTGTGCCGCTTGCGCTGCCTGCCGGTCGCGTGCATCGCTCAATGTAGCGGTGAGCGTGCCAACGCGGTCCTCCAGCGTGCTCGCGCGGTCCTGTTCAAGCCCGAGCGCGCGGGCGAGGGCTGCGACCTCGGACGAGAGCGCATCAAGCTTGGTTTCTTGTCCGGTGATTGTCTCACGCAGGGCATATTGCACCACCATGAAAATGGTCAGCACGAACATCAGGACCAGCAAAAGCCCGGTCATTGCATCTACGAAGCCCGGCCAGATCGAGGCCTGAAACCGTTGTCCGGTGCGCCGCGAGAGGGCCATGACCTAGCGCCCGCCGCGCCCGCGCTCGATTGCGCGGGTCAAGCTGGCCAGATCGGTGCGCAGCTCGGTCATGCTTTCCTGACGGCCCGCGCTGATCTCCTCCAGAATGCGCAGCATCTGCACGTCGATCGAGCGCAGCCGCATCCGGCTTTCTGCATCAAGCCCGTCGTTGCCAGCCCGCGAGCCCAGCACCTCCACAAGACGCTCCTGCCCTTCGGCGATCCGCGCGAGAATGTCATTGTTGGTGGTGCCCATCCGGCTGGCCAAATGCTCCACCGCTGTGGCCAATTGCGCCATGCGCGTATCGGCCGCGATGCGCGCCTGTTCGGACCGCTCCATCAACGATTGCAACCCGTCCATCTGGGCGTTCATGTGATCCAGCACGCCATCCATGGCGTCTGACCCGCCAGCCCCTTCGCCCTCGCTGCCCGCATATCCAACGCGGGTGATCGTGGACATCCACTCCTCCAACTCGCGGTAAAAGCGGTTCTGGCCGTGGCTCGCGAAAAGTTCCAACAGCCCGACGACCAGCGACCCGGCAAGCCCCAGTAGCGATGAGGCAAAGGCCACGCCCATCCCGCCAAGCTGCCCCTCCAGCCCAGTCATCAGACGGCTGAACACCTCAACACCATCTTCGCCCTCCTGCGGCGCAAGGCCACGGATCGTATCAACGAGCGCCGGCACCGTGGTGGCGAGTCCGTAGAACGTGCCCAAAAGGCCGAGGAAAATCAGCATATTGACGATGTAGCGCGTGATCTCGCGCGCCTCATCGATCCGCTGCGCCACGGAATCCAGAATGGAGCGCGCAGAGGTCTGCGCAATCTGCATCCGTTTCGCCCGCTGCCTCAGAAGGGTGGCCAGAGGCGCCAGAAGCTGGGGCGCTTTCGTCATTTCATGGCCCGGCCTCTGGGCGGCAAAGCCCTCAAGCCAACGGACGGAGCCAATCAGCTGAAACATCTGCCAAAAACAGGCCAGCACGCCGATGACAAAGACAAAAATGATGAACCCGTTGAGATAGGGGTTCGCCTGAAACACCGGCAATACCCGGGGCAGCGCCAGAAAGACGCCAACCCCTGTCAGGCCAAGCACCACCAGCATCAATATGATCTGGCGCACTGGATGCGAAAAATTCGGCTCGACCTCGCGGTCCGGCTGGTCCATTCGGACGCTCCCGACACTGTTTTGTTGTCCATAGCCTACGCCATCCGGCCCCAACACGCCAAGGGTTTATGCAGCCAGTTCCCGCACACGTCGCGTCAGCCATTCCAGATCGGCATCCGCTATGCCAAGCTCGGCCAGATGTTCGGCAGTGTTGTAGAGATATTCGGTATTGGGTCCGCGCCCGCCATGGGCCGCCGCGATAATCTCGGCCTGCGTCTCAAGGGGCATGCCACCGCAATACTGCACATGGGCTGCATCAATCACGTATGTCACGGCCTGCGCGCTCCGCCCATCAGCCAAATGCACCTCCAGATCCCGCTCCACATAGGCCGAGGAGATCAGCTCACGCGCGCGCAGATACTCCAGCACCTCGGCTTCTTGCCCACCCCGCACCGCCATGGCGACGCCCTGGCAAGATGCCTCCGCCGCTGCATCCAGCGCGAGGACCAGCCCGGGATTCTCATGGGTGCCCCGATGATGGACCGAGCGCATGCAAAAGCTGCGCGCATAGCCCGCCAGCGTGGCGATCTGTTGCTCGGCCACGTCGAAACCGGGGTTCCATACCAGCGATCCATAGCCAAACACCCACATCGTCATTTTTCTGTTCCCCTCACGATCTGGCCCTATAAACACTATCTCAAAGAGCACGAAAAGAGGACTGATCATGCGGGCAATACTGGCAATCGTGCTTTTGGCAGCGGTGGTGTGGGTCGGATACTGGTTTATCGGGGCGCGCGCCGCTGAAACGGGCTTCGCAAGTTGGTTCGAGGAACGCCGCGCCGAAGGGTGGCAGGCGGAATATGGCGAGATTGCCGTGGGTGGTTTTCCCAACCGGTTCGATGCCAATTTCACCGACATATCACTGGCCGATCCGAGCACAGGGCTCGCATGGGAGGCACCTGTCTTTAAGATCCTGGCACTCAGCTATCAGCCCAATCATGTGATCGCCGTCTGGCCCGTCGAGCAGCAAGTGGCGACGCCCGAAGAAAAATTTACGCTCCGCTCGGAGGATATGCGCGCATCCATGGTCCTGGAGGCCAATACCGGGCTCACGCTTGATCGTGCGACGCTGACGGCGTCCGGACTCAGCGTCGCGCCTGTGGCGGGCGGCGCACCCTTGGGCGCAAACGCCGTGACGCTGGCCGCCGAGCGTGTCCCTGCGGATGCCGACGCGCATTACCACATGGGCTTGCGCGCAGACGGGCTTACCCCAGCCGCAGGCTGGCTGGAGCGTGTTGATCAAACCGGCAGCCTGCCGGAGACTCTGGAGACGCTCACTGCCGATTTCACGGTTGTTTTTGACCGCCCATGGGACCGCAAGGCGATCGAGGTCGCCCGGCCCCAGCCACGCGAGATCACGCTGAAGCTGGCCCAAGCGCGCTGGGGGCAACTCTCGCTTCAGGCGGCTGGCTCGGTCATCATTGACGCGCGCGGGATGCCCGAGGGAAGCCTGACGATCAAGGCGGAGAACTGGCGCGAAATGCTTGCGTTGGGCCGGGCGTCGGGCGCGCTCCCCGAAAATCTTGCCAGACCTATGGAAAACGCTCTGGGCCTGATGGCGGGGCTGTCGGGCAATCCGTCGAGCCTTGATATCCCACTTGATTTTCGCTCCGGGCGCATCTGGCTCGGGCCGGTGCCTATCGGGCCTGCGCCCGTGCTGCGTCTGCGTTAGCGGCAGAACGGCCCGCCGCGATGGCGGGCGGTATCAAAATGGAAGTGATCCTGATGATAGCGGTCCCCGTCGGGGCCAAGCACGGTGCCAAACGGCCCACAGGCAGCCTTGTGCATCTGCTTGAGCATCCGGCCACGCTGCGCCGTGCGCCAGTGACGTGCGACCGATAGCTCCGATCCGTCTCGGAGCTGAATGGCCGAAATGTCTATCGCGCGGCCCTTGCCATGCTCGGAGATTTTCGCGCCGGGTTTGTGGTTGCGCGTGCGGCATACGTAATGCGCCGCGACCCGCAGCCCCTTCACGCCGCCGCCCGAATTGCCCACTGCCGGCTTCACGCCCGTATTGATCCAGGTCTTCAGCGCCTTCGCGGTCACGCAATCCATGACGGCATGTTGGCTCAGGGAAATCCCGCTGACCTCCCGCACCTTCACGGCCTTGATCACACCACAGCCCTTAATCTTTCCCGGCACGGCGCCGACCACTTCGCCCTGAATGGCTGGATCACCACAAACCGCGCCCTGTGCCTTGAGGTTTTGCGCCGCAATGCCCTTTTCACCCACCGCGCGGGGGCGCAAAAGCGGGCGGAGCGACGAAAAAAGCCCACGCCGCTCGGCACCATCCTCGCGTGCAGGCGCCGATGCCACGGGCCGCTCGCCCACACGCGATGAGCTTTGGCGCGTCTGTGTGCCCTCCAGGCCGGCCTGCTGCTGAACGGGTGCTGCTGCTACGGCTTGGACCGAGCCCGGCCGTGCCACAGGGCGCAGGGACGTATCAGGCGCCTGCGCCGCCGCCCATCCACCCGAAAGGCAAAGCACGAGAGCCAAGAGCCGCTTCATTTGCGCGCGCCCCGGCCAAAGTCCGGCGCGTCCGTATCCTGGCCCGCCTCGACAATCTCGCGGCGGATTGCCCGCGTGCGGGTGAAGTAGTCGTGCAGATGCGCGCCATCCCCGGTGCGAATGGCGCGTTGGAGGGCGAAAAGCTCTTCGGTGAAACGGCCCAGAACTTCCAGCGTGGCGTCCTTGTTCGACAAAAATACATCGCGCCACATGGTCGGATCACTGGCTGCGATCCGGGTGAAATCGCGAAAGCCCGCGGCGGAGAACTTGATGACCTCGGTATCAGTCACACGGCGCATATCGTCGGCTACACCCACCATTGTATACGCAATCAGATGCGGCGCGTGGCTGGTCACGGCGCAGACCAGATCATGGTGATCCGCGTCCATCTCCTCAGTGTTGGAGCCCAGTCCCCGCCAAAGCGCCTCAAGCCGCTCCACGGCCGCCCGGTCGCTGCCCTCCACGGGCACGATAAGGCACCAACGATTGTCGAACAGTTCGGCAAAGCCCGAGCGCGGGCCCGAATGTTCGGTCCCCGCCATCGGGTGTGCGGGCACGAAGTGGACCCCATCGGGGATATGCGGGGCCACAGCCTCAATAACTGCGCGTTTGACCGAGCCGACATCGCTCACCGTCGCACCCGGCTTGAGCGCGGGCGCGATTTCAGCGGCCACATCTCCCATAACGCCGATGGGCACGCAGAGAACAACGAGATCGGCGCCCATGGCCGCCTCCGCCGCACTATCATAGACATGGTCCACAAGGCCAATCTCGCGCGCGACGGCCCGCGTCTCGGGCGAGCGGGCATAGCCCGTGATCTCACCCGCCAGCCCCGCACGCCGCATCGCAAGCGCCATGGAGCCCGCTATCAACCCCAGCCCAATCAGCGCCACACGCCCGTAAAGCACACTCACCTCGCAACCTTCATGAATTGCCCCACGGCATGGGCCACTCGGCGACAGCTCGGCTCATCACCCACCGTGATGCGCAAACAATTGGGTAAGTTGTATCCGCCCACGCGCCGCACGATCAGACCTTCGGCCTTGAGAAAATCATCACAGGCCTCCGCCTCGGCCTGGTTGGCGAAGCGGGCGAGGATAAAATTGGCGCAGGACGTGTCTGAGGGCACGCCGTGCTCGGCCAATGCCTCTGCCAGCCACGCGCGCATCCGGGTATTATCCTCGCGGCATTTGTCAGCCCAAGCACGGTCGCGAACCGCAGCCTCTGCAGTCACCAGCGCCGACTGGCTGAGGTTGAACGGCCCGCGGACCCGCGCCAACACATCCATCACATGCGCCGGACCATAGCCCCAGCCGATGCGCAAACCGCCCAAGCCGTAAAGCTTGGAAAAGGTCCGCGTCATGACCACGTTCTCGCGCGCATCGACAAGCCGCGCGCCCCCGTCATAGCCCTCGACATATTCCGCATAGGCCCCGTCGAGCACCAACAGAACATGCTCGGGCAAACCTGCCGCCAAACGCTCAAGCTCTGCCCCGCCAACCATTGTGCCGGTGGGGTTGTTGGGGTTGGCGATGAAGACAAGGCGTGTGCGCGCGGTGCAGGCGGCAAGAATGGCATCGACATCCGTGATGCGCTCGCGCTCAGGCACTTCCACCGGGGTGGCCCCGGCGGCAAGCGTGCAGATCCGGTACATCGCAAAACCATGCTCCGTATGGATCACCTCATCCCCCGGCCCGGCATAAGCCTGACAAAGGAAGGTGATAATCTCGTCACTGCCCGCCCCACAAATGATGCGGTCAGCGTCAAGTTTGTGCACTTCAGCAATGGCCGCGCGCAGCGCTGCATGATCAGTCGAAGGGTACCGGTGCAGATCGAACCCGGCCTTGCGGTAAGCCTCCCGGGCCACTTCGCTGGGGCCAAACGGGTTCTCATTCGAGCTGAGCTTCACCGCATTGGATACGCCAGCAATATGCGAGGCCCCACCCTGATAGAGCGCGATATCCATGATGCCCGGCTGAGGCGTGATTTTCGACATGATCCCTCTCCCTCACACTCTTGGTTCTAGCTTTGGGTCGTGCCCTTGGCCAGCACCATTGAAAAAGGGCCGCAGCAGTTGCCCGCCGCGACCCTCATCACGATACCGCAAAAGAGCCGACGCTTAGTTCTGCGCGTAAAATTCGATAACGAGGTTGGGCTCCATCATCACCGGATAAGGCACATCGCTGAGGCCAGGCGTGCGCACAAATGTGGCGACCATCTTGGAGTGATCAGCATCGATGTAATCAGGCACATCGCGCTCCGCCAACTGAACAGCTTCAAGAAGAACGGCCAATTGCTTGGAACGGTCACGTACTTCGATCACGTCGCCCTCTTTCACACGGTAGGAGGGGATGTTGACGCGCTTGCCGTTCACTTTGACATGGCCGTGGTTCACGAACTGCCGGGCGGCAAACATAGTGACGACAAATTTGGCGCGGTAAACAACGGCGTCCAAGCGACGCTCCAGCAGGCCAATCAGATTCTCGCCGGTGTCACCCTTGACCCGTGCGGCCTCAGTGTAGACGCGCTTGAACTGCTTCTCGGTCAGGTCGCCGTAATAGCCCTTGAGCTTCTGCTTGGCGCGCAGCTGAATACCGAAATCAGAGATTTTCGCCTTGCGACGCTGGCCGTGCTGGCCAGGGCCATACTCACGACGATTGACTGGAGACTTTGGACGGCCCCAAATGTTTTCGCCCATACGGCGGTCAATTTTGTACTTGGCAGACGTGCGTTTGGTCACGGCTGATCTCCTTCTTTAGGGCCGCTTCTCCGCTCTCTCGGGCGGCCTCGCGGCGGGAAGGGCGTTGTCCTTTGGATTGCTCCCGACAGGCATCCCCTTGCGAGGGCCACCAACACCAATGAAACCGCGCTTATACGCGCCCCCGCGCCCGAGTCAACGACCTGCAAGAAGAGTTTTAATGCCTTCGGCGAGGATATTTTCAGCAAGAAGAAGCCCTAAACGGCCAAGCTCATCTTCTTGCCCTAAATATCCTCGGGGGTCTGGGGGTGAAATCCCCAGCGCCTGCGTGGCGTGAACGCAAACAGGACGGGCGCACCGCAAGGTGCTCTGCTGGATCAGGCCGCCTCGTGTGCGAGGATAGCGGCTTCTGGTGGGCTCAGGCAGCGACGGGCAAAGCCGCCATAGGTATGTGGCTCAAACTCCAGCGCAGGAAAGCGGGCCATAAGGCGCTTTCGATCTGTGTCGTCCAGCGTTGATAGCGCAGCACTTGCCGGATGGAAGCTCTCGGTCTCCACGCCATTGGCCCAGAGGATATGATGCTTAGGCAGTAGCAGGTGTCTGTATGTTACCTCTCTCAGTGCCAGATCGACTCGGATCGTGCCTGAGTTGACCAAATCCTTGGCTGAAACCAACACCTCGGGGGTATTGAAGAGTGCGCGCGCCACGTCACCTTGAATCAGCATGGGGTGCTCAGGTGACACGAGTAACTCTTCGTCGGGGCGCTCTACGCCCAGCGCGCCTGCACGGATGCGGATCGGTCTGAGTTTGGGCATCGCGAAAAGGCGTGCGCCCGTCATACGACGGCTGCCGATCCATTGGATTTCTTCCGCGCCGTTATCTTTGGTCTGGACCCGGTCACCTTCGCGCAACTCTTCCACAAGGCGCGGGCCATCGGGTGTTTCGATACGTGTTCCGGGGGTGAAGCAAATCACGCCACCCGCCGCAGGGGCTGTGGAGGCCATTTCAGGACCTTCCAGCGTATGATGCACCACCCACATTTCCGTATCGCGCGGGGGGATTTCGTCGAGGAACATCAAAAGCGGCGGCGCGCCATTTCCGACCTCGATCACCGTCACCGTATAGGTTTGGGCGCCGTTGGTGACCACAAAGCTGCAGTCTGGGAGGCGGTCATCCACCTCGACCTCGCTCAGATCACGTTTTCCGCTGATTGCGGCCCCCACGAGCCTGCGCACCATCTTTGCGGCCCGCTTGCGGCTCACCCCATTTCCGTCCGCATTCTCAAGTCGCAAAAGCTCCGCCGGGCCATCGACCCGCACGGTTTCTCCGTTCCAGCACCAAGTGGCCCCAACATTTATCGACGCTACCGCATCCGGCACGAAACCGTCCACTTGCGTCTGCGACCAGGAGATGACGAACGTGCCTCGAAAGCCCGTTTTCATGCCTGTATTTCCTTCCTCAATTTTAAGACTTTTCGTCTTTTTATTAGGGCCTGTGGACAATCATCTTGAGGCTATGAGTGCTGCTACGAGGTTCCAACACGCTGCATAACTGCAATCGGTTTTGTCGTATCTTGTGGCTATCCCTCTGAACTCTTTAATCTTTGCGAA
>JBASXE010000166.1:0-1984 GCA_049276875.1 Roseovarius sp. | reverse complement strand
CATCTGGGCAAAGGACAGGCTGGTGCTCAGCCGCGGCGATTACCACTGGCAGCATGAGCCCTGCTGGTATGCCGTGCGCGCTAAAGGCAAGGGCCACTGGGCCGGTGATCGCAAACAGACCACGCTGTGGCAAATCGCGAATAAGGACCAAGATACTGAGACCGTACACGGCACGCAAAAACCGGTCGAATGCATGCGCCGCCCGATCCTAAACAACTCCAGCCCCGGCCAAGCAGTCTATGAGCCGTTCATGGGATCGGGCACCACGCTGATCGCCGCCGAGACAACTGGACGGGTCTGTTACGGCATCGAGCTGAACCCGGCCTATGTCGATGTGGCGGTTGCGCGTTGGCAGAAGTTCACTGGCAAGCAAGCGTTGCTTGAGGGTAACGACACCACCTTCGAAGCGCCGAAGGCTGAACGTGAGGCCAAATGAAACAATCCCGCCTCATGTCGCTGGTCGAGTCCGTCGCCAATGTGATCGTCGGCTACGGCGTTGCGGTCTTCACGCAGATCCTGATCTTCCCGATCTTCGGCCTGCACACTACGCTCGGGCAAAATCTTGCGATGGGCGGGATATTCACTGGTGTCAGCCTGGTCCGGTCCTATCTTCTGCGGCGCTTGTTCGAGCGGATCAGGGCTTCCAGTCGCTCCGGCGGCCATGGCGAACATGCAGAACCTGTACCGCACCGTCGATGACAGCAAAGTAGATGCGCCAGCGCGTTGCCTTGCCGTAAAGCGCCCGTCGGATCGGCTGATCGAACTCCCGCGCCTCGGGCGCGATAGCGTGGGCTTCTGGTATCATGCCGAGGGCGAGGATCGTCTCGCGCATGCCCGCCAACCATTCATCCGCCGCCCTTGGGTTGCGATCACGCAGGTAGTTCCATGAAGCTTTTAGATCATCTGCCGCATTTGGCGTAATGATCACGGGCAGCGAGGAAGTCATTTGGTCCGCGCGAGGCCGTCGAAGAACGTGTTCGCATCGGTGCCCTCACCAGCACGAGCCTGCGTCAGACCCTTACGGATGCCCGCGACGGTTTCGGCATGGTCGAGTTGATCCTGCATGTCCTGCCATGCGGCGGCATCCATCACGACGACGGAGGGCTTGCCATTCACGGTCAGAATCTGCGGCCGCCCGGTTTCCTTGATGTGCGCGATAAGACGAGCAGAGTCCCGTTTGAACTCTGTGAGGGGGCTGATGTCCTTGGTGATGTTCATGGTGGGCTCCCGACGCGCATCGAATTCAATGCGAATATAGTGCGAATTTCGATGCGCGTCGAGAGGTGACGCGCTCAGCAACGAGCGTATATCCCGGTTACGGGAAAGCACAGCTAGATGAGGCCGAGGCCTTTCAGGCAGCTGGCGGTGTCCATTAGCTGATGCGTCGGCACTTCGATCTTGATGGTGAAGCTGTCGGCAAAGGTCTGAGCGTAAACGCCGCCATCGTCCATCAAGGCCATCTCGATTTCGTCGAGCACGACGGTGATGCGGCTGCGGTCAAAATGCTCGGGCAGGTTCCGGATGGGGAGGCGAATGCTTGTGGTTTCCAAAGGGTTCACTCCGCGTGCTCGCCTTCCTTGAATGCGCTGTCTGTGATGCGCTTCAGGAGCTCGGCGTAATGGTCGAGGTTGCCGACATGGCCCCAATGCAGGGCGTCAGGGTCGGAGCCGAAGTTCGCGTCGCTCAGCGCCTGTAGCCGCGCGAGCATCGCGTCGATCGCGGCCTTCTTTGCGATAAACGCGTCTTTGGCTGTGGGGTGGTGGCTCATCTCGATGCGTCCTGAATTGCGATTTCTGCTGTCTTGAGCTTCGCTCTAGTGGCCAGGCTTATCCAGTTAATTCGACGTAATTCCATATGGTTAATCGAAATCTCGAGGTCTGCGAATGTCATCCGCCACCCAGCCTATCGGCGTGATCTCGCGGCTGCTCGACCTCTCGGAACGGCGCGTCCAGCAGCTGAGCCGCGAGGGCGTGATCCCGAAGGC
>JBASXE010000165.1:0-2449 GCA_049276875.1 Roseovarius sp. | reverse complement strand
TTTCAGCGCCATACCGACGCGCATCCAGCTGTCATAATCCAGCTCGGCATTGGGCAGCCATACGAGCGCTGCCTCAATGGCGGGCAAAGTTCCAATCTGACTGTGGCTGCGCAAATGCTCGGCTGTTGAGGACGCAGTCGTCAGGCCACGTTGGCGCAGGCCCTCCGGCAACAATGCGTAGGCCTCATCAAGAAAGGCGCGCGCCTTCTCTGCGGTGATTTCAGGCAGCTCTGTGATATCGAGATCTGCCAGCCCCTCCTCAGGCCAGACATAGGGTGCGCCGGTGTCAGGATGGGTTGCATAGGCCAGGAACTGCTGGCCGAGGCAAAGCACCTCCAGCGGATGACGTTTGATGCCCCGGAAAGGGGTTGCTGTGCGATAGATCAGCATCCGTTTTGGCGCCTTGCCAATGCGCAGCGCCGGCGTATCCCCCAGCCTCGCGCGGGCCAGTTGCTCGATCTGGAGCGCCAGTTCCGCATCCTCAACGACGTCAATATCGACAGCCGCAACCGCACCGCCAACAATCCCAACGCCGCAATCGGGCCATGACGACCATGTCGTCACCTCCATCTCCGTGGTTGGGCGCTCGGTGTGCCGGTTCCACTCTGGATAGTCCGCCCATGCCCCACGCTTGAACTGGCCGGGCTTTTTTGTGCCCGGACCGATCGGCAGGATGCCATAGCCATTGGTGGCCAGCCGTGCGCCGAAGCGCGCCATATACGATGTATTAGCCATCAGAACGGCACCTCCGGAGTCATGGCGTCGAGCCGGGTGCGGTCTTGTCCCGCCAGCACGCGCAGTTGGTCGCAATATCCGGTGATGACCGCATCGAGGAAGCGATCCCACTCGGTCTCAGTCAGCGTGGCGAGATCGGATTTGCCGATGCTCTCGAGGAACTCGCCACCATATTGGCCGCCAACGCTCATGGCCTGCATTTCATTCGGGGTGGGATCGATCATGCCTGACCTCCTGTGACAGATGTTCTGGCAGATGCGAGAACAGAGGTGTTTGCGGCTTTGGTCCCGCCGCGGGTCTGAGACAATGAATGCGGGGTTGAACCAACCAAACCCGCGAGGTTCCCGGTGGCAGACGGCGCAGAGGCTGGAGTGGATGTGGCGCATGAATCAAACCTGTAGCCGGAGATTTCAAAATAGCGGCCAGACGGGCGCACCGAGATTGCGGTTGGCCGGGCCAGTTGCCCCGCTTGCGCAATGGCATCGTCGACAGTGCGCGGCATCGGGAAGCCCGGCGCGCGCTTGCGCCACCACTCGAGCGCCTTCTGGCGCGCATAGCCTTGATGCTCGATGCAGACCCATTCACTGTAAGACGTGAGTCCGCAGCTATAGGTGACCTTGAGCGAAGGTAGCCCGCCCAGCTTGTCGTGGCGGCTGTAGGAGATGCCATGCACCGGCAGCCATTGCGGTGTTTTTGGCGACAGAATTGGCAATGCAGCAGCGGTGGGGGCGATTTTCACTTCACGGGCGGGAAACTCGTATCCGCAATCCGGGCATTCAGTGGCCGAAAGCGCGATGATGCTCTCGCATTCCAGGCAGACCTTGGTTGGTGCCTCCCCACCCCCGCCACCTTCACCAGGGCGTTTGGGGCGCACCAGATCAATCGGCCCATGGCGGCGCACATTTCCAGCAAAGTCCAGAACGAGGCAGTTCTCCTTGCCCGGTGCCAGGCGCGTACCGCGACCAACCATCTGGACGTATAGCCCTGCAGATTTGGTGGGGCGTAACAATGCGATCAGGTCCACGGCTGGCGCGTTGAAGCCGGTTGTCAGCACGCCCATCGATGCCAACGCCCGTATCTCGCCACGCTTGAAGGCCGCGATAATAGCATCGCGCTCGTCCTTTGGCGTATCGCCGAAGATGGTGCGGCAGGTGATCCCCTGACGATCGAACTCCTGCGCAACGTGGTGGGAGTGTTCGACGCCCGAACAGAAAGCCAGCCATGACTTGCGATCTTTACCGTAGTCGATGATCTCGTTGACAGCGGCCCGAGTTGTGGCCTCATGGTCGACCGCAGCTGCCAGATCGCGGGCAATGAAGTCCCCCGCACGGGTGCCGACCTTTGAGACATCCAGCCGGGTGGCGGGCTGCTTGGAAATCAACGGGCTGAGATAGCCTTGATTGATCAGCTCGCGCACCGGCGCCTCATAGGCAACGTCGGTGAAGAGTGCCTCCTTCCCCTCATGCAGCATGCCGCTGCCTGTGCGGAACGGTGTGGCTGTGAGACCGATCACCTTCAGCGCGGGGTTGATCGCGCTGAGTGCATCAAGGAAACGCCGGTACATGGTGCTAGAGTTGCCCGGGATCAGATGGGCCTCATCAATCAGCACCAGATCGGTGTGGCCGATCTCGGCAGCGCGCCGGTGGATCGACTGGATCCCGGCGAAGAGGATCCGCGCCCGTGCCTCGCGTTTGCCCAAGCCCGCCGAATAGAT
>JBASXE010000164.1:0-4025 GCA_049276875.1 Roseovarius sp. | reverse complement strand
GCCGGCGGAGACGATATGATGAAGACATTCGTCAACACCTCGCTGGGCGAGACATGGATGGAAAGCGGCGAGGCGCCCGACTGGCAACGCCTGCAGGGACAGAAGGAAGAGTGGACACCCGGCACTGTGCCAGAGAGTGGGTTGTTCCTGACCGCAGGTGCCGATGTTCAGAAGGACCGTATCGAGGTTGATGTCTGGGCTTGGGGCAGGGGGCTGCAAAGTTGGCTCATCGATCATGTGGTGATCGAGGGTGGTCCTGGTGCTCCGGCATGCTGGCAGAAACTTTCTGAGTTTTTGGGGCAGACTTGGCAGCACGCCAGCGGCCAGCAGCTGACAATTGCAAAACTGGCGATCGATACGGGTTATGAGACCAGTGCCGTTTACGGCTGGGCGCGTCAGGTCGGCTTTGCTCAGGTGGCGCCGGTCAAGGGACTTGAGGGGTTCAAGCGTGCAAGCCCGGTAACGGGACCAACCTTTGTGGATGCATCGATTGGCGGCAAGCGTCTAAGGCGCGGGGCTCGGCTATGGTCAGTGGCGACATCTACATTCAAAGCGGAAACCTATCGCTTCCTGCGCCAGGATCGGCCGACGCCAGAGGAAATCACCGCGGGAGCTTCGTTTCCAGCGGGAACAGTGCATCTGCCAAATTGGGCCGACAGTGAATGGCTCAAGCAGCTGACGGCCGAGCAGCTGGTCACCGTCAAGAACAAGCGCGGATTTGCAAAGCTCGAATGGCAAAAGCTGCGCGAGCGCAATGAGGCACTAGATTGCCGTGTCTATGCGCGCGCAGCTGCTTGGATCGCTGGTGCGGACCGCTGGTCTGATGCGCGGTGGCAGGAGTTGGAGCGACAGCTTGCAGGGGAGGCTGGCGGAACCGCGGGTGATGCGGTCGCAAAACCAACGCTGCGGCCATCTGCACGAAGGCGGACGATGCGGTCAAATTATATGGGGTGATCAGGATGCCAATGTGCGCTGGACAATACTCGGATCCTTATCGATCAAAGCCAGCAAAACGCGCGCCGGGCCTTCAGGGGTACGACGGTGTTGCTCCCAGTTCAGCAGGGTAGACTTCTTTACGCCGATACTTTTGGCAAACTCGACTTGCGACAGGCCTGTGCGGGCGCGAATGGCCTGAACGTCTGCTTCTGGGATTTCGATCTCGTGGATCTTGCCCAAGTTCTCGCCGCGGGCGTGTGCGATGGCTTCTTTGAGGCCTTGTTCGATACTCTTGAATGCGTCGCTCATCTTGCGCTCCTGTAGCTGTCGGCTAGCAGTTTGCCGAGGGATTTGACTGTTTCCGTTTCTGCCTTGCTCAAATTGGCTTTTTCGTTCTTGGCGAAGACGGTGATCAGAAAGATCGGCATGTCATCATCGCCGCTGTAAAAGTGAATGATCCGATAACCACCGCTCTTGCCGCTGCCATCGCGTGCATAGCGAACTTTACGCACCCCGCTACCGATCGCGACCCCAGCAGTGGGGTTGCGGGCGATGAAATCAATCCGAGCCATGCGGTCCTGATCGCTCATGATGGCGCGGGCGCGGCGCTGGAATTCGGGCGTTTCGGCGACAGTTACGATGCTCATAGGGTTAAGTATGCGCCATTGGCGTATGTGTCAATGGCGCACAGGGGGTGTCTGATGTCTGATCTCGCGACCTTGCACGATCGCCGCAACGCTTTGACAGCACAACGCGCCTCCGGCGTGGCGCGCGTAAGCTATGACGGCAAAACGGTCGACTACCGCTCTGTGGCTGAAATCGACCGCGCCATTGACGCGCTGGATCGCGAAATCGCCACACTAGAAGGACGACGTGTCGTACGGCAGGTACGCATTCTCACATCTAAAGGTCTGTAAACCATGGGGGTATTTGGCATGTTTCGTCGCCCCAAGCTGGGCGGCCCCACAGAAATGCGCGCGCGGCTTGAAGGGGCGATGGCAAAGCGGCGACTTCGCGGTTGGAACCCTCCGCTAGAAAACATCAATGCGTTGGTGGCATCGGGTGGGCCAAAGTTGCTGGCGCGTGCGCGTGAGCTTGTGGTCACCAACGGCTATGCGGCGAACGCCTGCGAGGCCTTTGCGTCTAACATGGTGGGAGATGGAATTAAGCCTTCATCGTTGATTGAGGATGCGGGCCTGCGGGACCGCGTTCAACGGCTTTGGCTGGCTTGGACTGATGAGGCGGATGCTGACGGGCTGACAGATTTTTATGGTCTGCAGGCCATGGTTGCCCGCGAGATGTTTGTGGCGGGTGAGTGTTTTGTTCGGATGCGGCCTCGACGGGCTGAAGATGGCTTGCTCGTGCCGCTGCAGATGCAGCTCTTACAATCGGAAATGCTGCCGTTTGAGAAGACCGAGACGGCTCCAAACGGGAACCGCATCCGCTGTGGGATCGAGTTTGACCTGATCGGGCGGCGAGTGGCCTATCACTTCCGCCGCCGTCATCCTGGTGACAGCACGGATCAACGCATTGCGATACCAGAAACCGTGCGCGTGCCAGCCGAAGATGTGCTACACATCTACCGCCCGATTGATGCGGGTCAGATCCGAGGCTTGCCGCATGTGGCGCCAGCGATGGTGCGGCTATTTCTGCTTGATCAGTATGATGACGCCGAGCTTGATCGCAAAAAGACAGCGGCAATGTTTGCTGGCTTTATCACCAAGACAGCGCCGGAAGATCCAATGATGGGCGAGGGCGAGGCGGATCTTGATGGCGCAGCCATGGCGAGCCTTGAGCCCGGCACCATGCAGGTTCTGTTGCCGGGCGAGGATGTGAAGTTCTCAAGTCCGGCTGATGTCGGCGGCGGCTATGAGGCGTTTCAGTATCGCACGTTGCTGGCGGTCTCTGCCTCGCTGGGGCTTCCTTACCATCTGGTTACCGGCGATGTGCGGCAGGCGAACTATTCGAGCCTGAGGGCAGAACTGGTCGAGTTCCGCCGCCGCGTGCAACAGTTGCAGCACGGGGTGATTGCGCATCAGCTCTGTCGACCGATTTGGCGTCGTTGGCTAGAAACTGCGCAGCTGGCGGGTCGATTGGACCTGCCTGACTTGGCGGCTGCGCGTATGGTGCAGTGGATCCCGCCCCGTTGGGATTGGGTTGATCCGCTCAAAGATATTCAGGCGCAGGTGTTGGCGATGGAGGCCGGCATTACCTCAAGACGCAAGGTGGTCGAGGCCACTGGCTATGATGTCGAAGAAGTCGACCGCGAAAACGCAGCCGATGCCGCGCGCACCAAGCAATTGGGGCTAAGTTACCGCACGAGCCCCGGCGAGACGCAAGGTGCGCGGGCCACACCGGCGCGGCGTCCCTATCCGGATGACGGGTCTGACAGCGAAAAAGGTGACGACGCGACTGCAATCGATCCCGTTACCAATCAGGAGTAAAATGATGAACACGTGGTATACGATCCGCGCCCGAGCTTTGGGCGCGGAAGTGCTGATTTATGATGAAATCGGCGCTTACGGCGTCAGCGCAAAAGGCTTTCTGGCTGAGCTTGGTGCGCTGCCTGATGATGCGCCAATTGATTTGCGCCTTAATAGCCCTGGCGGCTCAGTCTTTGATGCAGTGGCAATCTATAACGCCCTGACGCGGCACGCAGGCACGATCACTGTCTGGATCGACGGCATTGCTGCCTCGGCCGCAAGTTACATCGCCATGGCGGGCGACGAGATCGTCATGCCAGAAAATGCTTTTCTGATGATCCATGACCCGTCTGGAATTGTCATGGGCACGGCTGCTGATATGCGCGACATGGCCGGTACGCTGGACAAGATCGCCGCCAGCATGACGCGGGGCTATGCCGCTAAATCGGGCAAACCCGAAGATGAAATCTCAGCACTGCTGACGGCAGAGACATGGTTTGACGCAAAAGATGCATTGGAGGCAGGGCTGGCCACCCGCATGGCAGAGCCGGTGAAGATTGCCGCCAGTTTTGATATCGCACAGTTCCGCAATGCTCCGACTGCGCTTGCGGAGTTGGTCGCTTCACAAAGTGCGGCAATGTGCGACGACATCGTTCCAGGCAACAC
>JBASXE010000163.1:0-30340 GCA_049276875.1 Roseovarius sp. | reverse complement strand
CACCCGCAGACGTCTACTTCGGACGCGACAAAGCCATTCTTAGAGAAAGGGAAAGGATCAAGAAACGGACAATCCAACAACGCCGCTTGCAACATCAAAAACAAGCCGCATAATCAATCACACAAACAAGCCAGAGCCTCCAATGCTCAAGCCCCTCTGATGTCCCATTTTATATGACGACGGACACACCATGGGAAAAGTGCAGAAAAACATGCTGCGCGATCAATATCAGGGCCTGTTCAGCCCGAAATCTTAACAAAACTCCCCCTGACAGTCACAACAGACTTGATTTGGTGATCCATGTGCATAAAGATAGCAAACTATATTTATGCCGATCTAAACCGGAGAGCCATCATGCCCCTTCATAGTCCTATTGACGACAAGTGGATTGCTTGCTTTTCCGAAAGCTTCCGGATGTCCGGCATCAAGCAGGGCGATCTGGTTTATGTGTTGTCGGAAACCCGATCCAGCCCGGCACTGGTCCAGCTGGCCGAACTTGGCTTGGGTCGGATCGGGGCGCGTGTGGCCAGCTTGAAACTCCCCTCGGCCAAACATACCGCCGCCCAGCCGATCCGCTCGACCGGGGCTTCGGATGCGGCAGACGCATATGGAGACCTGATGCGTGCCATCGGGCCAACCGGATTGGTCGTGGATGTGACCGTCGAGGGCATCCTGCACAGCCCAGCCCGGCAGGAACTTTTGTCGACCGGCGGGCGTGTTTACATGATTTCGCACGAACACCCAGAGGTGCTCGAACGCTGCATGCCCAATCCGGCATTGATTGATCGGGTCGATCATTCGCTTGCTCGTTTGGGTGCAGCCCAAACCATGCGCGTCACCTCTGCCGCTGGGACTGATCTGACCGTCGATGTCAGCGGAGCGCCCGTGCGCGGTGGTGCCGGATTTCTGACCGAGGGCCAGCCGATCGCCTATTGGCCTGCGGGTCTGGCGCTGTGTTTCCCTCTGAAAAACACGGTCAACGGCACTGTGGTTTTGAACACCGGCGACGTGAACCTGACCTTCAAGCGCTACTTTGAAAGCCCCGTTTGTCTGACCATTGAAAACGACCGCGTGACCGAGATCGCTGGCGATGGGCTCGATGCGGTTTCACTGCGGTCTTACTTTGCGGCTTGGGACGACCCTGAGGCCTATACCATTTCGCATGTCGGATGGGGCCTGAATCCCGGCGCGCGCTGGGACAGCCTGCACCTTTATGACAAGAACGAAATCAACGCCACAGAACTGCGCGCCGTCGAAGGCAATTTCCTGATTTCGACGGGCGCAAATGAATTTGCCGGCCGCTATACCCCCTGTCACTTTGATTTTCCGATGCGCGATTGCTCTGTCTGGATCGATGATGCGCAGGTGGTTGGGGCCGGCCGCCTTCTGCCTGAGTTTAAATGATGCACGATCTGCAACCTTCCTTTCTGCCCGGCGTTCCAAAGCTGGCCTATGATCGGTTGGGCGACGGCCCGCCACTGGTGTTCCTGCATGGGATCGGAGGCAACCGGTTCCAGTGGCGCGATCAACTGCTGGATTTGGGTGATCACTATACCGCCATTTCTTGGGATGCGCGCGGATATGGCGCCTCGGAAGACTATGAAGGTGATTTGTCGTTTGGTGATTTTTCCGCGGACCTGCTGCGCCTGCTGGACCATCTGAACATCGACAAGGCCCATCTGGTGGGCCTGTCGATGGGCGCGCGGATTTTGCTGGATTTTGCACCGCAAAACCTGTCGCGCATCGCCACGTTAACGCTGTGCGATTTCTTCTATGGCTTTGATGAATCCCTCACTGATGAAAAACGCGCCGAATTCATTGCCCTGCGTCAAAAACCGCTGCTTGAGGGCAAATCACTGTCCGATCTTGCGCCAGCGCTGCTGGAATCCTTGCTCGCGCCAAACCCATCCGAAGCCATCCGCCAGCGCATGATCACCAGCATTCAGGCCCTGCATGTCGAAAGCTATCTCAAGACGCTGGCAGCCACTGTTGGCTATAACCGCGGGGCCAATCTGGAGGGCCTGACAGTGCCCGTGCAGATGATCTATGGCGAGGCAGACCGGCTGACACCGCCCTCGATTGGGGCTGATGCTCTGACCAAACTGCCCGACGCCCGGCTCGATGTGATCCCCGGTGCCGGTCATCTGTCAAACATCGAGGCGCCTGAGGCATTCACCAAAATTCTTGCGGCGTTTCTGTCCGACCACAAAACCGCCGCCGATTGGAGAGATTGAACCATGTTGTTTTCCATCACCCTGATCGACCGCCCCGACAGCGCCAAACTGCGCGCCGCAAATGCCGCCGCGCACCGCGCCTATGTGACTGAATTCTTTGCGTCCATCCTGCTGGGCGGGCCACTTATGGCGGCCGACGGAACCACGATGATCGGCAGTCAGATCGTCATTGAACTGGCCGACCCGTCGGCCCTGCGCGCATTCATTGACAACGAACCCTACAATCGCGCCGGCCTGTTCGAACAGGTCCTGACACGCCGTTTTGCGCCCGTGATTGCCAACCCCGAATTGTTCGAAGGAACCACATCATGAGCAAGCCAAAAATGAACGTCCCTGTGTTGGTCGTGGGAGCAGGCTCGGTCGGGCTGTCGCTTGCCGCCGAACTTGGCTATCGCGGCGTCGAGGCTATGGTGATTGAACAAGCCAAAGAGTTGAATCAGCATCCACGTGCCAATGCGGTGGCCAACCGGACGATGGAATATTTCCGCCGCTGGGGCGTTGATGAGGCAATCGCCTCGTCTGGGCTGCCACCAGATATGCCCTCGCGCTATTTCTGGGTCTCATCATTGTTTGGCCATAAGATTCACCAAATCGACCTGCCCTCGCTGACCAAAATCCGCGCTTCGGCGCGTGGCGGGTATGCTTCGGGCGAACAGAACTGGTCCCCTTTCCTGAAAACCACCACTGGCCAGAACAATGTCGAAGCGATCCTGCTGGACTACGTCCAGTCGCGCGACAGCATCACGGTGCAAATGCAGACCGAGTTGATCGCATTCGAGGACAAGGGCGATCATGTGGCTTGCACGCTGCGCGATCTGACAACAGGTGAGGATCGGCAAATCACCTGTCGCTATTTGGCGGGGTGTGATGGCGGTCGCTCGCCAATCCGCGAGCATTTCCAAGTGCCGCTTGTCGGCCGAGCCGCCTTGGCCAGCTTCATCTCGATCTATTTCCGCGCACCCGACCTGATCGAACACAACAAATTTGGCAACGCCAATATCTACTTTCCAATTCACAAGGACTATCGAGGCTTCTTGCTGAACTGGGATGGCCAACAGACCTTCACTTACCATTTGATCTTGAAGGACGGTCAGAACTGGGAGGACGTCGATCCCGTGACCGCGATCCGTGCCGTTGCAGGCCGATCAGACATGCCGGTCGAAATCATTTCGACCCAGCCGTGGAATGCCCATGCGCTGACTGCTGAAAACTATCGCCCGTCCCCCAATATTTTTCTGGCCGGGGATGCGGCGCATCTGTTCACCCCAACGGGGGGATTTGGCATGAACACCGGCGTTTCGGATGCGATTGATCTGGGGTGGAAACTACAGGCCGCACTGGAAGGATGGGCCGGACCCGGCCTGCTGGACAGCTATTCAACCGAACGCCAACCGATCGGCGTGCGCAACACAGCCGAGGCTGCAAACTGTTTTGACGAACTGTATTCGACGATGCAAAACGGAAATGAAATCGACGCCGAGACCGCAGCCGGCGAACAGCTGCGCGCCGAATTGAGTGCAAATCTGAAATCTCAGGAAAAACTGATCGTATCCTCGGGAACATTGTTGGGCTATCGCTATGACGGCTCGCCCATCGTGGTGCCCGACGACACCGCCGCGCCCGAAGACCATCCGCGCAACTACCAACCAACCGCACGACCCGGCCATCGCGCACCGCATGTCTGGTTGGACGACGGAAGCGCCTTGATGGATCATTTCGGGTCGAATTTCACCCTGCTTGTCGCCGGAAAAGCCAGCGATGCGGACGTGTCAACCTTGCAAGCCAGCGCCAAAGCCGCAGGTATTCCGCTCAGCATCTGCCATCAAGAAAATCCCGCCGTAGAAGCGGCTTATGAGGCGAAATTTACGATTATCCGCCCTGACCTGATGGTTGGGTGGCGCGCAAACAGCGTGCCGGATGATCCGGCGCAGGTGCTGAAAACGCTCACAGGGCAGACTTGAAGGTGCAGATCGTTGCATCACCTATAGGGGACCGTCCCTCAGAGCTCGCTTTCGAGATGGGCAATGACGTCATGCAACTGCGTCGCCAGATTTTTCGCGCGTCGCTTGCCGATCTTCTCGACCAAGCGCTTATTCATCAAGCGCGCGCGGTCTTTCAGTTCTTTGGCAAGAGCCTCTCCACTTGTCGTCAGGGTTATGATCGTCTGACGCCCATCTTTCAGGTCAAAGTTTTTCTCAACCAACCCATCCGCAATGGCCATGTCGACCAAACGGGTGACCGTGGGCTGCTTCAACATCAACCGTTCAGTCAGGTCCTTGATCGAATAGGGCTGATGTTCGGACAACCACACCAGCATGCGCCAACGGCTGCGCGAAACCCTCTGCAAGTTCATTCCGCGATGAAATTCCTCGGTCACAAGGTGGCTGCACTTCTGAGTCAGATAGGGCAGCAGATCGGGCAGAATATCGTCGGACACAAGCCGTCTCCAATACTTCAAAATGCATATAGATTGCGATCTATATTTCGTGTAGACACAAATCGCAATCCAAAGAAGAGTAAACAAACCCGACACATCCCACCAAGGAGGAACACATGAAACTTATTCGACAGGGCCTGATGCCCGCAATCGTCACGGCATTTCTAGCCGTCCCCGCCATGGCTCAAGACACGGTTCTTCGTGTCTCCAGTTGGCTACCGCCATCACATCCGATCGTCAGGGACATGATCCTGCCTTGGGGTGAAGACGTGGCTGCTGCCACCGAAGGACGCGTAAAGATTCAACTGCTCGACGCTCCGCTTGGACCACCACCAGCACATATGGATCTGGCATTGGCTGGTGCCGCCGACATCACTTATGGCGTACATGATTATACACCTGGCCGCTTTAGCCTGCATCAGATTGTGCAGCTACCGTTCCTCGCCGATAGCGCGGCTGTTGCTTCGGTTGCCTATTGGCGCACCTATGAAAAGCATCTGGCGGCTGCCGATGAACATAAAGGCGTGAAATTGCTGAGCCTATTCACCCACGGTCCAGGCTTGCTTTATCTGCGCAACAAACAACCCAGCCCGTTGGCCGGTTTGGCCGGATCAAAAATTCGCGTGGCAGGTCCAATGACCGCAGCCCTGTCCTCCGAACTTGGCCTGTCTCCAGTTCAGGCGCCTGCGCCAAAGTCCTATGAAATCCTGTCTAGCGGCATTGTAGACGGCACGTATTTCCCAGCCGAATCCATTCCGTTCTTCAAGATCACGGAAGAGCTGACAAACGGACTGCGTGCACCAGGTGGGCTGTACAACATTTCGTTCTTCTTTGTTATGAACCTGAATGCCTTCAACGGCATGTCTGAGGCCGACCAAGCCGCGGTTATGGCGCTCTCGGGCGAAGCCTTTGCCCTGCGTGCTGGCGAAGCTTGGGATGCAGCAGATGAACGTGGGTATGCAGCAATGGAAGGTCATGTGGAAATCACTGATGCCTCCGAGGCAGACATCGCGACGCTGACCGAAGCCACGGCACCGCTTACCGCAAGCGTCCGAGATGCCTTTGGCGCCAAGGGGGCGGATTTTGATGCAACCATGACCAGCCTCAAGGCCGAAATCTCGGCCCTTGCTGTACAATGAGCCAACGGCAATATGAAACCCGCAGGATCGCGCGCTTTCGTCAGTACGCGATCCTGCTGACCTCAATCATCTGCGGCTTGCTGTTGGTCGGCCTGACCGCAGTGACCGTGATTGACGTGATCGGTCGATACATCTTCAACGCACCGCTGTCCGGTGCATCCGAATTGACGGAATTCCTGCTGCTTGGGATCATCTTTATTGGTCTGCCAGCCATCACTCTGGACAAAGATCATATCTCCATTGACCTGCTAACCATGCTGCTGCCGTTCAACCTCAGGGCTATCCTTAGCGTTTTTGCACAGGTGCTTTCGGCGGGGTTCTTTGGCGTGTTGGGTTGGCAGCTTTTGAAACACGCAAACCGGCTGGAGCTATATCAGGACATCAGTGTGTACCTGCGCATACCATTTGCGCCGTTTTGCACCGCTGCGGCTTATTTGATGATGCTGTGCTCGCTGATCGTGATCTTGCAGATGTTCGCCTCGCTGATGAAACGCAAATAGAAAGCCACAGATAAATGAGCTGGATCCTAGGCCTCGCGATACTTTTTGTCCTGATATTCACTGGCGTGCCCATCGCGGTGTCGATGGGCCTTGTTGGCCTGATCGGAACCGCGATGATCCTCGGCCCTGAACCAGCGTTCTTTCTGCTCGGCGGCGTCTATTTTGACTCCGGACGCAATTACACCCTTTCGGTGATGCCACTGTTCGTGCTGATGGGAAATTTGATCATCATGTCCGGCATCGCAACCGAACTATACAGCACCGCCCATGCGTGGATGCGCCATAAACGCGGTGGGTTGGCAATGGCCACCATCGTCGCCGCGGGTGGCTTTGCCTCGGTGTGTGGATCATCGCTTGCTACAACGGCAACGCTTGCCAAAATTTCGCTACCTGAAATGCGAAAATACGGCTATTCAGACCGCCTAGCGGGGGCGTCGGTAGCGGCGGGTGGCACGTTGGGCATCTTGATCCCGCCCTCTGTCATTCTTGTTCTGTACGGGATTATGACGCAGGAACATATCGGCAAACTGTTTCTGGCCGGGTTGGTGCCCGGTCTTATTGGGGTTTTTCTTTATCTTGGTGCCGTCCGCGTTTCGTTGTGGATAACGCCTGAAAAAATCCAAGCACATGACAAGCTTTCGCTGCGCGATCGTATCCACAGCCTAAAAGGTGTGATCCTGACTCTGTTGCTTTTCACGTTTGTGCTGGGCGGTATCTATCTAAATGTGTTCACAGCGACCGAAGCGGCAGGTATGGGGGCGGCGGGTGCCTTTGTCATCACCGCTCTGCGCGGCAAGCTGACCTTGCATGCAACCCTGCGGATGCTGTTTGACACCGCTAAAACCACAGCTGTGATGTTCTTCATCCTGTTCGGCGCGATGGCCTTTTTGAACTTCGTTAATCTGTCCGGCCTTACCACCGATCTCCGCAATTTTGTCACTGGCATGGGCGCCAGCCCTTACGCTGTAATTCTAGCGATATTGTTGGTCTATCTAGTGCTTGGCTGTCTGTTGGAAAGCCTGTCGATGATCCTACTGACCGTGCCAATTTTCCACCCATTGGTCACCTCGCTGGGGTTTGATGGCATCTGGTTCGGCATTGTCGTCGTGGTGGCAACCGAGCTTAGCTTTATCACCCCGCCGGTTGGCATGAACATTTTTGTGCTGCGTGCCACTGCCCCGGAAGTTCCTCTAACGGCAATCTACCGTGGGATCATCCCTTTCGTTGGTGCCGACCTGATCCGATTGGCACTGATCGTCGCTTTGCCCGGTTTGGTCAGCCTTTTTGGCGTGTTATATTAATCAGGGCAACTGAGGTGCCCCGAGTTTCCTAGACGCCTGCCTTTTTCATTCTGTGCTGTTTCATTTCATAGTCAACTGGTGACAGCATGCCGTTGTTCGTGTGCTTGCGTGTCGGGTTGTAGAACATCTCAATATAGTCGAACACGTCCTGCCTTGCAGCATCGCGCGTGGTAGACGCCCTGAGGCAAGACGACACCAAACTCAGCCAACTGCGCCCGCATCATGTTGATGGTTTGCGTGCGCTGTCTCACGATCAAATCCCGTGTGCGATGGACCGAAAGTATAGCCTGTTGCTCCGGCGTCTTCACTTCAACAAACCGCATTGTTGGGCGGGTTACGGCTTCGCAAATGGCAGCTGCATCAACGGCGTCTGATTTGCCGCGCTTTACGTAAGGCTTCACATAAGCCGGTGGGATCAGCTTCACTTTATGACCAAGCTTGATCAATTCCCGTGCCCAGTGGTGGCTGGTTCCACAGGCCTCAATGCCAACAAGACAAGGCTCAAGGCGTTCGAAAAACGCCAAGACCTGAGCGCGTCTCAGAGCGCGATTAAATGCAACTGAACCGTGCTCATCAATACCGTGGACTTGAAAAACGTTCTTAGCCAAATCTAGGCCAATTGTTGTAACCTGCATTGGGTGGCTCCTCTCATAAGCAGTTCATAGCAACTGCACTATGGCGCATTGCGACGCCGGTTGATGCAGGAGCCATCCACCCCATCCGCATCTTACCAGTTCGTGCGCGGCGCAGCGAACGGCGTCGTTTCTGAGAGCCGTCGTTCGTTGATCACGCGGCGAAGGTGCCGGAAGAGCCCTCTTCGCCCATTGCGATACGCAATAGATAGCCCACTCAAAAATTCGACACTGATATCGAGAGCAGTACAGTTCAGTACAAATCAGTCATCGATCCAAGGGGTGTTGTGGAAATCTGTTCCGCGTCAGCCCTCTCGTCCGGCGTAATCGGCATTGTGGATTCACGTGAGCCAACAAGCGTGATATTATAACAGCTACACTACTGGAGACCTAAGTCATGCCGCAAATGACGTGCCACGATACTTTCGCCGAAGCGCAACTAAGGCGCCGCTCCTATCCCCTTGAGGCCGCAGTTTACAAGTTGCGTGAAGCTAGACATAGATTGTCGCGCATGATGAAAACGATAGACGCCATAGGCGACTTACTGCGTCAGCCCGGAAGCGTGCGGTCAGGCTCCGCTCTCGGGCCATGCTGCACCACAGACGATAAAGCAATCTGGTTGAAAGGCGTCCCTGATCAGGTGGCTGAGATGCTGGGCTATGATATCCTGCCCGCAATAGCGACACTCACAGGGGATGGTGTCCCCAAAACGGATTTGGCTGTAGAACGCAACATAGCGCAGGCAACAGCTATCCAGCTTCTGAAGGACTGCGAAGCTCAACGCGTTCGCCTCAAGGTAGGGATCAATACCGAATACGCCGCTTGCAACATCAAAAACAAGCCGCATAATCAATCACACAAACAAGCCAGAGCCTCCAATGCTCAAGCCCCTCTGATGTCCCATTTTATATGACGACGGACAGTGAAGATTAATGGTGAAATCCATTACCTTTGGCGAGCAGTTGATCACGAAGGTGAAGTGTTAGAAGCCCTTGCAACCAAACGCAGGGACAAGCAAGCAGCATTGAAATTGTTGAAGAAATTGATCCGTAGGTACGGTGAGCCGGAATACATCGTGACAGACAAACTGAAATCCTATGGAGCAGCATTTCGCGAACTTGGTCTAACTGGTCATGAATGCGAGGGCAGGTGGATCAACAATCAGGTGGAGAATTCTCACCAGCCTCTTCGACGAAGAGAGCGAGCAATGCAACGGTTCAGGCTCATGCGAAGTCTACAAAAATTCGCATCCGTCCATGGATCGGTTCACAATCATTTTAACAAGGAACGACATCTCTACAGCAGACAAAATTACAAGGAAAACCGAACCGCCGCACTTGTCGAGTGGCAGCAACTTTGCGCCGGCTGAACCGAGCGACTTCTGCCATTCAGAGACTAGTTCGCATTTGTCTGACAGCACCCGTCGAAAGCCCCAATACGCTCGCATGGCCAAGCTTTCCATCAACGGCGCATGCAATTCAATTAAACATGCATTTGCATATTTAATTTCTTGACGCGTCGGTATATTTGTGTACTTATTTAATATGAATCAGCTTCCGTGGATTCTTTGATTCCACCTCCACGATTGCATATGCATGTATGTTGCCACTTATCCGTCACACGCGTGAAAGAGCAAAATATGTATGGAGCAAGGGGCCAACCTATGAAAGTGGAGAGCTTCATATGCGGATTGCTGTTCTGAGCGGAGGTAACGGTTCCTATGCTGCCGTTGCCGATGCGGTTGAGGCGGGTCATGATGTGCTCTGGTGGCGGCGCGATATTGCGAGTTTTGGCGCACTGGCCCAGACGAGGCAAATGACCGTTACGGACCATGCAGGTCACAGATCGCTTCGGATAAACCCCACAGATGATATCGCCACCGCACTGGCAGGGACGAGCCTCATTCTCGCGCCAACTCCGGCCTTTGCCCAGCCAGATCTGGCAGATGCGCTGGCGCCCCATCTTGTTGACGGGCAGGTGATTTATCTGCCACCCGGTTCCTTCGGCAGCTACCTGATGCTGCGCCGAATTCGGGACGCCGGCTGCACAGCTGAAGTCGCGATTGCAGAGACAGGCACTCTTCCCTGGCTTTGCCGCAAGCAGGGTGAGGCTGAGGTTCGGATTACCACTCGCGCCTCGCGTTTGCCGACCGGTGTCGTGCCTGCGCGGCTGACAGATCATGCCCTTGCGCAAATCGGTCAGGCCTTTCCCGGGGCCATCGAGAAATGCGAAGACGGGCTTTCGGGCGCCTTGATGAATGCAGGTCCCATCATCCATCCGCCCCTGATCTTGATGAATGCCGGACCCATCGAACATTTCGACAAATGGGATATCCACAATGAAGGCACGCAACCCTCCATCCGTCACGTGCATGATGCACTGGACGCCGAGCGTATCGCGGTTCGTGAAAAACTGGGCTACGGCGCGCCACACTTTCCGCTTGCGGATCACTACAATACCTCGAACTGGATGTATGGCAATCTTGCGCATGACAAACTCGTCGGGTCGGGCGATTGGCACGAAAAGCTGAACCTGACAACACACCGCTACATGTCCGAAGATACTGCTGTCGGGCTGGCCTTTCTGGTTTCCGTCGGTGAATGGGCTGGTTTGCCGATGCCGGTTGCAAACGGACTGTTGGCGATTGCAAGTGCTGCCTCATCGCGCGATCTGCGCCGGGAAGGCCGAACCATGGAAAATCTAGGCCTCTCCGATTTGTCGGTATCGAAACTGCAATCAATGCTGTCCGAGGGTATCTGAGCATGGCATTCAAAAAAGTCGCATGCATTGGGGCCGGAAGAATGGGCCGCGGGATTGCTCACTCCGTTGCTTATGCGGGCCATCCCATCTGCCTGATCGACGCCAAGAAACGCAATGCCGATGAATTTGCGGCCCTGAAAAGGGATACCTTGGCCGAGGTCGCGGACGGTCTTGCCATGATGGCCGCTTTGGGTGCTTTCGATGCGGCCTTAATACCCATCATCATGGATCGGGTGAGCGTCGTACCCGCTGATCAGGCAGACATCGGATTGAAGGGCGCGGCAATCGTTTTTGAAGCAGTGCCCGAAGTCGCCGCCGCCAAACAAGATGCCTTCGCCCTGTTTGACGCTCATGCAGATGATGATGCCGTTTTGGCTTCGACCACTTCAACAATGCTTTCGACCGAACTTGCCGGGCTGACCCGCGCGCCCGAGCGGTTCTTGAACGCGCATTGGCTCAATCCCGCCTTTCTTGTCCCCTTGGTAGAGGTCAGCCCCGCCGATCAGACACACCCGGATATTCTGGCAAAGGTCATTGGATTTCTGGAAAGCATCGGGAAGGTCCCGATCACTTGCAAGGCATCGCCCGGCTACATTGTTCCACGTATCCAGGTTCTGGCGATGAACGAAGCCGCCCGTCTGGTCGAAGAAGGTATCGCCAGCGCCGAAGACGTCGACAAGGCCGTGAAATACGGTTTTGGCCTGCGCTTTTCTGTTCTCGGCCTTCTGGAGTTCATCGATTGGGGCGGTGGTGATATCCTTCATTACGCCAGTAAATACCTGAGCAACGCGCTCGATGATCCGCGCTTCGATGCGCCGAAAATTGTCCACGACAATATGGAAGCCGGTCGTGTCGGGCTAAGATCTGGCCTTGGCTTCTTTGACTATGAGAATGTTGACATTGACGCCTATCGCCAGCGCAGAATGGCGGATTTCTTAAAGGCGGTCCGAGATGCAGGATTGGCGCGCGCGCCGGTTCTGCAGCACACTGCCCCTTTGGTTCAAAAGGGTGAAAAATGGTAATAATTAGGGAGGAAGACATGGGAAAACTAACAAGCCGCGTAATCCGCGCACTTAAAACAACGGTGGTATCCACCGTGATGTTCGGCAGCCTGCTGGCGACGCCGGTCTGGGCCGAGGACACAATCAAGGCCGTCGCCGCCTTTCCCAAGGCGCTGGCATTCACGCAAAGCTTTCTGGGCTTTATTGACGAAGTCAATAAACGCGGCGAAGGCGTGGTGAAAATCGAATATCTCGGCGGGCCCGAAGTATTCCCGCAAAACCAGCAAATGGATGCGGTAAAGCGCGGCGTTGCCGATATGCATTATGGCCCCGCCTCATTCCACTTGGGCACAATGCCGGAGGTGGATGCCTGGGTCGGTTCGACTGTGTCGGCGATGGAGGCACGCGCCAACGGTGGTTTTGCGCTCATGAAGGAAGCCTTTGCCGAAAAGTTGGGTGTAACCCTGCTTGCGCATCTCGACAGCGGTATTCAGTTCCACATCTATACCACCAAGGAACCGGCCCGCACGGCGGAAGGCGGCGTAAACCTTGACGGTTTGCAACTTCGCTCGCAGCCGATTTACAAGACCTTCTTCGAATCTCTGGGCGCTGTGCCGATCTCGGTCCCGGTGCCGGATGTCTATACCGGGCTGGAGCGTAACACCTTTGACGGTGCAGGCTGGCCCATCGTCGCCATTCAGGATCTGTCCTGGGATAAGTTCCTGCGCTACCGCATTGATCCCGGTTTCTTCTCGACCGATCTGGGCGTGGTTGTTAATCCCGCAAAATGGGAGTCCCTGAGCGACGAGTCCCGCAAGATACTGGAAGAAGTCGCCGCAGAATATGAACAGACCTCCTTTGATGCGTTCCAGGCCATGATTGCCGGAACGGACAAAGCTGTGCGCGATGGCGGAATGACCATGATAACGCTGGAGGGGGATGCGGCGAAAGCTTATCTCGACAGCGCCTATGAAAGCGCATGGGGCCGGATGAAGGCTGCAGGCACACCGCGATATGACGCGCTGCGCGCAGCCTATTACAACCGCTGAACGTCACGCCGGGCCGGTCCCGAACCGGCCCGGATTTGATGACCTGATTGGGGCGCCTCTATGCTGCTACGTCTGTACGACAGGATGATTGTCGGTCTTGCTATTCTGGCCGCGACAACGCTTGGGCTGATGGTATTTGGCATCGTCACCGATGTTATGCTCCGCAATCTTGGCTTCCGGCCATTTCAAGCCACCAGTGCCTTGATAGAATATACAATGTTGTTTGCAACAATGGCGGGCGCGCCTTGGCTGGTGCGCCAGCAGGGTCATGTGGCGATCACCTCTTTTGTAGATGCCTTGCCCGGCGGCGTTCGTCGCACGGTCATGCGCGGCGTCGCCATTGTGTCGGTTTTGGTCTTGGCACTTCTGTCCTGGCGCGCGGCACTGGTCGGGTTTGAGATGGTCCAGACCGGTGCCATGGATATCCGGTCAATCTACATCCCGGCATGGGTCCTCTATGCGATGCTCTCGATAGGGTTCGGGTTGATGGCGTTGGAGTTCGTACGCTTGTTGTTCAGGCGCGAAATTTCTCTTGGATCACAGGCACATCACTGAATGACGATATCTGACAACAAGGCGGCCTTATAATGCCCTGGTATGCTTCAGCCGCGCTGATGGTCGGCGGCGTTCTGGTTTTGATGGGTTTTGGTATGCCCGTCGCAATCGCTTTTCTGGCGATCAATACCCTTGGAGCCATTATTTTCATGGGAGGGCTGGTCGGCGTTGACCAACTGGTCGCCAACGCGACTGACGCCGTCACCAGCTTTGCGCTGGTTCCCGTGCCGCTGTTCCTGATCATGGGTGAGCTGCTGTTTCAGACAGGTCTGGCGATACGGGTCTTTGACGCGCTCGACAAATGCCTTGGCGGGATACGCGGGCGGCTGTCCTATCTGACGGTTGCGGGGGGCACCATCTTTGCTACGCTTTCGGGCTCGTCGATGGCAAATACCGCGATGCTCGGATCAACGCTAATGCCGGACATGCTGCGCCGGGGCTACAAACAACACATCATCATGGGGCCCATTCTGGCGACGGGCGGGTTGGCGATGATCATCCCGCCTTCCTCTCTCGCGGTTCTTCTTGCGTCTTTGGCACGGATAGATGTCGGCGCCCTATTGATCGCTGGCATGATCCCCGGACTTTTGCTGGCGGTGATGTTTGTTGTGATGATCCGCATTCAGATCATGATCGACCCCGATGCCGCCCCCAGGTACGACGCAACCCGCGCGCCCCTCTCTGAAATGCTCTGGGTACTTGCCCGGGATGTGCTGCCGATGGGCCTCGTTGTATTTTCCGTAGTGGGCATGATTTTGCTGGGCTGGGCCACCCCGACCGAGTCCGCGGCCTTCGGGGCGGTGTCGGTTCTGTTGCTCGCCGCTGTTTACCGAAAGTTGACCTGGGCGGCCATTGTTCGTTCCTTGCGTGGAACCCTGTCGGTTTCGGTCATGATGTTGGTGATCATCATCGGCTCCACCACATTCTCGCAACTGCTGGCCTTTTCAGGCGCATCCGCAGGCTTGATCAGCTGGGCCACGAGTTTCGAAGTCAGCAGCTACGTGATGCTCACGGCGATGTTTCTGGTGCTGGTATTGCTGGGCATGTTTATGGATCAGTTGTCCATCATGATGCTGACCCTGCCGATCTTCATGCCTTTGGTTGTGCTTTATGAATTTGATCCGGTCTGGTTTGGCGTGGTGATGTTGCTGGCGCTGGAACTGAGCCTTGCAACCCCGCCCTTCGGGTTGCTGCTTTTTGTCATGGTTGGCGTCAGCCCGCCGGGCACCACTGTCGGACAGGTTGCCCGGGCCGCCCTGCCCTATATCGGATGCACGTTACTACTGGTCGTGCTGCTCACCATCTTTCCACAAATTGCGCTCTGGCTGCCCAATCTCTCGCGATAGGCGCCCCTGTCAGGAGGTCTTCATGAAAATCTGGTATCAAAGCTATGTCGATTATGAAAATGGCGCCACCTATTGGGATGAGCTACGCAAACACCTGAATGACATCGCGGATGAGGGCACCGAAATCGTTGTGCATGGCATCACCCCGCATGACAGTTACGCGCACCCGATCGTGGAATTCAGATGCGCACGTGAAGTGATCTGCAACGCCATCCAGGCGGAGCGGGAGGGTTATGATGCCTTTATCATCGGGCATTTTCAGGATGCCGGGCTTTATGAGGCGCGCAGCGTCGTCGACATCCCGGTCGTGGCTCTGGGCGAGGCGTCCATGCTCTATTCCTGCCAGCTTGGCCAGAAGCTCGGGATCGTCACGATCAACACCCGCTATATACCCTGGTTTCATCATCAGATCGGCAAATACGGGCTCCGCGAAAGGGTAACCGGCGTGCACGCCATGAGCTTTGAACCCGGGCAGATACTGGCGGCCTTCGGCTCTGAGGAACGTCTGGCCGAAGTGGAACGGCTGTTTCAGGAACAAGGCAAGCCGCTGGTTGCGCAAGGCGTCGATGTCATAATACCGGGAGGCGGCATCCCGATGCTGTTGCTCTCACAGCGGCCGGGCATCAATATCGCAGGTGCTCCAATCGTCAACGGGATCCCGATTGCTGTCAAAATGGCCGAGATGGCCGTGAAGCTGGGGAAGATCAGCGGGCTGGGCGTCAGCCGCTCGGCGGACTTTATCAAACCCCCGCCAGAGGTGATCCAGGAATTCATGACCAATCCGAAGGGTCTTTGAAGGACTAATCCCCAACCCGCTACATTTGCGACGGCAAGAACAGCACCAGTGTCGGAAACGCCAGCAACAGGATCAACCGAACGATATCCATCATCCAAAACGGGGTAACACTCCGGAAGATCGTGGCCGTCGAAACATCCCCCACCACCCCCTTCAGGATGAAAACATTCAGCCCGACGGGGGGTGATCAGGCTGATCTCGGTCACCACCACAACAATGATGCCAAACCAGACCGGGTTGAACCCAAGGCCCACAACAAGCGGAAAGAAGATCGGAACTGTCAGCAGCAGCATCCTCAGTCGGAACCTGTTGCTGATGAGCTATGGGATTGTCGGGATGATGCAGGTCGCTGCCGGGTTTTTCACCTATTTCACCATCCTCTACAGCGGCGGTTGGGAATGGGGGCAGGATCTGGCCAATTCCGATCCGATGTATCGGACCGCCATCACCGGCTTTTTCGCCGCCATCATCATTTGTCAGGTCTCCGATGTGATCATTTGTCGGACGCGTCGGCAAAGCCTGTTTACGGTGGGCTTGTTCTCGAACCCGCTGGTTTTGCTAGGCATCGCCACTGAACTGGTTTTGCTGGCCTGCATTTCCTACATTCCGGCCTTCAACACGTTCTTTGGCACGGCCCCGCTGCAACCATGGCATCTGGCGCTGTCGCTGCCCTTTGCCATCGCGATCCTGTTGGGAGATGAAATCAGACGCTTGTTTGTCCGTCGTGACAATCCGTTCGTGCTGCGTTGGCTGAACTGGTGAAGGCAGGCGTCACTCGGTTTTCGAACCGGTGAACGAAGCGATTGTGCGGAGCGCCCCATCCAGCGCTACGCCCTCTTCGTCCAGCAAAGCGGCCTCGCGCAGGCGGCGCATCCAGTCTGCGCCGTCCTCGCGCCCGGCAAGGTCAGTCGCAGCGGCCATAACCCGGTCAAACTTGGATTGCCCGCGCGCATGGGTATCGGAATAGCCCTTGATTAGCCGCCGGTTTCGCAGCAATTCGACGGACAAGTCATAGTGATGCTCAACGTGTCGCCGCACCGTGTCCAGCCAATGCGTCAGATTCGCGACCTCATGGCTGTGGCGCAGGTTGCGCAGCCGCAAACCGCGCAATCCAGCCAACGCATAAAGCGCCAGAAACGCAGGCAAACGGTCACTTCTTAGCCGCCGTCCTTTGCCGAACCATCTGTCCAGAAACCCCATGCGAGAGGGGCTGGCTTCAAACCAACGCCCAAGGCGAACTGGCATCAGCCCTGCAATCTCTTCTGCGCGGGGGTGGAAAAATTCGGTGACATGCACAAGGTTGCGTGCGTCAGCCGCCATTTCACCGCGTATGCGCGCCATCCGGCCAGATCTGGTTTTCAGGTCCGCAACTTGGATCACGTCATCATAGGCCATGGCGTTTGCAATGTATTTCGCCGCTTCCCGGGACAGAAGGCAACTGCGATCAGCGCGATCAAGCCCGATCATTTCTGACAGCCGGTCGAGATAAACAGTGCCATAGGCGATGTCCTGAAAATCGACTGTTTTGCGCAACCCGGCCATGGCGATATCCTGCACCGGCTCGGGGAATCCCTTTACTCTGCTCCGCAGATTTTCCCACGCCGCCATCAGATCAGGCGGGCCAGACATTGCCTTTTCGGCCGGCTCAACAGGTGCCGGGGGCGTTTCAGTGCGGTCATTCACGCTTTCGAATGCCGCAGCAAAGGCGCACAATGAGCTTTCGACCCCACGCCCCGAGGCACGAATGGCGTCTTCAAATGCGTCACAGGGAAACGGCAGCGCACCAGAGGCCGCCAGCGCCCCAAACAGGCTGGCCGAAATCACAGAACCATTTGCAACCGCCAGGGCTTCAAGATCCAGCATGACTAATTGTCGCGATGCAATTTCGGCGGCGGACTGCACCTCGTCTGACTGTACGATGCCATCGCCCGGCACGATTTTCTCCGAAACCGCCAGTGCCCGATGGGTCGAGGCTATAAGCGCCGTCTTATCCGGTGTCACGAACCCCCGCATGATGGCGCGCCCGGCCTCCATCATTTCTGCAGCGATAACCACATCTACATCCCCAGGAGACGGGGCCAGTGAGAACACTGGTGCCTCGGCACTATCCGGGGCCATTTCAACATAATAAACCGTCGTGCCGGTCCGCTGCGCCACACCGGCAACGGAGGTTGCCTGTGCCACGTAGCCATTGGCGCGTGCCAATTGTTCGATCCAGTTGGTCAGAACGCCACCGCCCTGCCCGCCAACTGCCAGAATGGCGAGTTTGATAATTTTTTCCAGTTGCGGATCGCGCGGCGGATGCGAAAACGTCTCTTGTTTAGTCATGACTGCACCTGCGAAAACTCGATCCGCTTGCCCTTGCGCCTGTTTTGCAACCACCCGATCAAACGGTTTCGCAGACCGGCCCATCGCGTTTCAATCGCGCTGGCGTTGTGGATCAGGTCAGCCCGATAGAACGACGGGCACAACACCGCCGCATCCGCGACTTCGCCGCAATTACCACAGCCGACGCAGGACTGATCGATGCTGGCAACCGGATCATCACGCAACGGATCATCCAGCCGTTTCAGTGACAAGGACGGGCAACCAGACAGGCGGATACAGGCATGATCGCCAGTGCAGATATCTTCATCCACGCCAAAGCGCGGTATTTCAACGCGGCGGCCATCACTGATGGCCTTTGCCCGCAACGGCTTTTCGCGGCGTTGCTTGTTCAGCATGCATTCGGACGATGCGACAATAACCTTGGGACCGTCATAGCCGGTGGTCAGCGCATCACGCAGCGTGTCGCGCACCTTGCCCACATCGTAGGTGCGGTCGATCTGGCGGACCCAGTTGATGCCAATCCCCTTCAGCGCCTTGCCAATCGGGTTTTTCGTCGATTTGCTGGGGTTGTCCGCCCGCGAAGACAGCACATCCTGCCCACCGGTGGCCGCTGAATAGAAGTTATCCACCACAATCGCCACGGAATCCGATTTGTTATAAACCATGTTGCCGAACGAAGATGTCAGCCCGTTGTGCCAAAACCCGCCATCCCCCAGAACCGATATCGCCCGCCGCTCACCTCCGCCATCAAAGGCCGCATTGGACGCCGGGCCTAACCCGTAGCCCATCGTCGACCCGCCAATTTCAAACGGCGGCAAGGACGCAAACACATGACAGCCAATGTCGCCGGTGATCTGATGCTTGCCCAATTCCTTTTCGACCAGCTTCATCGCGGCAAAAATCGGGCGTTCAGGACAGCCAGTGCAAAACCCCGGCGGGCGGATCGGCACAGTTTTCGAAAGATCCGGCACTTCGAATGCGGCCGCATTCGGCGCACGTAGTTTTGCCGGCATCAGCCCCGGCGCAGTCGCTGTGATGAACTTTGACAACCCATCAAAGAACACCTGCCCGGTGTATTCACCCGCCATGGGAAAGACGTTCTTGCCAAACAGGCGGGTCTTGCACTCTGCGCGCAGCATTATCGTGCTCAGGCTCTGCTCGATGAATTCCGGTTGCCCCTCTTCGACGACCAGAACCGCTTCCTTTCCCGAGCAGAAGGCGAGGAACTCGTCCTGCAAAATCGGATAGGTGACGTTCAGCACATAAAGTGGAACATCCGAGTTGCCATAGATATCCGCCAGCCCAAGGCGTTGCAGCGCCCGGATCACCCCGTTGTACATGCCCCCCTGCATGACAATCCCGACGGGCGCTTTTTTCGGGCCGAACTTCTCGTTCAACTGGTTGTCTGCGATGAATTTTTCAGCTCTCGGCCAGCGGTTTTCGATCTTGTCGATCTCATGCTCATAAGACATCGGCGGCAATACGACACGTTTGAAATCACGTTTTGGGTCCGACAACGCCTGACGGACCGTCAGCCGCGGCGGTATGTTATCGCGGGTCTGAAAGCTGCCGGTCACATGGCACGAGCGGATCCGCACCATCAGCATGACCGGCGTGTTCGAGGCTTCGGACAACTCGAAACCCTGTTCAACCGACTTGACGATTGAGGGCAGATTGGGGCGGGGGTCCATCAGCCAAAACTGCGATTTCATCGCAAAGGCGTGGCTGCGTTCCTGCATGATCGACGATCCCTCGCCGTAGTCTTCGCCAACAATCACCAGCGCGCCGCCGGTCACCCCCGAGGACGTCAGATTGGCCAGGGCATCCGAGGCGACGTTGACCCCCACTGGGCCCTTAAATGTCACCGCGCCACGGATCGGATAGTGCACCGACGCGGCCAGCATCGCGGCTGCCGCCGCTTCCGAGGCATTGGCCTCAAAGCGAACGCCCAACTCGCCCATCAGGTCCTGCGCGTCGGCGAGGACATCCATCAAGTGGCTGATCGGCGCGCCCTGATAACCACCAACATAGCCAACCCCGTTTTCTAGCAAGGCCTTGGTAATCGCCAGAATGCCCTCGCAGGTCATCGTTTCACCCGCACCTTTACGCAGGAGTTCGACTTCGGCCTTGAATGATCTTTCTGCCATATCGCGCCCTCAGAATTCGTGATGTCGGATGTTGCTCAACATCTTGTGCAAGGTGCCGACAAAAGCCCGCCGCTCATCTGCGCCCACGCCTTTGAACATCCGGTTATAGCTTTCGGCCATCCGCGGCCAAAGGGATTCAAACGCGGCGCGGCCGGGCTCCGTCAGGAAAACCCGGGTGGCGCGGCTGTCGATGCTGTCGGTTTCCCGCCGCACCATGCCGTCGCTTTCAAGCGCGTCCAACGACCGGCTGAGCGTTGACTGTTTAACCACGGCATAAACCGCCAGATCACGGATCATGATACCGTCCAGAACGGAAAGCACCGCAAGCGAGCGCATCTTTGGTGTGGTCAGCCCAAGCGAAGACATTTCCTTGCTCAGTGAGTCATTGTAGCGCCCGACAATGCGGTTCATCAGATAGGGCGCAAAATTGTTCAGGCCAATTTCGCCCAGCCGCTGACTGCCGCTGTCCGCCAATTTCGTTTTCTCGCTCATCTGGCCATCTCTTTCCGGCGCGTTTAGCGTCCATCAGACTAGTGAATTTAAATGCATTTGCAAATAAATTTTTTTCAGGCCTCACAAACTGAGGCTGCCAACACTGGCCCCGCCGCAAACATAAAGCGTTTGGCCGGTCACAAAACTGCTGGCAGGATCGCAGAAGAACAGAAACGCGTTTGAAACGTCTTTGACTGTGCCCAGCCGCCCCACAGGAATGCGTTCGCCCAGTTCCTTTTCGCGGTCACTGTCTTTTGGGATGATGCCCCAGAAATTCTCGGTCCGGATCGGGCCGGGTGCGACGACGTTGACAGTGATGCCATGCGCCGCCAGTTCCAGTGCCCAGGTCCGCGCCATCCCGATCATACCGGCCTTGGTCGCGGAATAGGCAGTACGCGTCGGCGCGCCCAGCGCGGCGCGTGATGCATTAAACATGACCCGCCCGAACTGGCGCTTTTTCATGCCCGGCAAACAGGCCTGCAACAAAGTCAGCGCCGACCCGAGATGCAATTGCGCCAACCCGGTGATATCCGAGGCAGAGGCATCCTCGACAAGGTTCGGCCAGATCAGGCCTGCGTTATGCACGAGGTGGCTGACGTCATGCTGCGATGCTATTTCATGCGCGACTTCTGACACGGCATCTGCATCCAGCAAGTCGACCTCGTAGCTGAACAGGTTGTCATGCTGCCAGTCCGGCGCATGACGTGACAAGGAAATGACCCGGTAATCCCGTTCCAGCAACCGCCGCGCCAGATCGGCGCCGATGCCCTGGCTGCCACCCGTGATCAATGCGGTGTAACGGGTCATTGCCCCCCTCCCGGAACCAAAGCCAGCACCCGCAAGGGGCTGCCGGTGCCACCTTTGATCTTTAGCGGGGCCGCGATCAGGATCGCCCCTGTCGGTGGCAGTAGGTCAAGGTTACACAGGCACTGCAGGCCGAATTTTCCCGCCCCGTGAAGCAGGTAATGCGCTGGATAGGGTGGCGTGTAATGCATGCCTTGCCCGGCGTCCGTTCCAACCGTTTCTGTGCCAAACCCCCGAATGCCACGCGCCAGCAGCAATTCGACCGCCGCCGGGACCGGTCCGGGCGAATGCGGACCGTCCTCGGCCATGTTCAGGTAGTCAATGCCGCTTCGTTTAGACCAGTCGCTGCGCATCAGCACCCAACTGTCGCGCGGAATGCGGCCGTAGGTCTGCTCCCATGCCGTGATAATCTCAGGCGTCAGTTCAAAATCATCATCCCTTGCGGCCCCGTCCGAGCAATCGATCACCACCACCGGGCCCACAAAGACCGAAGGGTTGATTTCATCCACGGCGCCGTTGGGCACATCGCGCCCTGAAATCCAGTGGATCGGGGCATCAAAATGCGTGCCCGTATGCTCGCTCATGGAAATGTTGTGCCATTTCCAGGCCGGTCCCCGATGATCATAGGCAGAGACTTCTTCCATCCGGAAGCGTGCGCATTGCCCGAACTCAGGCGGCAGAATTATGACCGGAAAATCCGGATCCAGCGTATGGGTCAGATCGACAATTCTCGTGCCGCCAGACGCCAGTGAAACAGCAACCTCCTGTAATAGAGAGCTCATGTCGCGCCTCCTGTCATTTCGCGTTCCAGAACCTTGGCATCATGACGCCAGCGCTCGGCCATATCGCGTGCGACATCGCCGCAAAATACGTCCTCCAATCCTTCGATCAGCCCTTCGACGACAGATCGGGCCAATGCCTTTGGCGCCACTTTGGGCGGTGGAAGCGGCTGGTGCCATTCATCGTCCGTCGGACCTGTATAAACATTCATCACCCGCAGCCCGGAGGCCCGGAATTCCGCGCGCAATGTCTGGCTGAGCGACCGAGCTGCCGCCTGACTGGCCCCGAAGGCACCGTAAGCCGGATCAGGCACCAACGCATGCGCCGACAAGATGTTCACAAAGGCGGCTGCATTGTTGGTGCCGTCAGCGGTGCGCCCGGCCATCGCCGGACCAAAAGATTGCGCCAGACGCATCAGCCCCAACACATTCACCTCGTATTCATCGCGGGCAAAAACCGTATCATTGCCCAGAATGCCACCGGGACGGATAAAGCGGGCGGTGTTGATCAGGATGTCGGTCTTGCCGCCGATTTCGCCCGCCATTTTCGCCACCGAAGCCGCATCCGTCACATCCATCTGCATGATCTCGACATTGGCCATCTCGGCAAGGCGGGGCCGTTCCAGCCAGCGTCGCCAGCTTTCCGCTTCGCCAATGAAAACAGTCGCGGCCCCGGCTTTCAGCAGTGCTTCGGCCAAGGGCGCTGTCAACGGCGATCGCGCGTCCGTAATCAGGATACGCCGATGTTTGGGGTGCGCCGTTAAACTGCGCAGAACCGGGTCATCTTCCATGTCTTTGGTCCTTTCCAGCGGGAGGGCGATCAGCACGCCCTGCCCGGCCTTGTCGAGCTTGAGAGCCATGCGAACGCGATCGCCGCGCCCGACATCGCCATGCAAATGGCAAACAGCAACCGGCCCCGCAGCCAGCTTGACCGATCCCATCCGCCAAGGCAGACGCTCGCGAAAATAGGGATCAGGCGAGGCATGTATCCGGGTTTCGGCCAGAACTGTCGCGTTGGTGTCTGTGTCCCGCCAGGGCAGATCGACAGACAGACACTGACAACAGGCGTCACGCGGCGGGTATTGAACGCTGCCACATTCGGCGCAATGCTGAAGAGCAAAGCGCCCTTCGGCCGCCCCGACCGTTAGCCCAATTGCTGCGCGCGAACGCATGGCCGGTGGCAGGGTCGGAACCCGGCTGCGGCGTTGCGGGTTCTTCTTTTTTGGGGGTGTCAGAGGAAAACTCATACCGGGGCCCGCCTTAATATCGTTGCGGCGGAACAAATGCCGCGATCATAGTTGATCATTCCAAAGCCCGAAACCATCGCCCGATCTGCTTTTGCCACTTGCGTCGGCCCGGCCTGATCGGTGACCTGACGAATGGCCTCGACCAGACCAAGGTATCCCCCAGCCGCGCCAGCCTGCCCCACAGACAATTGTCCGCCGGACGTATTATGTGGGAAATCACCGGTCACCGTCAAATCATGTGCGCGCGCAAACTTTGCGCCTTCGCCCTTTTTGCAAAACCCAAGGTCCTCAAACTGCAGCATCGAGATAACCGGGTAGTCATCGTAGGTTTGCAGCAGATCGATATCAGCCGGGCCGCATTCTGCCATCTCATAAAGCTCGTCAATATCTATCGCCCAGCCACCACGCAGCTGGATCGGATCTTGCGGAAAGGCGTTGTGACGCTCGATTGTGCCGCCCACCCGGGCAAACGGCATCCCGCGTGCAATGGCCTCTTCTTCGCGCATGACCAGAAAAGCCTCGGCGCCGGCGCAGGGCATGACACAATCAAACAGCGCGATCGGATCAGCGATTGGGCGGGCCTGCATATACTGTTCAAGGCTGAGCGGCGTTTTCATCAGGGCATCGGGATTGCGCAGAGCATTGGCCCGCTGCGCCACGGCGATACGGCCAAAATCTTCGCGGGCTGCGCCGTACTCGGCCATGTAAGCATCTGTCAGCAAAGCGAAACTGGCATTCGGCCCGCCAAACCCATAGGGATAGGTTGCATCCATCGAAAACCGTGAAAACGACGACAGAAGCTTGCGAAAACTGTCAATCTGGTTGCTGTCCCCGGCCACGCAGGCAACCACGTCAACGTCCCCGGCCTGAACAGCACGTGCCGCACGGCGCAGGGCAACCACACCGCTTGCACCGCCCATGGGCACGCTGTCCAGATAGCGCAGGGTCAATCCCAGATGTTGGGTTAACCCCACCGGCGTATCCGGGAACAGCGTAAAGCTGGAAACCGAAAACCCGTCCAGTTCGCAGGGTTGCATCCCCGCCTTGTCCAGGGTGGCGCGCAAAGCCCGCGCGATCCACCAATGCGCGGTTTCCTGACTGTACCTTACATAGGGCACGGTCACCGGGCAGGTCACGACAATGCCTTCGTATCCGACCCGCTTCATGCGGCTGTTCGCTTTTTCAGGGCGCGGGTATCTACTGTCAACGGGTCGCTCAGAAGCGTTTGAGCGAGCAATTTCAGGTCGGCGCGCTGGATTTTCTGGGTCGCTGTCAGCGGCAGTTCTGGCACAAAGGCAATGTAACCCGGCGCCTTGAAATAAGCCAACTGCGTCAGGCACCACATGACAATCTCCTGCGCCAGAGTTTCACCTGCGTCGATCTCGGCCACTATACAGGCAAACACCTCATCGCCGCGTAGATCATCCGGCACCGCGGCCACCGCAGCAGCTCGAATGGCTGGGTGACGGTTGAGCACAGATTCGACCTCGACCGCAGCGATATTTTCGCCAGAGCGGCGGATCACATTTTTCTTGCGATCAACAAAGAAGACCGAGCCATCGGCGTCCTGACGCACCAGATCACCGGTGTGAAACCAAGCGCCCGCCCAGGCCTCTTTCGTGGCCTCGGGGTTCTTGAAGTACCCGGCAAAAAAACCGTGACGCGGATCATCCCCGGCGTGACGCACCAGCAATTCACCCGGCGCGCCATTCGTGTCCTGCCCCATGTCATCAATTATACGCATTTCCACTGGTGGTTCCGCGCGGCCAAGACAGCTTTCGCCAATGCGGCGCGGCAACCGGTTGGCACAGATCACTGCTCCGGCGCCGGTTTCGGTCATCGCCCAGGCTTCGATAAGCGGAAACCCAAACCTGGCTTCGAACGCGCCGTGCAACTTTGGATCAACCCCTGCCCCGAATCCGAAACGCACCGAATGTTTCCTGTCATTGTCCGCGGCTTGCGCGCCCATCAGCATCGACGGCATCACACCCAGATAATGCAGGCAGGTTGCAGCGCTTTCGCGTACCGATGCCCACCAGCTGCGTGGATGAAACCGGTCGAGTACCGTCAGGCAACCACCCACGGCAATCATGGCCATAAACGAATAGGCCATCGCGTTCATATGGAAGATCGGCAAAGGCGTGATCATCCGTTCCCCTTTTGTGGACAGGGCGCAGAGCCCCCCGGCGCCAGCATACCAACGCCCGGCTTCAATGAAATAACTATTGGTCAGGATGCACCCTTTGGGCTGCCCCGTGGTGCCAGAGGTGTAAAGCAAGGCCGCCTCATTATTGACCGGCGCCCCATCGCGCATCGCGATTGCCCCATCCGCGCGCGGCGGCGGTAACGACCCCCCCGGCGCAATCACCGCCATGCCGATCCCGGCCGATTTGGCCGCTTCCTGCAATGATCCACAGCGATCCGGCAGCGCGACCGCCAATACAGGTTCGCTGTGGCCGATCATGTAGCCAAGCTCGGAAGCACGCAAATCCGGGTTCAGCGGCACGACAGATGCCCCCACCGCATTCAGCGCCAGCCACCAGATGAAAAACAACGGGCGGTTTTCCAGCAGCAACATCACCCGCTGACCACGGCCATATCCAGCGCGCGTCAATTCAACGGCAAGCGCATCGGCTTGAGCTTGCGCCGCGCCATAGGACAAAGGACCGGCCTCAATCTCATAGAGATCGGCGGTTTCCTGAAGAACGTTCAGAAACGGCCTGTCAGGCCATTTTTGGGCCGTCGCCGCAAAAGCGGAATAGACCGTTTGAGCGGTGTCAGCCGTCATGGCAACAACTGAATGTTTCGGAAAGCCGCATCACAATTCAGAATATCCACGCGTTTGTTGGCGATCCGGATCTGCCCATCAACAAGAGCCAGGTCATGCTTGGCGGTCAAGGCCAACAAAAACTGTTCGTCCAGCCGGGTTTCGACGTAATGCATGTATGTTGTCGTTTGATAGCGCCCGTTTTCATCATCGATCTGATCGACAAACGGGCGTGACAACACGTGATGGCAACGGCTTTTGGGCTTTTGCGAAAACGTCCGCGCGCCATTCAGGCGTTCAACCCGTAGCTTCAGCATGAATAGGTCTTCATACATCAGCGACGTGGTGTTGATCGGGTCTTCCTGCTTGTAGTCCAGCGGCATCCAATAGTGGCCATCCTTGAGCCAAAGAGACAGCCAATCGCTGTAATTGCCGTCGTCCAGCATGCGGGCTTCGTCATATAGAAAATTGATCAGCCGTTCGTTGTTCATACTCATTCTGCGGCCTCCTTTGCGACCATGTCTATGGTCATGAACTTGACCCAGGCGTGGAACTGGTTTCGCATCTGACGCTCGGTGGTTCCGTTTTCGACCGCTTCGTCCTCAAAGTCTTCATCCTCTTCAAAAAGACGCTGGATGTTGACCCATTCCATCCCGTCCACCGCCAGACCTTCTTGCCCGCGCTCATACATCTCCAGATCATCATGGCCGACAATCGACGTTGGCGCGTTGATAATTCGGTTATACATTGCGGTGCGGGCGGTCAGCTCCTCAGGGGCATCGACTAACCTGTAGATATAGCTTTCAACCAGGGTTTTGTCGGCTGCCAGCGGGATGAAAACCCGCAGCTGCTGAATGGGCCCTTTGATCATGATGTTGGGGAAATAGACTGTGTTGTGGCGGTTTTCATCCAGGATGGCCTTGGCCTTTTCTTCGCCATAGGTTTCGACCATGCTTTCGAAATATCCCGGAATAGCCGAATAATTCGAATGAATTGAATGATGTACGCCAGTATGACCATGCCCATTCGGCCATGTCCGAATGCCCATGTCCTCAAAAAACTCATATGACGACATGAAGGGCGCGATAATTTCCATCGCGGGAGGCAGCGGCGTGCCCTCGGGCATATCCAGCTCTTCCCACAGCTTGATGGCGGTACCGGCACTGCTTTCATGGGCGACCATCGGATGACATGTGTCTGTCTGGTTTTCGACCAGCATCTTCCAGTTGCAATGGTGCATATACCGCAGCGGCGGGCCAACGACTTCAAGCCGCCCAGCAGGCGAGCGGTCCACCATATTGTCGAGCGACGACAGAGAACCGCCAAAGAACTCCTCAAAGCTGATGCCTTCTTCTGCCAACCGGCAAAAAATGAAACCGCGATGGTTCTTGACCGCGCCGACCGAGCGCATGCCTTTGCTGTTCTGGTTCTGCTCAAAACCGGTGTCCTGATAGCCTTTCTTCAGTGGTATCGCCAACAGGCAACCATCGGTCTTGAACGACCAGGCATGATAAGGACAGCGAAAGAATTTGCCGGTGTTCCCGGCGCGATCAATCACGATCTTGGTGCCTTTGTGCGGGCAGCGGTTCAGCAAAACATGCACTTCGCCGTCGGAATGGCGCACCTGTATGACGGGCTGATCGCCGACCTGTGTCGCAAAATAGTCGCCCTTGGCCGGAGTCTGGCTTTCGTGCCCGACAAAAACCCATGCATTTGCAAATAGATGTTTCATCTCCAGGCGATAGACTTCCTGATCAATATAGACATCCCGGTGCACCTGATGCCCCTGAAATAGTGCGGCCACCGCCACCGGATTATCTGTATATCGTCCCATGATTTCGCCTCCCTCAGAGATCCAGAACCAACCGGGGTGATTTCGACCGGCTGACACAAATTTGCATGACGTTGCCCGCAGCGCGCTCAGATTCAGACAGGACCACATCCCGGTGATCGGGTGTCCCGCTGATCACATCACATCGGCAAATGCCACAGTCGCCGCGTTGGCAATCGTACATCACATCCACGCCGCCTTCTTCGAGCACTTCTATGATGGTTTGCCCGGGCTGAACCGTGAAAACCTCTCCGCTTGAAGACAGTTCAACCTCGAACGGTGCGTCGCCTTCGGCCTGTGCAGGCGTATCGAAAAGCTCAAAGTGGACCCGCTGCGCATCGATGCCTGCCGCTTCGGCAATGGCTTTCGCCGCATCGATCATGCCGCGCGGACCACAGACATATAGGTGCTGCTCCTCGGTGATCTGTCCCAACAGCTTATCCAGTTTCAACGCTGTTGCCGGGTCATCGTCAAAGTGAACATGTAAGGCGTCGCCGCATACACCTGTCAGCTCGTCACGATACGCAATGACGTCTGCGTTTCTTGCGGCATAGTGAAATTCGAAATTTCGCCCTGCGGCCACCAGCGTTGCGGCCATCGAAATCATCGGTGTCACCCCGATACCACCTGCCAGAAGCATCACAGGCGTGTAGCCCACGAGTGGGAAATCGTTTTTCGGGGCGCTGATCGCAATCTCATCTCCCACAGAAAGACCGTGCATAAAGGCGGATCCACCCTTGCTATCTGCCTCTAGCTGGACGGCAATCTGATAGTGATCCGGCGCCTCTGGGATCGCGGCAAACTCTATCAGGGAGTAAGCGCGCGTGTCCCCATCCGGCAGCGAAATGCGGATATGGGCCCCGGCTTCAAAAGACGGCAAGGAAGCCTCTCCGATGGGGGCCAGTCGGATTTCTCTGACGGAAGCGGTCAACGGCCGGACCGCGACGATCTTGACGGTAATGCTTTGCACCACTTCATCCTCCTCTAATTTGATATGCATTTTCATATAAATTCAGTCAAGGGATTTTCCCACCCATTCCGACACCGGGTATCTCATTGACAAAGCGGCCTTTGATACGTTTGTGATAGGGCGCGAAACCAATGGGCTGCAGTGTGACAAACCCGAAAGACTCCCAAACGGGCGGGCAAAACGCGGACGAAGGATTCGTTTCGGATTACCTTCTTTACAGGCTTGTTGCATGGATCAGACTTCAGGCAAAATTAGCCCTTTCCCACCTGTTCATGTCACACGTTCGAAGTGCGCTTTTCCAAGCGCGGTCATGCGGTTCAATGCCTTTGTGGCAAAGCGCGTCTCGGTGATTTGATTGTCTATTTTTCGTGCTTGCAGGCTTCCTCCGATAATCGTCTTCCATCGTCCGATCTGTGCCTCTATTCGTGATCTTTGATTGTAGCCCTTTCTCCTTTTGCCAGTTCATCCGACCCTGCTGGGCGATGTGGACTATGTGCCGGTTTCGCTGAGAGTTATTGCCATCAACCGCGTTCTTTGGCGGAGGAACAATGATCTCGATCTCATGCCCAAACTTAGCCATTAGACACGCTGACTGGACATCGCCGCCCGTGTCTAAAACATGGTTCATTGTGGGTAGAGATGGGGGTAAGGCTGCACAACCCATCCAATTATCTTTAAAAATCAATGCGGTGAATGGTGTAAGTGGCGGACAGGAAGTCCGTATAATTGTTATTCCAAAATCTTCCAAAGTTAGCGCATAATAGGCATATTTTGCTGCATATTGCTGTTCCTATCATCTCTAATATTCCTTACAATACCCATGTGTTCCAAGATTTTTGTGGGGGCGAATGTGGGGGCGAATGGCCAAGAAACTTACAATCCAATATTTGAATTCACGACTTGAAGCTGGACGGTATTACGACAGCTCAGGAACGGGTCTTCATATCCATGTGAGATCAAGTGGCTCGAAGAGCTGGTCTGGCAGTGTCAGAGGAAACTAGCTTGAGGCGGGCAAGGCGACCGACTAGCGTCACCGGATGACAAAACGCTCCCCTTTTAGGTATTTCAAAACCAGCCCAGAGATCATCCGCTTGGCGGTGATGATGTATGTCCGGTTTCCACTTTCCCTTCGCAATGTCGAGGATCTGTTGCATGAACGTGGCATCGATATCAGCCACGAAACGGTGCGGTTCTGGTGGAACCGTTTTGGTCCGATGTTTGCCGC
>JBASXE010000162.1:0-2123 GCA_049276875.1 Roseovarius sp. | reverse complement strand
ATTCACCGACGACCACGCGCCGGTGGAGCAGATGACCGACGGGGCGATCCTCGACTACCTCAACAAGGGCGCCCCCGGAGCCTGACGCCCTATATCCCGATGTCGTCCTCGTCGATGACCTGGTCGCGGAACTCGAAGAACCCCGCCGCCTCGCGCTGGGCGCACGCCACGCACACCGGCTCATCGCGGTAGCGGCTGCGGCCCGATCCTCCATACCCCGCGGCGGAGAGCCGCTCGCGCTCCAGGCGTCCGGTGTCGTCCGCCACGAATGGCGCGGCGCAAATAGGGCACTCGGACAACCCGGCCATGCCCGCACGGTAGTCGGGCCCCACGGCGGGCGCGATGCCTACCGCACCCTCGTTATCGTGGGAACCGGCATCCCCGCCCTCACCCAGTCGCTCATCGAGAACGCCCGCTGCGCCGCGGGAGCAGAGGCCTGCGGCACCCAGCGAATTGCGTCCCCTCGATTCACCAGACGCTGGGCGAGCAAATTCATCAGGGCCCCGGGGCTGGTCGGAGGCATCGCGCTGATGTCTGTCCACTCCTGGCGCGTGCTGTCCCACTTCTCGACAACGGAGCCCCCCGGGACCTGGCTCACCACGAATGCCCGTACCCCGTTGCCCGCCAGCTGGCTCTTCGCCATCACGAGCGGCGCCGGTCCCATGGAGGCATCCACGTTCGAGGATGAGGCCGTCTCAAGCAGTGGCCGCGGCCCCTCGCTCCCGTGAGTAATGACGACAGCGCTGGGCCGTATCAGCCACGCGGGATCAGCATGACCGGATGCCAGCTCTACGCCAGCGACGCGCGGGGCGCTGGTGCCCGGAACTCCCGCCTGCTGCTGGTCCACGCCACCTCCGGGAATGGACCGCTGCTGCATCTCCCCGCTCGCGCCGCCCGCCACACCCATGGCGACGGCGGCGAATGCCGCGGCGGTGAGAGCCCGGCGGAGCATGGGTGGAGGGTAGTGGACGGGTTCCGGGGGATTGCGCCCCTTCCCCGCTAGTCGCAGAACACCGCGGTCGAGGTGTTCACGCCGCTGGGGCACGTGGTGTTGTTCCAGGTGACGCGGCTCAGGTTCGCGAAGTACAGGTTCGCACCGGTCAGGTTCGTGCTGGTCAGATCCGCGTAGTACAGGTTCGCGCGGTACAGGTTCGCCCCGCGGAGGTCTGAGTAGGACAGATCCGCGTACTTCAGGCTCGTATTGGAGAGGTCCGCGTTCCTCATGTCCATGTGGCTCATGATCGCGCTGTCGCAGTCAGGCTGGCACGCGAACGCAGCGTTGCCGCGCTTCGCCTTCCTCCCGTGCACCGGGGGCGCGTAGTGGAACTTCGCGCCCCTCAGCTTCGCCCCCCGCACGTCAGCGTGCTTGAGGTTGGCGCTGCGAAGGTCCGCGCCTGCGAGGTTGGCCCCGCGAAGGTCGGCATGGCGCAGGTCGGCGCGGCGCAGGTTGGCCTTGCGCAGGTCGCCGTGGTGCTTGACCTTGCCGCGCAGTTTGGCTCCCACGCACTTCGCCCCACGGGTCAGGGTGCAGGTGCGTGCCTGGCCGTTGACGGCGTAGGTGTGGGTTCTGTCCCAGGTGCCGGAGGTCGGGGCATCGACCGCGCCGACCATCATCTGGGCACCCGCGCTTGCAACGCCTGCCACTCCCACCGCGATGACGGTGGCGGCGAAGATGAGTGCGTGTCGGAACATGCCGGGACGCTAGCGAAGCCACATGCCGCGGCACGCACGACACGGCGGAGGATGCACGGCCCGCCCCTCCCGACTGATGCCCCGCCCCCGCTAGGTCGGGCAGCCGGTGTTGGTCACGGTGCCGTCGGGGCAGGTGGTGCTTTCCCATGTGACGCCGTCCAGGCCGGCGGCGCCAAGGTCTGCGCGGAACAGGTTCGCGTTGGTCAGGTTCGCGTAGGTCAGGTTCGCGCCGGTCAGGTACGCGTTGGTCAGGTTCGCGTTGGTCAGGTTCGCGTGGATCAGGTACGCGTAGGTCAGGTTCGCGTCGGTGAAGTTCGCTCCGCCCAGGTTCGCGTAGGTCAGGTCCGCCCCCCCACAGTGAGGTGCGCATGGCGGCGTCTTGTACTTGTTGCCCCGCTCCGCCTTCTTCCCGTGCACCGGCGGCGCGTACT
>JBASXE010000161.1:0-35447 GCA_049276875.1 Roseovarius sp. | reverse complement strand
CCTTGGCCCCAACCGCATAACCCACCCGCGCTCCGGCCATGCCATATGCCTTCGAAAACGTCCGCATTCGGATCACGCGCGGGTCCTCTGCGGCAATTACCGGCACGGCACCGTCACGCGCAAACTCGACATAAGCCTCGTCGAGCAGCAGAAGACACCCTTCCGGTATCTCCGCCAACGCGGCCTCTATCGCGGCTCCACTAGACCAACTTCCCATCGGGTTGTCCGGGTTGGCAAAATAGATGAGCTTCGCATCCACCTCCCGCGCCTTGGAGACCAAGGCAGGCAAATCCTCCGCATCTTCGCGGTAAGGCACCTTGTGCAGCGCCCCGCCATATCCTGCGACATGGTAATTGAACGTGGGATACGCCCCATCTGAGGTCACGGCCACATCGCCCGGTGCAATCAATAACCGCACGAGATATGCCAAAAGCCCGTCAATGCCCTCGCCCACGACGATGTTTGCCGGGTCCACTCCCAGCCGCTCTGCCAAAGCCACGCGCAGATCATGGCTCGCAGGGTCGCCGTATTTCCAGATATCCGCCGCCGCCATCGCGGCTTTTGCGCGGGGCGAGGGGCCAAACACATTCTCGTTCGCCCCGATCCGCGCCGCAAAGGCCGCACCGCGCGCGCGTTCTTGTTGCTCAGGGCCGACAAAGGGCACCGTGGCGGGCAGGGTTTGCACCAGCGGGGTATAGCGGGGTCCAGTCATGCCGGCGAGATAACCAGAGCGCCATGCCCCACGCAAGTGCTTGCATGGGCGGCGCTTTCCCTCTAATTTGAGAACCGTTCGCAAAAATAAGGAGGGCCACAATGCCCAACCTCACCCGTCGCGGCTTCATGGCCGCATCGCTGGCCGCCTGCACCGCGCGCGCTCTGCCACCGATTTTGGCCAAAGCCGGGACGCGCCGTGTCCTGACGTTGACCTATGACAAGGCGCTTGGCATGATGCGCGCCGTTGAGCGCGTGGTCCCCTGACGCATGGCTCACACGCCCCCCTGCTTTCTTTTCAGTGCAAATACTCCCGCCGGAGGCGTCCGCGCCCAGCGGGCCTAGCCAAGCTCTGCCAATCGTGTCAACGCCTCGCGCAGCTTGGCTTCTTCTTCTTCGCGAAGGGCAAGGTTCTCACGCGCTTCCGCCACCACCTCATCAGGGGCGGAAGCGACGAATTTGGGGTTGCCCAACCTCCCGCGCAGTCCGCCAAGCTCCTTTTCCAACTTGCCGAGTGTCTTCTCAAGGCGGGCCTTTTCCTCATCAATATCAATGATATCCGCGAGTGGCAGGCCAAAGCTTCCGCCCTCCACGGCCACGGTCGCACAGCCCTTGGGGAAGCTTTCGACGGTCTCAAGGCTCTCGACCCGCGTGAGCCGTTTGATCATCGCCTCGTTGCGCTCCCAGGCCGCACGGCCCGCCGCGTCCAGATCGGTGACAACCATCGGGATTTTCAGCCCCGCGGGCACATGCATCTGCGCGCGCGCCGAGCGGACAGCGTCGATGAGCGAGATGACCCAGTTGATCTCGCGGTCGGCATCCGCGTCCACCAGATCGGCGCCATAGTCCGGCCAATCGCTGACCGCGAGCATCGCGTCGCGCGTGCCCAGCGTGCCCCAAAGCTCTTCTGTGATGAAAGGCATCATCGGGTGCAACAGCATCAGGCATTGGTCGATGACCCAGGACATCGTTTCTTGCGTCTCGCGCTTTACGTCGTCGGCACCATCCAGAAGCAATGGCTTGGAAAACTCCACATACCAATCGCAGACTTTGCCCCAGACGAAGACATAAAGCGCCGAGGCCGCATCGTTGAAACGGTAGGCCTCAAGGGCCTCGTCCACGGCCATGCGCACCTTGGCCGTCTCGCCGATGATCCACTTGTTGAGCGCAGTCTCAGGCGCGGGAATACCCTTGGACGGCAGCCCCGCCGCACCGTTCATCTCCGCAAAACGCGCGGCGTTCCAGAGCTTCGTGCCAAAATTGCGATAGCCCGCAATCCGCTGCATATCGAGCTTCAAGACACCGCCGAGCGAGGCCATGGCCGCATTGGCAAACCGCAGCGCATCGGCACCGTATTCATCGATGATCTCCAGCGGATCGACCACATTGCCAGTCGATTTGGACATCTTCTTGCCCTTCGCATCGCGCACGAGGCCATGGAGGTATACCGTATCGAACGGCACCTTATCCACCACGGCCAGCTGCATCATCATCATGCGCGCGACCCAGAAAAAGAGAATGTCCTGCCCGGTCACGAGGGTGGAGGTGGGAAAGTATTTTTGCAGCGCCTCGTTGCCTGCGTCCTGCTCCGCATCGCCTGTCCAGCCCAGCGTGCCGATAGGCCAGAGGCCGGAGGAAAACCACGTGTCGAGCACGTCGGGGTCGCGCCACACAGGATAGACCAGCCTGCCCGGGTCCTGAGAGGCAACATAATCTGCAAGGCTTTCGGCCAGCCGGTGCATCGCCGCCTCACGGTTTTCGACTTCGATCAGCCGCGCGTGGTTCAACGGCGCTGGTAGACTGGCCAGCACATCGTCAAACTTCCTATGAAGGCCTTCAAAATCGGGTGCGGCGTGATAATGGTCGGTGCCCGGCCCCATCGATTGATCCCACATAAGGCGCTGCATTTCGACCAGATCCAGCGCGCCGTCTCCCTCATCGTCGACAAAATCGCCACGCTCCAGATCGAGCCCATACCAAACCGGGATCTGGTGCCCCCACCAAAGTTGCCGCGAGATACACCACGGCTCAATATTTTCCAGCCAGTGGAAATACACCTTGCGGTCGCTCTCGGGCATGATGCGCACCTCGCCTGAGCGCACGGCCTCCAGCGCGGGCTCCACGATCTGGTCTGTGTCCACGAACCATTGATCGGTCAGCATCGGCTCGATCACGACCTTCGAGCGGTCGCCGAAGGGTTGCATGATGGGCTTGTTTTCGACGAAGGGGATCATCGCCTCTTGGGTCTCTTGGGCGTCCCCTTCGGCGTCTGCCAGCGCGGGGTTCGGCACCATAACGGCCAGCCCCTCGGCGGTGATATCGGCCACAACACGCGCGCGGGCCTCGAACCGGTCCAGCCCGCGATACGCGTCCGGCACGAGGTTCATTGCAGCGATCATCGCCTCGTCGAACTCCTGCGCGCCATTTGCAATGGCTTGGGCTACGGCGGCTTCCTCGGCGTAGGGTTTGCCATCGGCGCGCATAGCACCTTTCGTGTCCATCAGACTATACCTCGGGATGCCGCCGCGTTTGGCGACCTGGTAGTCGTTGAAATCATGCGCCCCGGTGATCTTCACAGCACCCGAGCCAAAATCGGGGTCGGGATATTCATCGGTGATGATGGGAATCAGACGGCGATGCTCTTTGGGGCCCACGGGGATTTCGCACAGCGTGCCCACGATGGCGGCATAGCGCGCATCGTCCGGGTGCACGGCCACGGCCCCGTCGCCCAGCATCGTCTCGGGGCGGGTCGTGGCAATGGAGATATAGTCGCGGGTTTCGCGCAGGGTGACGGTGCCGTCCTCGTCCTTTTCGACATACTCATAGGTGGCCCCGCCCGCGAGCGGGTATTTGAAGTGCCACATGTGGCCCGCCACTTCGATATTCTCGACCTCCAGATCCGAGATCGCCGTCTCGAAATGCGGATCCCAGTTGACCAGCCGCTTGCCGCGATAAATGAGGCCCTTGTTATACATATCCACGAAGACGCGGATCACCGCATCGTGGAAATTGGCCGAGTTCTCGTGCCCTGTGCGCGTATCGCCCGTCGCACCCGCCATGGTGAACGCGGTGCGCGACCAATCGCAGGACGCGCCAAGCCGCTTGAGCTGGCTCACGATCGTGCCGCCCGATTGCTCTTTCCACTCCCAGACCTTCTCCAGAAACGCCTCGCGGCCAAGCTCGGCGCGGCCGGGTTGGCCCGTCTCGGCCAGCATCCGCTCCACCACCATCTGTGTGGCGATGCCTGCGTGATCCGTGCCCGGCTGCCAAAGCGTGTCGAAGCCCTGCATCCGTTTCCACCTGATCAGGATATCCTGAAGCGTGTTGTTGAACGCATGGCCCATGTGCAGGACGCCCGTCACATTGGGTGGCGGGATCATGATTGAGAACGCGCGGGCCCCCGGCTTGGCATGGGCGCCCGCGGTGAAGCAGCCGGCCTTTTCCCAAGCGTCGTAAAGGCGGGCTTCTGCGCTGCCTGCATCGAATGTCTTGTCCAGTCCCATGGCGCGATCTCCGCTTGCGTGGCTGATTGGCCAAGGGATTACCCAATGCGCGCCCTGAGGGGAAGTGTGCGGGCGTCTTATTTCCCGCGTGACATGGGGCGGCGTGGCTTTGATAAAGGCACAGGACCGGGAGGGTGCGTATGGATGACAGGTTTACACTCATACTGGATGGGGTCGGAGGCGCGCGCCTTGCGGAGGATGGCAGTGCTGCGAATGTCGAGACGGGCGGGTTTGTCTGGGTCCATGTGATGCAAGCGGGCAGGGGGGAGGCCGATTGGCTGACTGCGCTGGGCGGGGACGAGGCGGTGTGCGCCGCGCTTCTCGCTGAGGAAACGCGCCCGCGCTGCACCCTTTTGGGCAGTGCCGTGTTGCTGAACATGCGCGGTGTGAACCTCGCCCCAGGTGCACAGCCCGAGGATATGGTGAGCATCCGTATCTGGGCGCGTGCCGATCTGGTGGTGACGGTCACGCGGCGCCCGGTCCTGGCGCTGGACGATCTATATGACCGTTGCGTGGATGGCGCCGCCCCGACCAGCCCGGCGGAGATGATCGCGCGCCTCGCGCTGCGCCTTGCGGACCGGGCCGAGCCGGTGGTGGCCGAGCTGAATGAGCGCATCGACGATCTGGAGGAGCAGCTTGCCGGGACGGGCGCGCTGCCGCAGCGCAGTGCCTTGGCCGATATCCGGCGGGTCTCAATCGTGCTGCGGCGCTACATGTTTCCGCAACGCGATGCGCTCAGCACGCTGGAGATTGAGGATGTGGCGTGGATCGGAGGGCTTGAGCGGGCCCGGCTGCGCGAGGCCACGGAGCGGGTCACGCGGCTGGCCGAGGAGCTGGATGCGATCCGGGACCGCGCGCAGGTGGTGCATGATCACATAATGGACAGCCGGGCCGAGGCGATGAACCGCCAGATGCTTGTGCTGTCGGTGGTGACGGCTATCTTTTTACCGCTGGGCCTATTGACGGGGCTGTTGGGCATCAATGTCGGCGGCATCCCCGGCGCCGACAGCCTGTCCGCGTTCTGGATCGTGGCGGCGGGTCTGTGCGTGCTTGGGGTGGCCCAGCTCACGCTTTTCTGGCGTATGGGCTGGCTGGGCCGCCGCTGAGCGCTTTCACGCGCGAGGGGTGCCCACCAGAGGCTCGCGCGCGCCGGTGCGAATCACGGCCGGATCGTAAGGCTTGCGGGCGAAGACCTCCTCCACCATGGGGGCGAAGAACTCCAAGGGGAGCGTGTCATAGGCCGGATCAAAGCTTGCTTGATCCCAGCGCTCGCAGAAGGCCGCGCAATCGTCGAAATAGGGGCTGTCTTTGTGGGCGCTGCGTTTTTCAGGGTCCGCCCCGACGTGGTGGGCATAATAGACCATCTGAAAATCGCCATGGGTCTGCACGCACCATGTGCATTGCTCGCGCACGAAGGGTTTGAGGATCGATGCCGCATACTCATCATGATTATAGGGCGCGTAGATATCGCCGATATCGTGCAGAAGGGCGGCCACGACCCAGTCGGTATCCGCCCCGTCGCGCCATGCGCGGGTAGCTGATTGCAAGCTATGGCCCAACCGCGTCACCTGATAGCCCGAGAGGCTCTTGTCGAGATCGACCATCGCAGTCAGCAGCCGCTCTGCGGTGCCTTTGGTGTATTCTGTCTCGTGCTCTGTCAGGAATTCGTAGTCTTCCTTCGTGCCGGCTTTCATCTTGGTAAAGCTGACGTGGTCCATCTCGGCCGCTCCTTTAGCTGCTGGCATACATAGAAACCGATTTTTCGGCCCCCTGTGCAAGGGCTTTGGCCTGATCTGCGCGGATTTGCTCATAAAGAGCTACAGATTGGAGTGAAAAATTCTGCGTGGGGGGCATGTAGTGGATGAAATTGCCCGACATATCGACCCCGCGCGCCATCATCGCATAGTCGCGGTCTGCCACCTGCTGCTGCGCATCTGGGCTGAGATAGCGGATGGCAAAGCCGATACGGCGGTCGTCCGATTGGTTGGGCCCCGAGCCGTGGATGGTGAGCCCGTGATGGAGCGACATCTGACCCGGGGCAAGCTCGATCGCCGTGCGGTCCTCTTTGGGCACATCCACCGCGATTTCCTGCCCGCGGCTGAGAAGGTTGGTCTCGGCAAATGTGTCATTATGCGGCAGGATCGGGTTCTTGTGGCTGCCTGCAGCGAATTCCATACAGCCGCTGGCCCGCGTGGCGGGCGACAGAGCCACCCATGCGGTGACCTGATCCGAGGTCTCGCCGAGGCCCCAATAGGTCAGATCCTGATGCATGCCGACCACATGGTTCGTGCGCGGTTCCTTGATGAAAAACTCCGCAGACCAGATCATCAGATTGGGACCCAGAATTCCTTCCACCTGATCGAGGATCGCGGGATGCTGGGCCAGCCGCGCCGCCAGCGTCATGACGCAGTGGGCGTTCACGCGCTTGTAGGTGTTGAGCGGTTGAGGCAGGTCGGCAGAAAGCCAGTCGCGCTCCAGCGTCTCAAGCTCGGCGCGTGCGGCGGCAGCCTCAGCGGGGCTGAGCGCGGGCAGAGCGGTGAGGAACCCTGTATCCCAGTAGCGTGCGATCTGGGCTTCTGTGAGCCCGGTTTCGGATCTTGTTTGTGTTGTCTGCATCGGTTTTCTCGTCAGTTGAAAATTTGAGGCAGGATAGGGTCGTTTTGTGCAGGCCTAGCACGGTATTTCTGGACGCTGAGCATAAGTTGAGCTTAGCCTTGAACCATGAGCGCCCATCTTCCCCCGTTGAACTGGCTCCGCGTGTTCGAGGCCGCGGCCCGGCATGAGAGTTTTGCGCGCGCAAGCTCGGAGCTTGGCATGTCCCCCGCCGCCGTGAGCCAGCAAATCCGCGCTTTGGAGAGCCAATTGGGGGCGGCTCTCTTTGAGCGCCGTGCCCATTCGGTGAGCCTCACGGATCGGGGGCAGGCCTATCTGCCGGGAGTGCAGCACGCGCTGGGTGGGCTCGTTGGTGCCACCGAGGCGCTTTTTGGCGCGGCGGAGGTGCAGCGGGTTTATGTGCAATCCGTTTTGCTTTTCGCGCAAGGGGTGCTGGCCCCGGGATACATGGATTTCGCGGGGACACATCCGGGGATCGACCTTGCGATCAGCACGGGCAACAACGCTCAGGATTTTTCGCGCGGATTCAGCGATCTGCAGATAATCTTCGGCAACCCGCTTGCCCATAGCGGCGATAGTGACCGTCTTCTGGGGGAGGTGTTGCGCCCTGTGGCACCCCCCGCGATTGCGGCGCAGATCACGACGCCTGCTGATCTTACCCGGCACGCGTTGATCGAGGTCAGCACGCACCGGGCCGGATGGCCCCACGTGCTCGATGCGTTTGCGATGCCCCCACGGCGGGCGGCCCCGATACTGGTGGATAATACCGTGACGGCGATGGCGCTGGCGAGCCAAGGGGTGGGGATCGCGCTCGCCCGCGCACCAGCCAGCGATGCGGTAGAGGCAAGTTTCGGGCTGGTGCCCTGTCTGGCAGACGGGCAGGTGCCGGGGCCGCAGGCCTATCATTTGATATGCCCGGACCGCCGCGCGCTGCGCGCCTCTGTGAGGGTGTTTCGAGATTGGCTGATTGCGCATTGTGCAGCGCTTGAGCGATGATGGGGGAGGCGCAGGTTTGCCGTGCGCGATGTCGCCCTGCGCGCGCTTGCAGGGCTGAGGGGGCCAGCCCCCACCGTTGAATTTCACAAAGAAATTCAACGGCTCCCCCGGGATATTGTAGGCAAGAAGAGGATTTGGGCGGGATCAGGCGACGTCGCGCAGGGCGACTCTGGCCGTGACGCCGATGGCGTGGCAGATGTCGCGTGTCAGTTCGGGGCGGTTGAGCGTGTAGAAATGGAGCGCGTCCACGCCTTCGTCGAGCAGGGTGCTGCAAAGCTCCGTGCCCTGGGCTATGGCCAGCAGGTCAGAGCGGCCGTCGCGCGTGGCCTTGGTGAAGGCGTCGTCGAGCAGGGCGGGCACATGGGCGCCGCAGCTCATTGCGAATTTGCGGGCGGCGGTCCAGTTCTCGATTGGCAGGATGCCTGGGATGATGGGGGCGGTAATCCCCGCTGCGGCACAGCGGTCGCGGAAGCGCAGGAACGTGTCCGCCTCGAAGAAGAATTGCGTGATCGCCTCGGAGGCACCTGCGTCGATCTTTCGTTTGAGCCAGTCGAGATCCGCTGTGCCGCTCGCAGCCTCGGGGTGGGTTTCGGGGTAGGCACCAACGCGGATCGTGAAATTCCCGGTCTCTGCCAGGGCTGAAATAAGCTCGCAGCTGTCTTTGAAGCCTTCGGGGTGGGGCGTGAATCCATTCGCACCTTTGGGCGGGTCGCCACGCAGGGCGACGATTTCGCGCACGCCCTGCTTGGCGAAATCGGCGGCGATGGCAAGGGTTTCGGCGCGGCTGGCATCGACGCAGGTGAGGTGTGCGGCGACTGGAAGGCCCAGATGCTTGTTCAGCGTACCCACCGCATCGCGGGTCAGCTCGCGTGTGGTGCCGCCCGCACCATAAGTGACCGATACGAAGCGCGGGGCGAGTGGTGACAGTGTTTGCACCGTGTCCCAGAGGCGGAATGACGCCTCAAGCGTCTTGGGTGGGAAAAACTCGAAGGAGACGGCGGGGGTTGTCATGATCATGATCCTTGAAAGGGGGCTTGAGCCTTTGTCCTCTCTGCGATTAGATTACGCAAATTCATAATATTCACAATCAACATGAGGTCTGCTCATATATGCATATCGAGTTTCGCCATCTGCGCACGATCCGGGCCATCCATTATGCGGGTGGGTTGGCCAAGGCCGCAGACTTGTTGCACATTACGCAATCGGCGCTCAGCCACCAGATCAAGGGGTTGGAGGATCAGGCGGGTGTGGAGCTTTTCGTGCGCCGCTCCAAGCCCATGACGCTTTCGGCGGCCGGGCATCGCCTGTTGCGGGTGGCCGAGCGTGTTCTACCGGAGATTGAGGCGCTGGAGGCCGAATTCGAGGGTGTGCGCGAGGGCAGCAGTGGGCGGATGCATATCGCGATCGAGTGTCATGCTTGCTTTGAGTGGCTCTTTCCGGTGCTGGAGGAGTTTCGCAAGCCATGGGCCGAAGTGGATGTGGATATCCGGCCCGGTCTGGCCTTCGATGCCCTGCCTGCACTGCAAAAAGAGGAGGTGGATCTCGTCGTCTCCTCCGACCCCGAGGATTTGCCCGGGATCAGCTTCAAGCCGCTTTTCGATTACGAGCCTGTCTGCCTTGTTGCACGCAGCCATCCGCTGGCGTCCCGGACCCATGTTGTGGCCGAGGATTTTCGCGGTGAGACGCTCATCACCTATCCGGTGGACCGATCCCGCCTTGATGTGTTCACCGAGCTTTTGACCCCCGCCAAGGTAGAGCCGCGCAGCATCCGCAAGGTGGAGTTGACGGCGGTGATCTTGATGCTTGTCGGGGCAGGGCGGGGCATAGCTGTGCTGCCAGATTGGGTGGTGCGGGCCTTGCGCCGCAGCGATGATTACGTGGTGCTGAAAGTGACGGAAACAGGCCTGACCAAACGGCTTTATGCGGCGATCCGAGAGGATGATGCGGCCAAGCCTTATATGGCGCATCTTCTGCGGCTGGCGCGGGAGATCCCTGTGCGCCTGCAACGGGGTCTGCCGCCGCTCTGAAACTTGGCCGCAAGCCTTCCGGTGTGCCCCTTGTGCGCGGCGCGGCCCCGGCGTATACGCGCCCCCTGTCTCGCAGGGCTCTGAGCGCCCACCAAAAGGAGTGCCCCGATGGCCGTCAGCGCAAATATGAACGTGATGATGAAAGCCGCCCGCAAGGCAGGCCGCGCTCTGGCCAAGGATTTCCGCGAGGTCGAGAATCTTCAGGTATCGATGAAAGGTGCGGGCGATTTTGTCAGCCGCGCCGATGTGAACGCCGAGCAGATCATCAAATCCGAGCTGATGAATGCGCGCCCCACCTATGGCTGGCTGGCTGAGGAAGGCGGCGAAGAGCCGGGCAAGGACCCGACGCGCCGCTGGATCGTGGACCCGCTGGATGGCACGACGAATTATCTGCACGGGCTGGCCCACTGGTCGGTTTCCATCGCACTTGAGCATAAGGGCGAGATTATCGCAGGCGTGGTTTATGACGCCTCGCGCGACGAGCTTTTCTTTGCCGAAAAGGGTGCGGGCGCATGGATGAACGAAAGCCGCCTGCGCGTATCGTCGCGCGCAAATCTGATCGAGTGTATCTTCGCCACGGGTCTGCCCTTTGGCGGGCGCACCGATCTGCCCCACACGCTTCAGGATCTGGCGCGGCTTTTGCCGGCCTGCGCCGGTGTGCGCCGCTTTGGCTCTGCTGCGCTTGATCTGGCATATGTGGCGGCGGGCCGGTATGACGGGTTTTGGGAGCGGCGCCTCAATGCGTGGGACATGGCCGCAGGGCTTCTCATCGCGCGCGAGGCCGGAGCGATCGTGCAGCCGCTGAACCCCGCCGGGCATATCCTTGCTGATGGTGAGGTTGTTTGTGCGAACGAGCCGATCTTTGACAAGTTTTCCAAGATTATTCGCAACACCTGATACGCCGAGGACAGCCCGGGAGGGCTGAAGGAGGCGCTAGGTGTCGGACGGGTGGTTTACCCCGTCAACCCAACCGATCTCGCCCAGATCTCGGGGGTTCACCCCGTCGAGTATCCCGAGGTTCACCCCATATTGATTGGGGTTCGAGCGGCGCTGATGATGGGTATAAATCCCGCAGATCGAGCAGAAGTAATGCTGCGCCGTCCCGGTCCCCAATGTGTAGAGCGTGAGCTTGTCCGCGCCGCGCCGCGCGCAAAAGCTGCAATCGCACCGCCGCGCAGTGGCCAACCCGCCGGGCAGGTCAACGGCAAGCTCCACGGCGCCGCAATGACAGGTCCCCTTCATCGCCGTTTGACCTTCGGTATCCTTGAGAGGACGTAGTCGTAACTCGCCTCCGGATGTGGCGGGTGCCCGTCTGTCTGCGCCCAGAACCGCCGCCCGCCCTTGCGCAGAAATACAGGGATCGTCAGCAAGACCCCTGCGATGAACCCGCCTGCATGGGCCCAATAGGCCACGCCGCCCTCATCTGCGCTCGACCCAAAGCCGCCGACAAGCTGAAAGCCGAACCAGAGCGCCAACATGATCCATGCAGGCACTGGCAGGATTTTGAAAAAAATCACGAAGATAATCAGGATATCGACCCGCGCCTTGGGAAAGAGCAGCAGATACCCGCCCATCACGCCCGCGATGGCCCCCGAAGCACCCACGGTGGGCACCACCGACATCGGTCCTGCGGCCACATGCACAAGCCCCGCGCCGATCCCCGATGCGAGGTAGAAGCCGAGATAGGGCACGGACCCCATCTCATCTTCAATATTGTCACCGAATATCCACAAAAATAGCATGTTACCGGCCAGATGCATCCAGCCCCCATGCAGGAACATCGAATAGAAAAGCGTGTCATACGCGCCCTCTTGGGTCACCAGAACCGGAAAGAGCGCCCAGTTTCTGTAGAACTCAAAAAGCGCGCGATCATCCGAGAAGAGCGGCCAATAGCTGATGAATATCCCGATGTTGAGCGCCATGAGCGCGTAGGTCACATAAGGAATACGCCCCGAAGGGTTATGATCGCGGATCGGCAACATGGGGCCAAGGGTGGCCCCATGTCCAAACTTGTCAAGCGGCACCACCCAGAAGGGCCGCGTTTCCGCCCGCTGCTGTGGTGTCCACGCATACATGCCGCTCGTGCAGGGCGTGGCCTGTGTCCGGCATGCCGGTGATCAAGGGCAGGATGGGCCCGCTGCGGCGGCTGAGTGCTTCGCTGCAGGCGCGGGCCGTGTCCGCATCGCCCCACCAGAGCGCGCCCGACAGATTGCCGAGAGTCTCCAGCGCCTCAGGATTGATCTGGCCTGAGGCCTCCACGGCGCGCCCGCCCAAAAGGCGCACGGCCTGGGCTTGGGCGCTTGCGGCCTCGGTGCCTGGGCCCATGCAAAGAAGCGGCGCGCGCATATGCGTGGTCAGGCGGTTGGATTCGCCTGTGGGGCCGGGCATCAGACGGTCTTGGCGGGGCAGGCGTGGCTCTGCCGCGACACGGTCCAGCGCTTTTTGCGCGTTGGCGGTGCTCATTTCTGCACCCCAAGCAGTGCCTTCGACTTCTGCCGGACGGGCGGTGAAGCGGGTGAGGTAATGCGGCCCGCCCGCCTTGGGGCCAGTGCCCGAAAGCCCTTCGCCACCAAAGGGTTGGCTGCCAACAATCGCGCCGATCTGGTTGCGGTTGACGTAGATATTGCCCGCCTCCACGCGCTCGGTCACGTGCTGCACCCGGTCATCGATCCGCGTCATCAGCCCGAAGGTCAGCCCGTATCCCGTAGCGTTGATCGCTCCTATGACCTTGTCCAGATCGCCCGAGCCGAATGTGGCCATATGAAGCACCGGGCCGAAGATCTCGCGCTCCATATCCTGAATGCCGTTCACGCGGATCAGGGTGGGCGCGATGAACGTGCCTGCGTTTGGCGCGAGAAGCTCATGGACAAGCCGCCCCTCTGCGCGCGCCTCCTGAATATGTGCCGCGATGCCGTCACGGGCCAGCGCGTCAATCACAGGCCCGCAATCGGTGCTGATTGGCCAAGATGGACCCACTTCGAGCACGTCCATCGCGCCCTTGAGCATGCGGGTGAAATCCTCGGCGATGTCATCTTGCACATAGAGACAGCGCAGGGCCGAGCAGCGCTGCCCCGCCGATTGAAATGCCGATTCCACGATGGCCTGAACCGCCTGTTCGGGCAGGGCGGTGCTGTCCACGATCATCGCGTTCAGCCCGCCTGTCTCCGCGATCAGGGGCGCGCCGGGAGCCAGATGTTCAGCCATGGCGCTGCGGATTTTCATTGCCGTCGCGGTGGAGCCGGTAAAGGCCACGCCACCCACGCGACCGTCCGATGTGAGCGCCGCACCCACCGCGCCCCCACCCGGCAGAAGCTGAAGCGCCGATTTGGGGACGCCCGCTTCATGCAAAAGCGTCACAGCCAGTTGGGCGATGAGTGGCGTCTGCTCCGCCGGTTTCGAAAGGACGGCATTGCCTGTGGCAAGTGCCGCCGCGATCTGACCTGAGAAAATCGCCAGCGGAAAGTTCCACGGACTGATGCAGGTGAACACGCCAACCGGGGCCGCGTCCGGCACATTTGCACCGTAATAGCGCAGGAAATCCACCGCCTCGCGCAATTCGCCCACCGCATCGGGCAGAGTCTTGCCCGCCTCGCGCGCCAGAATGGCGAATATCTGGCCGTTGTTTTCCTCATAGAGGTCTGCCGCGCGGGCCAGCACGCGCGCGCGCTCTTGGGGCGTGGCGTTCCATGGGGTGGCCTTGGCCAGCGCCGTCTGGATATCTGCGGCACTTGCGGGGGCGGCGTGGCCGACCACATCCGCCGGATCGGCGGGGTTCAACACCTCCCGCGCGCCGTCAGGTTTGGCCTTTCCGGCCAGCATCGGCCCTGCTGTCCACTGATGCAGAGCGAAGGGCCCGCGGGCATCCTCGATGGCATCGAGCGTGGGCTGATGTTTGAGATCGAACCCTTTTGAGTTCGCCCGCTCGGGAAGAAAGAGGTCGGGGCCCTTGGTCAGGTCATTATGAGCTGTTTCGATCACGTCAAAGGGATCGCGCGCGACCTCCTCGGGGGCGACCTCATCATCGACAATCTGGTTCACGAAGCTGGAGTTCGCCCCGTTCTCCAGAAGCCGCCGCACCAGATAGGCCAGCAGATCGCGGTGCGCGCCCACGGGGGCATAGATCCGGCAGCGCGTCCCTTCAGCCTTCAGCACGATATTGTGCAGCGCCTCGCCCATCCCGTGCAGGCGTTGGAACTCGTAGGAGCCCTTGTCGGCGCCCATATCCAGGATCGCGGCGACGGTATGCGCATTGTGCGTGGCAAACTGCGGATAGATGTGATCGGTCATCCCAAGCAGCTTTTTCGCGTTGGCGATATAGCTTACATCGGTGGCGGATTTATGGGTGAAGACCGGAAAGCCGTCGATGCCTTCGACCTGCGCCTGCTTGATCTCGGTGTCCCAATAGGCGCCCTTGACCAGCCGCACCATGATGCGCCGATCAAGCCGTGTCGCCAGATCGTTGAGAAAATCGATCACATGGCCCGCGCGCTGCCCGTAAGCCTGCACCACGACGCCAAAGCCGTTCCATCCGGCCAATGCGGGCTCGCTCAGCACCGTCTCGATCACGTCGAGCGAGAGCGCCAGACGGTCCGCCTCCTCCGCGTCGATGTTGAGACCCATCCCCGCAGATTTCGCCAGAAGGGCAAGGCTGCGCAGGCGCGGGACGAGCACGTCCATGACTTGCGCCCGTTGGGCCACCTCATAGCGCGCGTGGAGCGCGGAGAGTTTGACCGAGATACCGGGGTTCTGACGCGTCTCGTCATGGGTGCAGGCCTGCGCGATGGCCGAGATGGCGCGGGAATAACTCAGGTGATAGCGCGTCGCGTCCTTGTCTGTGCGTGCGGCCTCGCCCAGCATGTCGTAGGAATAGGTGAAGCCCTTGGCCTCCATCCCGGCCGCGCGTTTCATGGCGCCATTGATGTCCTCGCCCAGCACGAATTGCCGGCCCATTTCCTTCATCGCGCGGGCCACAGCGGTGCGGATCACAGGCTCGCCCAGCCGCTTCACTGCGCTGCGCAAATGGCGCACGGGGCCGCCGCGATCCTTTTGCAAAACCTTGCCGGTCAGCATCAGCGCCCATGTGGAGGCGTTGACCAGAGGCGAGGTGGAGTGCCCCATATGATTGCCCCATTCCGACGGCGCGATCTTGTCCTCGATCAGCGCGTCGATCGTTTCGGCATCGGGCACGCGCAACAGCGCCTCGGCCAGACACATGAGCGCGATCCCCTCGTCGGTCGAAAGACCATATTCCGCGAGGAAAACTTCCATGATCCCCGGGTTGGTCTGCCCACGAATATCGCGCACCAATGCGGCGCCGCGCGCGGTAATGCGCGCACGGTCCTCGGGGCTGAGGGCCACCTCATCAACCAAGCAGCGCAAGGTTGCGGCCTCATCGGCATAGGTGGCCTGATCAATGGCGCGGCGCAGATCACTATCGAAGGGCATGGGCGAGATCCTTTGATGGGAAAGGGGTGCAATACCCCTCAATTATCACGGTTCCTTAAGTCGATATTCCTGATATTCAGGGAACTGCAGTCGAAATGGCTAAAGAGATGGGAGGGTGAAGTGCAAATAGACTTAGATCGGTACGATAAAACGATTCTTCGGACTTTGGCCGTTGATGGCCGGATCAGCGTGACGGAGCTTGCGCGCAAGATCGGCCTGTCGAAATCCCCCACGCAGGCGCGGCTCAGACGGTTGGAGACATCTGGTGTGATCACAGGATACCGTGCGCTTGTGGACCCCATTCGGATGGGGCTCGATCATGTGAGTTTCGTCGAGGTGCGGCTGCATGACACCCGCGAGGCTGCCCTGTCGGAATTCAACGCAGCCGTCGCCCGCGTGCCCGAGATCGAGCAGGCGCATCTCATCGCGGGCAATTTTGACTATCTGATCAAGGTTCGCACCCAGAACATGGCCGATTATCGCCGCGTTCTGGCCGAGCAGATATCGACCCTGCCGCATGTCTCCAGCACGTCGACCTATGTGGCGATGCAGGCCGTAAAGGAGAACATGGCGGCAGATGTTATTTGACGCAGCCGTGTGATGCCCCATAATCGGAAAATGAAACATGCTCTCATCGCTCTGCTATTCGCCAGCCCCGCCCTCGCCGAGACCTGCGCGCCCGTGCCGGATTACACCGCTGAGCTCACCAGCCTCATAGATGCCGCCAAGGCAGCGCCTGATATCAGCGCGGGGCGCATGATTTCGGATCAGATGTGGAGCTATTGGGCGAAGGCGCCTGACGCACGCGCACAGGAACTTTTGGATGAGGCGATGTCGCGGCGGGAATCCTATGATTATGATGGGGCGATGTTGGCGATTGAGGGGCTTCTGGCCTATTGCCCGGACTATGCCGAAGGGTATAATCAGCGCGCTTTCGTGAACTTCCTGCGGCAAGATTACGAGGCGGCGTTGCCCGATCTGGTGCGCACGCTGGAGATCACGCCGCAGCATGTGGCGGCCCTGACGGGGCAGGCGATGACACTCATGGCGCTGGACCGTAAGGCGGAAGCGGCCTTGGCATTGCGCGCGGCACTGGAGATGAACCCGTGGCTTTCCGAACGCAGCCTCCTGCCGGTGCTTGAGGCGGAAGAGGACGCGCTCTAACCCTCTTTCGCGCGCCGCCCGCCCGGTCTATGGTCGCGCCGCTGCGGGCGTGATGGAATGGTAGACATACCAGACTTAAAATCTGTTGGGCCTTGTGCCCGTGTGGGTTCGAGTCCCACCGCCCGCACCAAAGGCGTTTTGCACGGCAAAACGCCCAGGCTTGATATCAGCGGCAGGCGTTTGCACAGCAAATGCCGAGAGCGGGTTAAGGCGTTTTGCATGGCAAAACGCCAGCGTAGATCCGTCCTCTCGGGACCAGCGGCAGGTGTTTGGAAAGAAAGGTAAAATGCCCACCTCACCCGTCAACTCAATGTCCGTAGAGCGCCGAGTAAATCCCGAACGCGCCCACGAGTATCAGGCTGAGCGCCCAGACGATATCAAGGTTGAACCACGTTCGAGACAGGAATTTGAGCCCCAGCCAGAGGTAGATCACGACCGCGATTACCCCGCCCGCCGCTGTCATGGCGAAGGTGTGAATGGCTGCCACCGCGAAGGCGATGGCGACATTGCTGCCCATAAGCTGCTGCGCCGCTGCGTGGCCTGTGTCGGCCTCAACCAGCCCGCAAATACCGAGAAAAATCGGCACCAGCATCAGGCCGGCCCCATGCGCCATCGCCGCCAGAAACGACCAGAGCGCCAGTCGGGCAGGATGAATGCGGGCGAGAATTTTCGGGTGCCGCCTGTTGATCAGAAGATAGACGCCCATCGCGATCACGAGCGCGCCTGCGCCGATGCGGATTTCCGTTTCCCACTCCACCAAGAACAGGAGCAGTGAAAACGGCAAGAGGATCGCCACCATCGCCAGAAAATGCCCCAGCGCCAGCAGGCCAAGCGCACGGGGCAGGGCGCTGCGTTTGCGCTCCATCAAGGCGGCGGAAACGGCGAGAGGCCATCCCATGCCGGGATTTATGCCGTGGTAGAGGCCCGAGACGATGACGGCCCCCCAAAGGGCCGCCGCCGAGCTTGGCTCGATCACGCGTCAGACCGACGGATAACAGAAACTGTCGGTGGAACAGTCTCCCCCTTCGAGGCGTATCTGGTGCGCGCGCAGCCCTTTGGGGAAATCGACGTAGAAATTCTTGTTGAGCGTCAGCCCGCCATTTTCGCCCACATCGGCCATGACCATCTGCCCGCCTTCATCGTCCGGGTAGAACTGATCGTCCCATGAGGAATAGAGCGAGTTGGTCCAGTAGACCCGTTTGCCATCGCGGCTGACCTCGACCATTTGCGGCCCGTAGGCGAAAGGCTTGCCGTTCGGGTGGGCCGTGCCTTTGGCAATGCCACCAAGCTCGACTTTGCCAGCCAGAACGGGGTTCATCGGGTCGCTCACGTCATATTGGTGCATCTCGCCAAGGCCCCAGCACGCAACGTAAAGGTATTTGTCGTCAAGGCTGAGGTCGATATCCGTGACCAGAGGCGGTACTGCGCCGAAGCCTTGCAGAAGCGGCGGCAGGTTTGCCGGGTCCTCGGGGCGTGGATCAATTGTGATGACTTTCTTGGCCTGCCATGTGCCATCATCATCGCGCCACCATGTGAAGATGGAGCCTTGCAGGTTGGTGGTGTCCACAACCACGCCGCAAAAACCATACGACTTCGTGGGGTCATGGGCAGGCCGTATTTCCAGAGCCATCTGGTGATTCTCGCCCAGATCAATCGTCTGGATATTCTTGCGCGCGCGCAGGTCCCAGAAATGGATCGAGTGGCCGTATTTGTTGCTCAGCAGGTCCTCCGCCACGACGCCGTTCTCGAATTGCGGTGGCAGGCCCCATTCGGAGCTGACCATGTAATCCTGGGGCAGGTTCCACCAGAAGTCGTAGTGTTTGTCCTGCTTGCCGCGGTCCATCTCGTAGCGACCGATGATCTCAAAAGTCTGGCAATCCATGATGAAGATTCCGGGAGGGCCGTCGGTGCCGTCCTCGCCGCCACCGCCCAGCGTGGAGACATAAATCCCCTCGGGGCCGCAATGAATGGTGTGGGGGCGCGAATAGCCTGTCTTCTCGAAAATCTCTTCGGGCTCGATCGTCTTGTGAATATGGGCTTTGAGCGGGTCTTTTACGTCGATGATATAGATTCGGCTTGACCGGATGCCGGGCACGATCAGATAGCGCCGCTCCAGAAATGCGTGGCCTGTGAGGGGCGACAGCGACGACGAGCAGGCGTTCCAGCCGAAGTGGTGAAACTCGTCACCCTTATTGGGCACAATCACCTGATGCACCATCTGCCCATAAGTCTTTGAGCCGGGTTTGAGGTCGATCACAGCGATCCCGTCAGACTGGCTGCCATCGGGGCTGAGCATGACGGTAAAGGCGTAATTCTCGACAGGGGCTTGCATCGCCAATTTAGGGGATGCGTGGAATGTGGGGTCCGGTCTGAGGTTCATATAAAGTCTCCCTGAAGTGTTGGAACCGCATGGATACGGCGGCGTATGCTTGGCCTCTTGCGGGCCGTTTGAACTGGCGCGGCATGGGGTTGGCGTGACCGCGACACACCCGAGCCTAGCAGAAAGCGGCGCATCGCGATACTTCTGTGTGCCCGCGAATGAATTGGGTGGGGGAGGGCTGCTTATCGCCTACTGCCGATACTGCCGAGTGGGCGGGGCAGAATGTTCGGGGCGGGCGGACCCGCCCCGAACCAATCGCTTACTTCGCGTATTTCTTGATCTCGCCGCTCTCAAGACGCGCCGCGTAGGAGGCCAGTTCCTTGCGGACCAGTTTCATCAGGAAGTAGAGGCAGAAGATGTTGACCACGGCCATCGCAAAGATCGCGGCATCCGAGAAGTCGATCACCGGCCCAAGGCTCGCGGCGGCACCGATCACGATGAAGACGCAGAAGATCACCTTGAAGGTCAGCTCGGAGGCCTTGCCCTCGCCAAAGATATAGGTCCAGCTTTTCAAGCCATAATAGGACCAGGAGATCATCGTGGAGAAGGCAAAAAGCACCACCGCAACCGCCAGCACATATGGGAACCAGCTTATCGAGGAGCCAAACGCGGCCGATGTCAGGGCTACACCGCTTGTATCGACGACCGTGGCGATGGCAGTGCCTGCCTCGTTGAGGATATAGCGGCCCGCCTCGGCATCCCACATAAGCTGCTGCGAGATGGTGATCACGAGCGCCGTCATGGTGCAGATCACAACCGTATCGATTAGCGGCTCCAGCAGGGAGACGAAACCTTCGGTGATAGGCTCTTTGGTTTTGACCGCAGAGTGGGCGATGGCCGCAGAGCCCACACCCGCCTCGTTGGAGAACGCCGCCCGTTTGAACCCTTGGATCAGCGCGCCGACAAAGCCGCCTGCCACGCCAAGGCCCGTAAAGGCACCTGCAAAAATCTGACCAAAGGCCCAGCCGATCTTGTCATAGTTGACCAAAAGGATGATCAGCGCGGCCCCGACATAAAGGATACCCATGAAAGGCACGATCTTCTCGGTAACCTGTGCGATGGATTTGATCCCGCCCACGATCACGGCAAAAACGATGGCCGCGAAGATGATGCCGGTGATCAGGCCGGAGAACTCAAAGCCCACAACAGTCTGGATTTGCGCATGCGCCTGATTGGCTTGGAACATGTTACCGCCGCCAAGCGCACCAAGGATACAAAAGACGGAGAAGAGTATGGCGAGGAATTTGCCACCCGGCAGACCCAGCTCCTTGAACCCTTTGGAGATGTAATACATCGGTCCACCCGAGACGGTCCCGTCGGGATATCAACGCGCAAAAGGCGCAAGCTGAGGGGCTTGTCACCGAGCTTGATATCGAACGGGCCCAGATCGTTTCTGCGCGCCGTGAAGAGGCAATCAGCACGCTGAGAGATCTGCAATTTCGCGAGCTTGAATTGCGCGAGCGCCGCCTCGCGCTCTTGGAACAGATACGCGGCCTCGATATCGTGGCCCCCGTCTCGGGCGTAATTTACGACCTCGCGGTTTTTGCGCCTCAATCGGTGCTGCGCGCCGCCGATCCCGTTCTCTACATCGTGCCGCAGGACCGCCCGCTCACTATTGCAGCACAGGTTGATCCGATCCATATCGACGCAGTTTCTCTGGGTCAGGAGGTGACATTGCATTTCTCCGGGCTCAATCAGCGGTCGACACCTGAACTCATGGGGCGGGTGGAGCAAATCTCAGCCGACGCGTTTGAGGATGAGCGCCAGACCAAGACCTACTACCGAGCGCAGATTTCTCTCAGCGAGGCGCAGCGCGCGCGCCTGCCCGAAAACACCACCCTTCTCCCCGGGATGCCGGTGGAGGCATTTATTCGCACCAAGGATCGCACACCCATCTCTTATCTGGTAAAGCCTCTCAGCGACTATTTCGCGCGCGCCTTTCGGGAGTAGCAAGGGCAGGCGCACAGCGTGAAGCGGCGGCACCAGTGGAGGGCGTGATGCCTCATTCAAAGCCTTTCGAGATCAGCGGTGCAAGCGTGGCGCCCGGCACCCGCCAGACGGTGGATATCCCTGTCAGCACTTTGTCTGATCACACGCCGGTCAATCTCTCGGTGCATGTCATCCATGGCCGCAGGCCCGGCCCGGTCATGTTTGTCTCGGCCGCTATTCACGGTGATGAGGTGATTGGCGCTGAGATCGTCCGCCGTCTTTTGCGTGCGGCCCCGTTGAAATCCATGGCGGGCACCCTTCTGGCAGTGCCGATCGTGAACACCTACGGATTTCTCAATAATTCAAGGTATCTGCCCGACCGTCGCGATCTCAATCGATGTTTTCCTGGTGGGCCGGGCGGATCGATGGCTGCGCGGCTGGCGGATATTTTCATGCGGGAAGTGGTGATGCGGGCTGATATCGGCATTGATCTGCACTCCGCCGCGATCCATCGCACCAACCTGCCGCAGCTGCGCCTGACCCCGGGAAACCAGAGGCTGGAAGCGTTGGGCCGCGCATTTGCAGCGCCCGTGATGCTGAACTCGAAACTGCGTGAGGGCTCGCTGCGCATGGCGGCGGAGGCCTGCGGTGTCGATGTTTTGCTCTATGAGGCGGGCGAGGGGTTACGGTTTGACGAGTTGGCCGCGCGAGCGGGTGTCTCGGGGATTCTGCGGGTCATGCGCCATCTGGGGATGGTGCCACAAAAGGGCGTGCCGCGTGCACGCACACCCAGTGTGATGTGCGCGCGGTCTCAGTGGTATCGCGCACCCGTGGCTGGGCTTTTCCGGGGATATTTGCCGACTGGGGCTGCCGTTGAGGAAGGGACGGTGCTGGGCGCCATTTCCGATCCGTTTGGTGAGACCGAAGTGGAGATCGCGAGCGACATCGCAGGGATAATCATCGGGCGCAGCAACATGCCGGGCGTCTATGAGGGCGATGCGCTCTTTCATATAGCCGAAACCCTGCGCGGGGAGGCGGCTGCGGATGGCGTGACGGCGCATCTCGACGCCGCCCCGCTTTATGATGAGGACGAGATTATCTGAGCTTGGTTCAGGTCACCTTATTCCTGTTCTGAGGCAGGATGAAGATTGAGACGGAAATCAGTGCGAAGATCAGTTCATAGACCTCCCATTTGCGGCCCACATCGATAACTACGATGATCAGGCTCGCGGCGAGGGCCACGGCTGCGTGACGCAGCCACGGCACGGGGACGGCAAATCGGTTGGCCAATGCAGCCACCCCGTTCCAGCGTCGAAATGCCCAGGGCAGTGCGACCAGATAGAGCAGGATACAGAGCGTCAGGACTGGACCGAAGAGGGTTTTGGCCAGATGAAAGTCTCCCACCATGAGGTTGTGGAAGTTCGTCTCAAGTTGCTTGTTGTTTTCCTGAAAGAACTCGCCCGATTCCCACCCGAAAATCCGCTGACCCCAGCTGATCTCCTCACCCGCTGCCAGAAAGAACATAAGCGCATAGATCGCTGTCAGCACCATGGCCCCACGCCGACCTTTGATGCCGAGCGAGCGGGCGTGGAGCGCAAGAACGATGCTGGAGACCAACAAGAAGAGTGCCGTGCCATTTTCGACCGTACGATCTTCCGCCGCCCACACGAGGGTGAAATATTCAGGGTCCCAAAGGTAGATTGCGACGGACGCGGCCAGCACGGCAACGATCGTGGCCATCAGCGCGGCGTTGACGTAGTGAAGTGTGCTCATGTTCTTCTCTCAAGGCTAATTTCTGAGATGAGATAACGCCGCAGGCCTTGCGCTACAAGGTTAAAGCCGTGCGCTGACCCCGTGCGAACGGCGAGAAACAGCGCACATGAAAAACCCCCGAGGACGGGCCGCGGGGGTTATCAATCGTTTTCGTGTCGGTTTCAGCTACGGGGTGCTTAGACCATCCCTTCGCGCTGAGCTTTTTTCCGTGCCAGTTTCCGAGCTCGGCGAATCGCTTCAGCTTTCTCGCGCGCTTTTTTCTCCGACGGTTTTTCGAAATGTTGCTTGAGCTTCATTTCCCGAAAAACGCCTTCGCGCTGCAGCTTTTTCTTCAGAGCGCGGAGCGCCTGATCGACATTGTTGTCGCGAACACTAACCTGCATGTGGTGTCACCACCTTCCTAGTCTAGAGTTGCATGATTTGCAGGAAGCTGGCGTATAGCAAAGGCCCGGTGTTTTGTCTAGGGTGCCGGGGAATGATAGGAGGCCGAAATGAGCGATAGTGAAATCAAGGCAAGGCTGCTGGAAGCCGCGGCGATGCATGTGCCGTTCGATGGTTGGTCTGAGGGGGCATTTCAGGCCTCCGCGCGCGATGCGGATGTGGATATCGCGGTGGCGCGGGCGGTATGTCCGCGTGGTGCGGTGGATCTTGCGCTTGCCTTTCATGCCGCAGGCGATGCGGCGATGCTGGAGCGTTTGGCCGTCACTGATCTGAGTGAGATGCGGTTTCGCGACCGGGTTGCTGCCGCCGTGCGCTTCCGGCTGGAGGCGGCTCTGGACAAGGAGATGGTGCGACGGGGCACGGCGCTTTTCGCGCTGCCCCATCACAGCGCGGATGGTGCGCGGGCGATCTGGCAGACCTGCGATCATATCTGGACCGCGCTGGGCGACACCTCGGACGATGTGAACTGGTATACCAAGCGTGCGACACTTTCGGTGGTTTACGGCTCTACTGTGCTCTACTGGTTGGGGGATCAGAGTGCGCGCGACGAGGCTACATGGGCTTTTCTGGACCGCCGGATCGACAATGTGATGCAGATTGAAACGGTGAAAGCCAAGGCGCGCGAGAGCAAGATTTTGGGGCCTTTGATCAGCGGCCCGCTTGGCCAGATGATGAGCCATATCCGCGCACCAAAAGGGGCGGCGAGCGATCTGCCAGGCCGGTGGTCTGAGCAGTCCTGAATCACAGGCATTGAATATTGGGAGACCCGCTATGAGCGAGATGATGACGGCTGTTGAGATCACAGCCCCCGGTGGGCCGGACGTGCTCAAGGTCACCAGCCGCCCCCGGCCTGAGCCACGTCATGGCGAGGTGGTGATCAAAGTGGCCTTTGCGGGCGTGAACCGCCCGGATGCGCTACAGCGCGCCGGGCTTTATGCGCCCCCCAAAGGCGCCAGCGATCTGCCGGGGCTTGAGGCGTCAGGCGAGATCGTCGCGGTGGGCGAGGGGGCCGAGGGCTGGGCGCTGGGCGACAAGGTCTGCGCGCTTTTGCCCGGCGGCGGATATGCCGAATATGTGGCCACGCCCGCGGCTCATTGCCTGCCCGTCCCCGAGGGTATGGGGATGCGCGAGGCGGCATGTCTGCCCGAGACGTTCTTCACCGTCTGGTCAAACGTATTCCAACGCGGCCGGCTCAAGGCGGGCGAGCGGTTCTTGGTGCATGGCGGCTCGTCCGGTATCGGGACCACGGCGATTCAGCTGGCCTCAACTTTGGGTGCGCGGGTGTTTACCACTGCTGGATCTGACGCGAAATGCGCCGTCTGCCGCGATCTTGGGGCGGAGGTTGCGATCAATTACCGCGATGCGGATTTCGTTGAGGTTATGAAGGCCGAAGGCGGCGCTGATCTCATCCTCGATATGGTGGGCGGCGACTACTTGCCCCGCAACGTGCGTGCACTGGCGGATGATGGGCGGCTTGTGCAGATTGCGTTTCTTCAGGGGTCGAAGGTGGAGTTGAACTTCGCCCCGCTGATGATGCGCCGTCTGACGATCACTGGCAGCACCCTGCGCCCGCAAAGCGATCTGGCGAAGGCGCGGATTGCGCAGGCGCTGCGCAGCGAGGTCTGGCCCCTGCTTGATGCGGGCCGTGTCGCGCCGGTGATGGACAGCACTTATCCTCTTGCCGAAGCGGCGGCGGCCCATGCGCATATGGAAAGCTCGACCCATATCGGCAAGATCGTTCTCGAAGTCGGCTGAGGATATGGGCTTCGTTCAGGTGTTCATCCTTGCGGCGATGGCGGTGAGCGTCGGCTTGAGCGCGTGGGCCATCCGTAGGGATGCGCCGCTCGAGTGGCAGTTTGCGCCTGCGCGCTTCGTTGATCTTGAGCGCGCGGCAGAATTCACGACCGTTCTGGACTACACCGCCCCCACGGGGCAGGCCCATTCGCCTGCGATTGATTTGAGCGGGCCTTTGCCGCGCGTTATCTGGTTCGAGGGGTCGGAAGAGGCCAAGGCGGATGTTGATATCTTTGCCAGCGATCTGACCGAGGGCGATGGCTGGCGCGCCTCCGCGCCGCAGCGTGTCCTGACACGTGGGGGGCTGACGGAGACGTTCTCGCCAACGGAATTGGTCGTGACGCTGGGCAATACAATTGAGGATGAGGGGCGCGGTGGGCTTTACGCCACAGTCGTGTCGGTGGGCGGCTGGGCCATGGCCTCGGTCGCAGAGGTGCGTGAGGGGGCGGCACGCAAGCTAAATCTCTCGCCGCTGCTCAATCGCTCGTTTCTCGTGAAGTCACCGATGGTGGCGTATCAGGACGGCGCGTGGGGGCTGCCCGCGTATTTCGAGATGGGCAGTGCATACGGCGCGCTGGTGCGGTTTGGGCGCGATGGCCGCGTCCGCGACATGCGGCGTATTCCGGGGCCGCAAAAGGGTATTCAGCCCATGGTCGTGCCGCTGGACGCGACGCGCGCCGTGGCGATCTTGCGTGATTTCGACAGTGCGGCGGGGCGGCTTTTGGTCTCGCGCACGATGGATGGCGGACAAAACTGGACCGCGATGGAGGATGCGGGCGTGGCCAATCCAAGCGCGCCTGTGGCCGCACTCAACCTTGGGGATGGGCGCATCTTGATGGCCGTGAATGATGATGCCGGGAATGGCGGGGTCCTGCGATTGACCCTCTCGGACGATGGTGGGGAAAGTTGGAAAACGCTCCATACGCTGGAGGATGGTGGCGAGGATGCGCGCTATCCCATGATGCGCATTCTGGAGGATGGGCGGATCATGCTGACCTATTCGGTCGGTGCCAAGGGGGGCATCCGGGCGCATGTGTTCTCCGCACGCTGGGCGGTGGGAGCATGAGCGCGCTGGTGGGCAACCTCTGGCTTGCGGTGCTTTTGGGCTGGGCCGCGTGGGGGGTGCTGAGCCTTGGGCTTTCTGCACCGTGGAGCATTGTCGCGGGGCTTGCTGTGGGTGCTATCTGTGCCTTTGGCCTGCGCGAAACGCTGGCGCTGCGCGGGATCGTGGCGGTTTTGGGACCTATCGGCGTGGTGATCCCTCTTTTGGCGCTGCGGCAGATGGCCGGGGTTCTGGGCGTGCCGGTGCACCCTTTTGGAACACTCGAGCTTTTGGTGTTTCTTGCGGCCTATCTGGTGTTTCTCGCCGCTGCGATGGGCGCTTTGCCCGCCGAGATTTATCGCCTTGGCTATGCGCCTTTGTGGGTGGCGGGGATCGTGCTGGCGATTTGTGCCTATGGGCTTTGGCAGGGTAGCGTTTTCATGCCTGCGCTGGCCGTATCGGCGCAGCTTCTGTGGGTCCTGGGCTGGGGGAGCAGCAATTATTTCGACCATATCCTTCATGTGGGATTGATCCCGGCGGTGCTGATCGTTCTGGTGGCGCGGGTTTTCTGACGCCTCAGCGGACGGGATCGAAAAGCGCGTCGCTTAGCGTGCAATCACGCACGACATCCGGCCCGCAGGCCATGGGAACGAGCGCCTTGCTCAAACAGATTCGGGCCTCCTGAATGCGCCCCGCGCGGCATGTGATCGTCACCCCGTCCGGCCCAAGCCGTGGGTTCGCCTTGAGAAAGGCCTGCTCCACCACCTTGGCGGGCAGCCTCACGGGACGCGACAGATTGCGAAAGACAGCCGGGCGGGTGATGCTCTCGAACGCTTCGCGCGACAGGGCATAATACGCATCCGCGCTCAGCCCGCTGCATGTGCCGTGCTTTTTCCACTGGTGCCAGGCAAGGCCCGCACTTCCCATGATGTCTTCCATTTCGCGCGTCATGGCGCGCGATGGCGCACGCATTATGGTCTGGCAATCGGTGGGCCAGCCGCGATCATATTGCGGCCAAAGCCCGTGCAGCACCCATCCGGTATCCGCCACGTCCGCGCATTGTGCTGCGCCGCGCGCATCACCCTCCAGAGCGCACCATGTGGGCGACCAACTGAGCGCGAGGATGTAGTAGTCGAAATCACCCGCACGCCCACCTTGCGCAAACGCGGTGGAGGCGGTCAGGATCAAGGCTAGAAGGGCGCGCATGATTTGCTCTTTCATTTTGGGGCGGCTGTGAGTATAGACGCGGCAAGTTCCCCTACAATGGAAACCCGCACCGACCCGGTGCCGCCCTTCCAGGCGATGGGAAAGATATGGCTCAAGGAGACCTGATATGTCGAAACCGCTTATGGCCAAGGCCACCGCTGTCTGGCTCGTGGACAATACCACGATCAGCTTCAAACAGATCGCCGATTTCACCGGCATGCATGAGCTTGAGATTCAAGGAATTGCTGACGGGGATGTGGCCGCCGGTGTGAAGGGGTTCGATCCCGTTGCCAATAATCAACTGGATCAGTCCGAGATTGATGCGGCGGAGAAAAGCCCGACACATGCGCTGAAACTCAAGTTTTATCAGGCCGCACAGGGCGAGGAAAAACGCCGTGGCCCACGCTACACGCCTTTGTCCAAGCGGCAGGACCGCCCGGCCTCGATTCTGTGGCTGGTGAAGTTTCACCCCGAGCTTGCGGATGCACAAATCTCCAAGCTGGTGGGCACGACCAAACCGACCATTCAGGCGATCCGTGAGCGGACGCATTGGAATATCGCGAATATTCAGCCCATCGACCCGGTCGCACTTGGTCTTTGCAAGCAAGCCGAGCTTGATGCCGCCGTGCAGAAGGCCGCAGCCAAAAAGGCGCGCGAGGGTGGTCCGATGACGGATGAGGAGCGCCGCAAGCTTCTGAGCACTGAGCAGAGCCTGAGCGACGGCAGTGATCCAAAAATCCCCACCGCGATTGAGGGTCTTGAGACCTTCACGCTGGGTGACGCGGAGCCGGACGTGCCCGAGAAACAGTATGATGCTGAGAGCCTCTTCAATCTGCCCGAAGGCGGGGATGATGAGGACGAAGACGACAAGTAAGCCGTTTCAGGCTGTGATATAGGGCCGGTCCTGAGACGGGGCCGGCCCTTTTGCATTAAAGCGCCTTGCGTGCGGCCAAGGCGGCGCTGATCGTGCCGTCGTCGAGATAATCCAACTCGCCTCCGATGGGCACGCCTTGGGCAAGCGACGTGAGCCGAACCTGATTTTCCACCTGCTCTGCGATGTAATGCGCCGTGGTCTGCCCGTCGATCGTGGCGTTGAGGGCGAGGATGACCTCGTTGATCCCCTCGGCCTCGATCCGGCGGATAAGGGCGGGGATGCGTAACTGCTCGGGGCCCACTTGGTCCAAAGCGCTGAGCGTGCCGCCCAATACGTGGTAGCGGCCCTTGAAGCTGCCCGCGCGCTCCATCGCCCAGAGATCGGCCACATCCTCCACCACGCACAGCAGGCCATTGGCCCGCTTGGGTGCGATGCAGATATCGCAGACCGGTGCGGTCCCGATATTGCCACAGGTCTCACAAGCACGGGCCGTGGCCGCCACGATCTGCATGAGATCAGCCAGCGGTGTGAGCTTGAGATCGCGCTTGGCAATCAGGTGCAGCACTGCACGGCGCGCCGAGCGTGGCCCGAGGCCGGGCAGCTTGGCCATCATCTCGATCAGGTTGTCTATGTCGCGATTTGAGCTCAAGGCATCGTCCGGCAAATGCGGCCCCGAAGCACTGTCCGGGGCGGGGGTTCAGAACGGCAGCTTCATATCCTTGGGCAGGCCCATCCCTTCGGTCAGCTTGCCCATCTCTTCTTGGGATTTCTCCGACGCTTTTGCCTGCGCGTCTTTGATCGCGGCGAGGATCAGGTCCTCGACCACTTCCTTGTCGTCACCCGAGAAGATGCTCGGATCAATATCGAGGCTTTTCAGCTCACCTTTATAGCTGGCCACCGCCTTCACGAGGCCCGCGCCGCTCTCGCCTGTCACGGTGAGGTTGTGCATCTCTTCTTGCAGGTTGGCCATTTTCTGCTGCATTTCCTGCGCGGCCTTCATCATCTTGGCCATGTCGCCCATCTGGCCCAATCCTTTGAACATCATGCGTCTCCTTGGTTTGATATTGTCTTGATATGTGAATGGTTTGGCGGCTTGCCTAGTCTTCCTCGAACGGATCCCACTCTTCGTCAACCTCCGGCAGGGCCTGGGCCTGTGCTTCGGTGGCGATGTCTTTTTGGGTGCGGATTTGCAGGATTTCAGCACCGGGGAAAGCCTGCATCACGGCCTGCACCAGAGGGTGGCCCGTGGCCTCGGCCTTGAGCGCCAAAGCATCCGCGTCGCGCGTCTCGGCAATCGTCTTGCCGCCGCCCTCATTCACAAGCGTCACGGCCCAGCGGTTTCCGGTCCAACGTTGCAGCGCTGCGCCGAGGCGATGCGCAAGGTCGCCGGGGGCGTTGTCCGTGGGGACAAATTCGATCCGTCCGGGCTGATAGGCTGCGAGGCGCAGGCAGGTTTCAACCTCCACCAAAAGCTTCACATCACGGTTGGCGCGGATCAACTCGACCACGTGGTGGAAGCTTGGAAAACGCGCGAGCGCAGGGTCCAGAGCCAGCGCGAGCGCCGCGCCGCCGGAGGCTGAGGGCGCGTTGGTTGGGGCGTCTGTTGTGGGGTGGTATTGTGTCGATGCCGCGCCGGTGGAGGCCGCGCCCATGTGGCCCGCAGGTGCAGAGGTGGCGGGCCCGCCCGGCTTCTGCGCTGGGGGTGCTGCACTTGGTGGTGCGTCCTTCATCTTGCGCATCAGCTCTTCGGGGCTGGGCAGGTCCGCCACATGGGTCAGGCGGATCACGGCCATTTCGGCGGCCATCATTGCGTTGGGGGCGGCACTCACCTCCTCCAAGGCCTTGAGCAGCATCTGCCACATCCGTGTCAGCACCCGCATTGGCAGTGCCTCGGCCATTTCCAGTCCGCGGGTCCGCTCATCGGGGCTGATCGTGGGGTCCTCTGCCGCCTCGGGCGTGATCTTCACCACGGAGGTCCAATGGGTCACCTCGGCCAGATCGCGCAGCACGGCCAGCGGGTCGGCCCCATCCGCGTATTGCGCGCCGATCTCGGTCAGCGCGCCTGCCGCGTCGCCCTTGAGGATCAGATCAAAGAGGTCAAGCACGCGGCCCCGGTCGGCAAGTCCTAACATTGCGCGCACTTGGGTGGCGCCGGTTTCGCCCGCGCCATGGCTTATCGCCTGATCAAGCAGCGAGGTCGCATCGCGGGCCGAGCCTTCCGCGGCGCGGGTGATGAGCGCCAGCGCGTCATCGGTAATCTCAGCCCCTTCCGCACTGGCGATCTTGCGCATCAGCGCGATCATGTCCTCCGGCTCGATCCGGCGCAGATCAAATCGCTGACAGCGGCTGAGCACCGTGACTGGCACTTTGCGAATCTCGGTCGTCGCGAAGATGAATTTGACATGCTCTGGCGGCTCCTCCAGCGTTTTGAGAAGCGCGTTGAACGCCGAGGTGCTGAGCATATGCACCTCGTCGATGATGTAGATCTTGTAGCGCGCGGAGGCTGCGCGATAGGCCACAGAATCGATGATCTCGCGGATGTCACCCACGCCGGTGCGCGAGGCCGCGTCCATCTCCATCACATCGACATGGCGGCCTTCCATGATCGCCGTGCAATGCTCGCACGCGCCGCAAGGCTCGGTCGTGGGCATGCCTGTGCCATCTGGCCCGATGCAGTTCATCCCCTTGGCTATGATCCGCGCGGTGGTCGTTTTGCCGGTGCCTCGGATACCCGTCATGATGAAGGCTTGCGCGATCCGATCGGCGGCAAATGCGTTTTTCAACGTGCGCACCATCGTATCCTGCCCCACCAAATCGGCAAAGGTCTCTGGCCGGTATTTACGGGCCAGAACGCGGTAGCCGGAGGGCGATGGATCGGTCATGGGCGGCCTTGGGCTTGGAGCGGGATTCGCATATCATCTCTAAGGTAGAGGCCAGAGCGGGCGGCGTCCATGGGTGCGCTGCGTCCCGGGCCTCCGGTGTGTCGCGAGGTGAAAGAAATCACGCAACTCGGCTCAGCGGTTGATCTGGCGGCTGGAGTGGTCGAAGGCGAATTCGTATCCGAACAGACCAACGGACCCGCCTGTATGCAGGAAGGTTACGCCAGTAGATCGAAGAGATCGATGCCAGCCGCGTCCACCATCTCCAGGATGTCCTCCAGTCGGCCTGCATCGTAATGCCTGCCTAATGACAGTTGCTCAATTCATTGCCCATGCCTGAAGCTGCAAGGTCAAAGAAGCTTGGGGCAAATCAGGCGACCCGGCATCGAAGAGCGGCACCGAGCCCGAAATTGATGAAATACGATTGTCTTTGAGCGACTGCTTCAGTCCGGTCAGCGTTTGCGGTTTTGTCTCGCAGCATAGCGTCGGTCTCGTTCTGCCTTGCGCTCTGCTTCACGCTCTGCAGTCTGCGCGATAACTTGGTCCGCGGTCTGAGCAAGTTCCGCTTTGATCTCCGCTTCGCGCAACGAGGTTTGCGCTTCTCTGCGTATGGCATCCTCAGATTGCTGCCGCGTGAGGTCTTCCTTTTCCTTTAGAAGTTTTGCTGCCTTGGCGTGTTGCTTCGCTGCGCGGGCTATTGCCACTTCATCTCTTCTGGCGCGTTCTGCCAGTCTCTCTGGGTCATCCGCGGCTGCTTGGAAACGTTCAAGTCTGGTGCGTTTGGCTACAGACGCGTTCTTGAGGCGGCCGTCAAATTGATCTCGATCTGTCTTCTTCATTTATTTTCTGTCTCACATTTGCATGGTCTGGGGATTTGGGGCGTTTGCAGGCCGGATCGGTGCGGCGACCGCTTGCGCTGTTGTCAGGAATTCCCAGTGGGATCCCACCCAACGCACATGATCCGCCAGTGCAAGCCGTTGATAGCGCGCTCTCTTCGAACGCCGGGCGTGAGCCCGGATGAACTTTAAAGGTAGTGCGTGGTAAACGGCGTGCGAATAGTCTGAACTCCCACATCGGAATTCAAAAACGGACGCATCGTCTCCGATCCGCCCGCTATTATCTGTCTGATTTGTCCCTATTCAGGGAGCAGCGTCAAACCAATACTAGATTGGCTGCGCTTTCACGGCCATCGCGGCCGGACTCAATATCGAAAGTCACTTTTTGGTCGTCATTCAGGCCTGTCAGACCTGCTTGCTCAACCGCTGAGATGTGCACAAACACATCCTTGCTGCCACCTTCGGGGGCGATAAACCCAAAACCTTTTGTAGAATTAAACCACTTTACGGTGCCATTGGCCATCGTATGTCTCCTTTTTTACTGCCCACGGAATATGGCAGTTCGGCTATGTCAGTGCTAGATCGGGACACTGAGCCGTAAGGAGCAGGTTTGCGATAGAGGTAACGTAACCTCTTCTGTCTAGACCCTCGCGTCCAGTTAAGCAAGCATCATTCACTCTGGCTCCATATTCAAAACCAGGCGCCTTTCCTGACAACGATTGCAGACAAGGAATTTGCGGCCTTATGTATCAAACGCAGCAACACTTATGAATCTCGCAGCGTTATAAATGCGCCAGCAGGACAAGAGCATAAACGGGGCGCTGCCGGCCCTATCTTCATCCCGGTTCTTGGTGAGAAAGAGTTTTTCGATACTGGGCTGGAAGTATGGACGGTCAGGGGCTTGGCCTTCTTCGTCACTTGGGTCGTCAAGCTGTGAGCAGACCTCCTGTCACGAATTCTGCAGCGTTCGCAGGGCATTCAGGCCGCTCGCGCGATTGCATAAGACAATGTATACAAAGCCAGCTGTCTGGAATTATACTTCTATATCAATGATTTACAGAGATAAGTGGCAGCCCGTAGGGGAATCGAACCCCTCTTTCCAGGTTGAAAACCTGGCGTCCTAACCGATAGACGAACGGGCCACTGCGTGACGTGTCGCGTGATTAGGCAAATCTCTGCCCCGGCGCAAGAGGGTTTTTTGTCTCAATCGGGATTTTCCTCGCCTGCCCGGTTCAGCCCGCCAAAGCTGCGTCCTCAAGGCGAAGCTGGGCAGATTGGCGCCCTTGCCATGTGTTCAGTTCGATCCGTCCCGCAAGGTGGAAGCGTGCGCCACCATGACCCTCCAGCGCGGGTCCGAGTGGGCCGTCATAGGCGCCAAAGCAGATTGCCTCCATCTGTCCGCCTGTGCCATCGCCAAAGCGCAGCTTGAGGTGCCGGTCGCCCACACGCTTGGCAAATGTGATCTGCATATTGGCAAACGCATAGCGGGGGCTGGGTGCTCCTGGGCCATAGGGGCCCGCCGCCTCGATCTGGGTGATCAGTTCGGGCGTGGCTGCGCGCGGCATCAAAAGACCGTCAAGCCGCAGATCCGCCGCACCGCCTTGCCCCGCGCCCTGTTTCGCCAAGAGGTCCGACAGACGCGCCATCGCAGGCTCCAGCTTGGCTTCCTCGAGCGTGAGACCGGCCGCCATCTTGTGTCCGCCGCCCTTCACCAAAAGCCCTTCATGCGCGAGCCTTTGGATCGCCGCGCCAAGATCCACACCGCTGATCGAACGACCCGAGCCCTTGCCCATGCCACCCTCCAGACCGATCACGATCGCAGGCCGGTTCGCGGCCTCCTTCAGGCGGCTCGCAACGATCCCCACGACACCGGGATGCCAACCCGCGCCTGCTGCCCAAACCAGCGGCGCGTCAAACCCGCGCGCCTCGGCCTGCGCCATGGCGGCGGCTTGTACGGCGCTTTCGATTTCGCGCCGCTCGGTGTTGAGCTGATCCAGTCGCTCGGCCATGGCGCGGGCCTCGGCGGGATCAGACGTGGCCAAAAGCCGTGCGCCCAGATCAGCCTTGCCGATCCGCCCGCCCGCATTGACCCGCGGCCCCATCACAAAGCCCAACGTATAGGCTGTGGGCGCGGTATCAACGCGCCCCACATCGGCCAGCGCCACAAGACCGGGGCGCGCGCGCCGTGCCATGATCTTCAACCCTTGGCACACAAAAGCCCGGTTCACCCCAATCAACGGCGCGACATCCGCTACGGTCGCCAGCGCCACCAGATCCAACAGCGCCAGCAGATCCGGGCCCTTGCCTCCGGCCTCGCGCATCTGCCGCCCGGCTTCCACCAGCATCAAAAACACAACGCCTGCGGCACACAGATGGGCCAGATCGCCGCTTTCATCCTGCCTGTTGGGGTTCACCACGGCCAAGGCCTCGGGCAAGGTCTCCCCGCCCAGATGGTGATCGAGGATCACCACATCCGCACCCTTTGCCGCCGCAACCGGCCCATGGCTCAGCGTCCCGCAATCCACGCAAATGATCAGATCATGCTCTGCCGCCAGCGTCGCCATCGCCTCGTCATTGGGGCCATACCCTTCGTCGATCCGGTCAGGCACATAGAGCGTGGCTTGCATCCCCATCTGCCGCAGCCAGTCGATCAGAAGTGCCGCGCTCGTGCCGCCATCCACATCGTAATCGGCAAAGATCGCGATCCGCTCGCGCCGCTCGACAGCGTGCAAAAACCGCGACGCGGCCGCCTCCATATCGCGCAGACTGCGCGGATCAGGCAGCAAATCGCGCAGTTGCGGGGCCAAAAACGCCTCCGCCTCCGCCGCCTCCACGCCGCGTCGGGCCAGGACCTGACAGACCGCACGCGGCAGGGCTGTGGATTGCTCCAGCGCCTCTGCCTTGCGGTCCACCTCCACGGCGGGTCCAACCCAAAGGCGCCCTGTCAAAGACTGCGTGACGTTCAGAAATCCTGTCACACTCAGCCCTTCTTCTTAGTTGAAATACTCAAAGAAACCCTTTGGTTTTACCCAATCGGGTTGCGATAGATCATCCGGCGCAGCGATCCTGTCTTGGAGCGCATCAGCACGGTCTCTGTCTCCACATAGCCCTGGCGCCGCTTTACGCCTGCGGTGAGCGATCCGTCGGTTACTCCGGTGGCGGCAAAGATCACGTCATCAGTGACCATTTCGTCTCGGCTGTATATCCGGTCGAAATCCGTGATCCCCGCCTTGGCGGCGCGACCGCGCTCGTCATCGTTGCGGAACAACAGACGCCCCCAGATCTGCCCGCCCATGCATTTCAGCGCGGAAGCCGCCAGCACGCCTTCCGGCGCCCCGCCCGAGCCCATATACATATCAATCCCGGTCTGTTTTGCCTCGGCGCAGTGGATGATGCCTGCGACGTCCCCATCGGGGATCAGGAACACGGCAGCACCGGTTTCTCGCACGTCTGCGATCATTTCTTGATGGCGGGGCCGCTCAAGGATGCAGACAGTCACTTCGGAAGGTTTGCAGCCCTTGGCCCGGGCGATGGCCTCGACGCGCTCGCGCGGGCTCATCTCCAGGCTGATCACGGCCTTCGCATAGCCCGGCCCAATGGCCAGCTTGTCCATATACACATCCGGCGCGTGCAGAAGGCTGCCGCGCGGGGCCATAGCGATCACGGTGAGGGCGTTGGGCATGGCCTTGGCCGTCAGGGTGGTGCCCTCCAGCGGGTCCAGCGCGATATCCACACCGGGACCCTCGCCATTGCCGACCTCCTCGCCGATATAGAGCATCGGTGCCTCGTCCCGCTCGCCTTCGCCGATCACCACCACGCCCTTGATCGAAAGCT
>JBASXE010000160.1:0-24605 GCA_049276875.1 Roseovarius sp. | reverse complement strand
GGCCTTATCGGTCACGTTCATAACACTCTGCGCTCTTTTGCTCTTCGTGATCATGGCTCTGCTGGTCATTCCAACGCTGGTGAGCCAGACCACTTCGCTGATCAACGCCGCCCCGGAATTGGCCGGTCAATTGCGCAGCGTCCTGACGGAGCGATTCCCGCAACTGGTCGATACGCAATCCACCGTGCACCAATCGCTTACCGCCATCGGCGAGGCCATCCAAGAGCGCGGCGGGGAGCTGATCCAGGCGGTGCTGGGCTCCGTGTCCTCCCTGCTCAATGTCATTGTGCTGATTGTGGTGGTGCCCGTCGTGGCCTTCTACCTCCTCTATGATTGGGACCGGATGATCGCGCAGATCGATCACCTTTTGCCGCGCGACCACGCACCGATCATCCGCGACCTTGCCCAACAAATCGACGACACTCTCGCCAGCTTCATCCGCGGCATGGGCACTGTCTGCCTTATCCTCGGGACATATTATGCGGTGGCGTTGATGCTTGTCGGCCTGCAATTCGGCCTTCTCGTAGGCGCGATCGCGGGGCTGATCACCTTCATCCCGTATGTCGGCGCGCTGATCGGTGGGGCGTTGGCCATTGGTCTGGCCCTCTTTCAGTTCTGGGGGGATTGGGTCTCCATAGGCCTTGTCGCGGGCATCTTCGTGCTGGGCCAAGTGATTGAAGGCAATGTGCTCACCCCCAAGCTCGTCGGCGGCTCCGTAGGCCTGCATCCTGTGTGGCTTATCTTCGCCCTGTCGGTCTTTGGCGCGCTTTTCGGCTTCGTGGGCATGCTGGTCGCCGTGCCAGTAGCTGCATCCATCGGCGTTCTGGCGCGCTTCGCCATCGCAAGCTACCAAGACAGCAAACTCTACACAGGCACGTCGCGAGGCGACGCAGAATAATGGCGCATCAGCTGAGCTTGGACCTGCCCGCGCGCCCCGCGCTGGGGCGTGGTGATTTTTTTGTATCTGGCCCCAATGCAGCAGCTGTGGCGATGATCGAGGGCTGGGAGAACTGGCCCGCACGCAAGCTGGTGCTGCATGGTCCGGAGGGCTCGGGCAAGACCCACCTCACCCATGTCTGGGCCGCCCTCAGCGGTGCCACAATCACAGCGGCAACCGATCTTACCACCGCGGACATCCCTACCCTGGCCGCAGCGCCCGTCGCCATAGAAGACGCCGACCGCATCACCGGCAACCCGGAGGCAGAGCGCGCGCTTTTCCACCTCCACAACCTTTGCCTCGCCGAAGGGCACAGCCTGTTGATCACCGCCCGCACAGCGCCCAGCCGCTGGTCGCTGGCCCTACCGGATCTCGCCAGCCGCATGGAAGGCACGCCCGCCATCGGTTTGGACGCCCCCGATGATGCGCTTCTGTCTGCGGTGATCCTGAAACAAATGGCCGACCGCCAGATCATCCCCACGCCCGGGACGATCCCCTTCCTTGCCCGCCGGATGCCACGGTCATTCGCCGCCGTGGCAGATATCGTCGCCGCACTGGACCGCGCCGCATTGGCGCAAAAACGCCCGGTGACACGCAAGCTTGCGGCGGAAATACTGGACAAATCGGGCGCTTAGGCGCACCCTGACATATCCCCGTCACACCCGCCTGCCATAAGGCTCAGCATGTCCCACGCCGATTTCCTCAACGCGCCGTTTCCCGCGCCCACAGAACTACCCGATCTGGACCTCACCGGCCCCGCGCGGTTCTATAACCGCGAACTGAGCTGGCTGGGCTTCAACTGGCGTGTGCTGGAAGAGGCGCAGAACCCGCGCGTGCCCTTGCTGGAGCGGCTGCGCTTTCTCTCGATCTCTGCCACCAACCTTGATGAATTCTACAACGTCCGCGTGGCAGGCCTGCGCGAGCTTGCCCGCGCAGGCAACACGACCCCCGCCGCCGATGGGCTCAGCCCCGCCGAGCAGCTTGTGTTGATCAATGACGACGCGCGCAACCTTCTGTCAAAGCAGCAAGAAACCTACCAACACCTGCGACTGGAGCTTGAGGCCGAGAATATCACCATCCTCGACGCCGCAAGCATCGCCGAGGACGACAAGCCATTCCTGGAGGATGTGTTCCTCGAAAAGGTCTTCCCGGTGCTCTCGCCCCTCGCGATTGACCCCGCACACCCTTTCCCGTTCATCCCCAATCTGGGCTACTCGCTCGCCCTCAATCTGGAGCGCCGCTCGGACAAACGCCCGCTCAAGGCTCTCCTGCCCATCCCGCAGCAGATCGACCGGTTCGTCACGCTGCCCTCGTCTGAGGGCACGGTCCGTGTGCTACCGCTCGAAGAGCTGTTGATGCTTCATCTCGGCAGTCTCTTTCCGGGCTACAAATCCAAAAGCCATTTCTCCTTTCGGGTGCTGCGCGACAGCGATCTGGAGGTCGAGGAAGAGGCCGAGGACCTTGTGCGCGAATTCGAGGTGGCTCTCAAACGCCGCCGCCGCGGCGAGGTGGTGCGCATGAAGATCTCCGCCGGCGCCGCACCTGCGCTGCGCGATATGATCATGGACGAGCTGGACGTAAACCCCGATGAGGTGGTCGAGGTAGAGGGCATGATTGGCCTCGCCGACCTCAAGGAGCTTGTACTGGACGCGCGCCCGGACCTTCTCTGGCCCTCCTTCAGCCCCCGTGTGCCCGAACGCGTACAGGACCACGACGGCGACATGTTCGCCGCGATCCGCCAGAAGGACATGCTGCTGCATCACCCCTACGAGACCTTCGATATGGTCATCCGCTTTCTGGCGCAGGCCGCGCGCGATCCGGATGTGGTCGCGATCAAGCAAACGCTTTACCGCACCTCCAACGAATCCCCCATCGTCAGCGCCCTTTGCGAGGCGGCGGAAAACGGCAAATCAGTCACGGCGCTTGTGGAGTTGAAAGCCCGCTTCGACGAGGCCGCCAATATCCGCCAGTCGCGACGTCTGGAGCGCGCAGGCGCGCATGTAGTCTACGGCTTTCTCGACCTCAAGACCCACGCCAAAATCTCGACCGTGGTGCGCCGCGAGGGTGATAATCTGGTGACCTACACACATTATGGCACCGGCAACTACCATCCAATTACCGCGCGCATTTATACCGACCTGAGCTTTTTCACCTGCGACAAGGTGCTGGGCCGCGACGCCACGAAAGTGTTCAACTACCTCTCGGGCTATGCGCAGCCTGAGCGGCTGGAAAACCTCGCAATCTCGCCCATCTCCCTCAAGCCCCGCCTGCTTGAGATGATCGCCGCCGAGAGCGCCCATGCCCAGGAGGGCAAACCGGGCCGCATCTGGGCCAAGATGAACTCGCTGGTGGAGCCTGACGTGATTGACGCGCTCTATGCCGCGAGCCAGGCGGGGGTGGAGATCAGCCTCGTGGTGCGCGGCATTTGTGGTCTGCGCCCCGGCGTGAAGGGTCTGAGCGAGAATATCCGCGTGAAGTCCATCGTCGGGCGGTTTTTGGAGCATTCCCGCATCGTCTGCTTCGGCAATGGCCACGGGCTTCCGCACAAAAAGGCACGGGTGTTCATCTCCTCCGCCGATTGGATGGGCCGGAACCTCAACCGCCGTGTCGAGACGCTGATCGAGATCGAAAACCCCACCGTGAAGGCCCAGATCACAAGTCAGATCATGGCCGCCAGCATGGCCGATATCGCCCAAAGCTGGGTCATGGCCCCCGATGGCAGCTTTACACGCGCCGAGGTCGAGGATGGCAGCTTCGCCTTCAACTGCCACCGGTTCTTCATGGAAAACCCCTCGCTCTCGGGACGTGGATCGGCGGGTGCGGCGGATGTGCCAAAACTGACCCATACCGAAGATTGACCCGCCCGGCGCGCCCCGGCATAAACGGGACGGCAACCAAACCCGCGCGGGGGGATAGAATGGACGCAGGCAACCCAGCCGAGGATCCCGAAGATGCGGGCCCTTTTGGCCGTCCGCTTTTTGACAAACCGTCATCGCGTGCCCTGCGCCGCGTAGGGGTTGTCGATGTGGGGTCAAACTCCGTCCGGCTCGTGGTTTTTGACGGTGCTGCGCGCAGCCCTGCTTATTTCTACAACGAAAAAATCATGTGTGCCCTTGGTGCCGGCATGACCCAGACAGGGCGGCTGAACCCAGAGGGCCGCGCCCGCGCGCTGGCGGCATTGCACCGGTTCAAACATCTGGCAGATGGCATGGGCACAGGCCCTCTCACATGCGTCGCCACCGCCGCCGTGCGGGACGCCGAGGACGGTGCCGATTTTCGCCATGACGTTGAAAGCCAGACTGGCCTTCGCCTTTGGGTCTTGGACGGGCGCGAAGAAGCGCGGCTCTCGGCGCAAGGCGTGCTCTTGGGCTGGCCCGGCTCTTATGGGCTGGTCTGCGATATTGGCGGCTCGTCGATGGAGATGGCCGAAATCCATTGTGGCACGGTGGGGCGGCGGGTGACCTCGCAGCTCGGCCCACTCAAGCTGCGTGACCTCAAAGGCGGGGCGAAAGCGCGCAAGGCCTACATCCGCAAGACGCTGGACGGCATGGCCGAGCAACTGGGTGAGCAAAAGAACCGCCTCTTTCTTGTGGGCGGCTCATGGCGGGCAATCGCCAAGATTGACATGGCGCGGCGTGGCTATCCGCTGCATGTGCTGCATGAATACCGGATGACCTCCAAATCCGTGCGCGCCACCGCCGATTACATCAAATGGCGCAATATCGACGAGCTTCGCCAGGAGGCGGGAATTTCGTTTGCCCGCATGGCCCTTGTGCCGATTGCGGCAGAGGTGCTGCGCGAAGTGGTGCGGCGCTTCAAACCGCACGATATCGCTATCTCAAGTTACGGCATTCGCGAGGGAATGCTCTATGAGCAGATGCCCCAACCCCTACGAGACCGCGATCCACTGATCGAGGCTTGTCGGTTTGCCGAAGATAAAGACGCCCGTCTGCCCGGCTTCGGGAAGGTGCTCTACAATTTCATCCTGCCCGTTCTTGGCCGCCCCTCGCCCGAGCGGCTGCGCATCATCAAGGCGGCATGTCTTTTGCATGACGTAAGCTGGCGCGCCCATCCCGACTACCGCGCCGAAGTCTGTTTCGATAATGCCACCCGCGCCAATCTGGGCGGTCTGAAACATTCCGAACGGGTGTTTCTGGGGCTGGCCTTGCTGCACCGCTATTCCAACACCCGCGTCGGGACGCGGTTTGACCAACTCAGCACGCTTGTCGATGCAAAAACGCAAAATGAAGCGGAAATATTGGGGCGCGCCATGCGGTTTGGTGCCATGCTTTGGTTGAAAAAAGACGCCGATCTCGGACGCATGAAATTCTATCCGAAGAAAAAGCTGCTGGAACTGCGCCTCACGCCCGAAGCCTCGTTGCTCTTCGGCGAGGTGGCCGAAGCGCGGTTCATGGCGCTTGCAACTGCCCTCGGCGCGGATGTCGCGATCAAGGGACGCTAGGGCGCGTCAGAGCTCAATCTCGCCCTCTGCCAGCGGCGGCGGCGGGGCCATTTCTTCCTCGGTCTTGCGACGCATTATGATATCGCCATTGGGCAAGACCTCTGGTGCGTGATAGGCATTCAGATCCTTGATATCGCGCATGATTTCCGCAAGTGCCGGCCCCATGGTCTCCGCAAATTCGCGCAGCTGCGGGCCCATATCCTCAGTCATGCCCTGCAAATCGCGCATCGTGGGCTCCACTTGGTTGAGTAGCCCCTCTAGGAACATCTCCACGCCCTGCTGCATCAGCGAGGGCCCGTCATCAGCCCCTTTTGGCGCCTCCTCGGCGGCCAAGGGCAGCGCGGTGCAAAAGGTCGAAGCGATGGCGGTGAATATCGATTTCATAGCGCCAATATAGCATAGACCGCGCGCGATTTTAAGAGGCAGGCCCAATATCCAACGTGACGGAAAAATGATCCGACGCCGCCAAAAGGGCCGCACCCAGCACTTTGTCGTCCCAACATTGCGGATCATCGAACGGGTGCCAGATGCGCCAGACCGGGGAGCGTGCCATCACTTCGGGAGAGACCATGATGTAATCCAAGAGCGCCTGCATATACCGCTTTTCATGTCGCATGAAAAAGCGCGAGGTGGTGTGCACCGCGACGATTTTCTGCGCCAAAGCCTGCCGCGCGTGGGGATCACGGAGCTGAAGTGCCTGCCCCTCGCCCAGCACGATTTCCACGGAAGAGCGACCGAAAAGATGTTCATAGGCGTCCAGACCCGGCCCGTCATTCAGATCTCCCAAAACGATCAACGCCTCACCAGCCGCCAGATGTTGCTCCGTGCGTCGCCTGAGCCAGATCGCCTGCGCCAATTGTTTACGGCGGTTGGCGATGAACGCCTTGAGCACGGCACGTGCGTCCCCCGCACCATGCGGTGCCTTGGACTTCAGATGCGCCCCGATAAGGCGCAGCACGGCACCATGCGGATCGGTCAGAGCCAACTCCAAGGCGGTTTGGAAAAGCGCACATGGTCCTCGCGCGCATCTACATCGAGATCAATCTCCAGCACGCCATCGAATTTTGGGGCGTTCGGAGCCTCTTGCGGGTCATGCACGGCGCTGAGCCTTTCAGGATCATAAATCAGTGCAATCTCTTGCTGAGTGTCATTGACGAAACCCAGCACTGCCTTGCGGGCTCTGAGGCCCGCCCATGCCGCAAACTGCTCCAGTGCGGCTGTGGCGCTGCGATGGCGGCTGGTATCCGGGGCCTCGATGATCATCACCGCATCAGCGTCGAGTGTGCGCAGCACATGGGCCACCGCTTCCAGCTGCGTCGCGCGTGTCACGTTCCAGCGGCCAGACCACTCACCATTCACCAAAGGTGCGCCCGTGTCATCGAAGAGGGCGTTGAACCATTCAATATTGTATGTGGCGACCCTCACGCCGGAGCAGCCTGCTTGATCTCATCCCAAGCGCGGTTGATATCCACCATGCGCTTTTCGGCCAGTCGCGCCGCCTCTAACGGCACCCCGCGCGCCTGCATGACATCTGGATGCGTCTCACGCACCATCCGGCGATAGGCCCGGCGGATGTCCTCAAGAGGCGTGTCCGGCTCCACCCCCAAAACCGTGTAAGGATCAGGCTTGGCATCGGGCACAAACCGGCTGCGCATGGTGGTAAAGCACCGCTCGGTCAGGCCGAAAATCTCACATACACGACCCAGAAACGCGTCCTCATTGGGATGATATTCCCCATCCGCAATTGCGATGTGGAAAAGCCCCTCCAAAAGATCGCTCAGCGCATCCGTCTCAGCGCCAAACATCGCCTTGATCCGGGTCGCATATTCCTCGAACCCCGCCACGTCCTGCCGCGCGAGGTTGAAGACCTTGGCCGCGCCCGCCTCATCGGCCTGCGCGATCTGAAACACCTCGCGAAACGCCGTCACTTCATCGCGCGTCACGAGCCCGTCCGCCTTGGCCATCTTCGCGCTCAGCGCAATCACCGCAATTGTAAACGCCACGCTACGCTCCGGCGGGGTGCGTAGCTTGTCGAACACGGCAGAAAGACCCTCGCCTTGGGCAAGGGCCGAAACCGCCTCAGTGATCCGTGTCCATAGTGACATGCGCGCCAATCTACCGCCTTTGGCTTGATTTGTCAGCGGCTTGCCGCATGTCGCTCCACCGCGTCAAGGGCACATGTTTTGACAAGCCGCCGCAGTGAAAGTTACCTCACGCCAAATGATGCGCCACAGCGTGATGGCGGCAATCCGGCAATTGCTAAACCCTCTATGCTTGCGCCAATTTCCGCCTTGACGGGGCCGCGCCTCTGACATACCCCACACGCCGAAGGCGCGGTAGCTCAGTTGGTTAGAGCGAACGACTCATAATCGTTAGGTCGGGAGTTCGAGTCTCCCCCACGCCACCAAAGTCACTTTGCACAGCAAGGTGCCCCCGAGGATCCAAATACGTCCCCAAGCGGCAGGCGTTTTGCAAAGCAAAATGCCCAGAGCGTATTTTCGCAACGCTCACGAAAAAGCGCGCCCCACAAAGTGAAGCGCGCTCAATCCTGCCAAAACCGACAGAAACCTATCCACGCGCCGCCCGGATCAGCTTCAGGATATCCTGCGCCGCCTCGGGAATATTCGTGCCCGGCCCAAATATCGCCTTCACACCGGCCTTCATGAGGAAATCGTAATCCTGCTGCGGAATGACCCCGCCGCAGATCACCAAAATGTCCCCTGCACCCTTCTCGCGAAGTGCATCAATCAACTTGGGCGCCAACGTCTTATGCCCCGCCGCCTGAGAGCTGATGCCGATGACATGCACATCATTGTCGATCGCATCCTGAGCCGCCTCCGCAGGCGTCTGAAAGAGCGGCCCCACATCCACGTCAAAGCCGATATCGGCAAACGCCGTGGCGATCACCTTGGCACCGCGATCATGCCCATCCTGGCCCATTTTCACGACCAGCATCCGGGGCCTGCGCCCTTCTTCCTCGGCAAAGGCCTCTACATCCGCCTGTATCGCGGCAAAGCCCGCATCGCCCTCATAAGCCGCACCGTAAACGCCCGCCAATGTCTTCACCTCGGCGCGGTGCCGGCCAAATACCTTTTCCATGCTCATGCTGATCTCTCCCACGGTCGCACGTGCGCGTGCGGCCTCAACCGCCGCTTCAAGCAAATTGCCACCTTCCGCCGCACGGCGCTCCATCTCGGCCAAGGCCGCATCACAGGCCGCCTGATCGCGGGTCGCACGGATTGTCTCCAGCCGCTTGATCTGGCTCAGACGCACGGCCACGTTGTCCACGTCCAGAATGTCGATCGGGTCCTCGGTGGCCTTGCGATACTTGTTCACACCCACGACAACCTCATCACCCCGGTCGATCATCGCCTGACGGGTCGCCGCCGATTCCTCGATCCGCAGCTTGGGCATGCCCGAGGCCACAGCCTTGGTCATACCGCCCATTTCATCGACCTCTTCGATGATCTTCCACGCGGCCTCGGCCAGCTCATTCGTGAGCGCCTCAACGTAGTATGATCCCGCAAGCGGATCGACCACATTGGTCACACCCGTCTCTTCTTGCAAGATAAGCTGCGTATTGCGGGCAATCCGCGCACTGAAATCCGTGGGCAGGGCAATCGCCTCGTCCAAAGCGTTGGTGTGCAACGACTGCGTGCCACCCAGAACAGCGCTCATCGCTTCATAAGCGGTCCGGATCACGTTGTTATAGGGATCTTGCTCCTGAAGGCTCACACCGCTCGTTTGGCAGTGGGTGCGGAGCATTTTGGATCGGTCGGACTTTGCGCCCGCCTCCGTCATGATCCGGTGCCAGAGCATCCGCGCCGCGCGCAGCTTCGCCGCCTCCATGAAGAAATTCATGCCGATCGCGAAGAAAAAGCTCAAACGGCCCGCAAAAGCATCCACATCCATCCCCGCCTCAACGGCGGCGCGCACATATTCCTTCCCATCCGCCAGCGTGAAGGCAAGCTCCTGCACCAGGTTCGCACCTGCCTCCTGCATGTGATAGCCGGAGATCGAGATGGAGTTGAATTTCGGCATCTGCCCAGACGTATACTCAATGATATCCGACACGATCCGCATCGATGGCTCGGGCGGGTAAATATACGTGTTGCGCACCATGAATTCTTTGAGAATGTCGTTCTGAATGGTGCCAGACAGCAGGCTCTTGTCATGCCCCTGCTCCTCGCCCGCGACAATGAAGCTGGCGAGGATCGGGATCACGGCCCCGTTCATTGTCATGGACACAGAGACCTGATCAAGCGGAATACCGTCGAACAGGATTTTCATATCCTCCACCGAGTCGATCGCGACACCGGCCTTTCCCACATCGCCCTCGACCCGCTCATGGTCGCTGTCATAGCCCCTGTGCGTAGCAAGATCGAAAGCAACCGACACGCCCTGCTGACCCGCGTCCAGATTGCGCCGGTAAAACGCGTTGGAGTCTTCCGCCGTGGAAAATCCGGCATATTGCCGGATCGTCCAGGGGCGCCCCGCATACATTGTGGCCTTTACGCCGCGCGTGAACGGGGCTGCGCCGGGAATGCCGCCCATATGGGCCAGTCCCTCCACATCCTCGGCCGTATAGAGCGGTTTGACGTCAATCCCTTCAATGGTTTTCCACGTCAGATCCTCAATCGAGCGGCCGCGCAGCTCTTTTTCCGCCAGCTTACGCCATGCGTCTTCTTTGTCTGTCATTCTCTTTTCCTCTTGTCAGGACCGTGGCGGGCGGTGTTATCCCCGCGCCTGCCAGGTCAGTTTTCTCTGTCAGTGTGGCCAGCCCATCCGCGCCCGCGCGCAGCCAGAACAAATCATCGTCATAGGCTTCGCGCAGCGCCGCACGCTCTGCATCGGAAAAAACCTGCCACGATCCCTCCCCCTCGGGCAGCTGCCGTACATCGGCCCCCCGCGCCTGCAATGCCGCCCTCAGCGCTGGCAAGTCCGGCGAAGGGTTGAGCCATTCGCGCGCGTGACCGCGCGGCATCTCACCGACCTCATCACCCAAAAGGAGCGCCAGCTTATGCTCCGGCAAGCCGCCAAACGCTTCATATGGTGCTACGATGATCTCGACCCCCGGCAGCGCACACGCAATATCCGTGATCACATCGCGCCAACCGCGTGTGTTTCCGGCGATGTGCGCGCGCTCCACCGCGCCCGGCACATATCCTCCCCGTGCCACCGAAAAGGCAAGGCTGGAATTCCAATATGCGTCCTGAGAGCGGATTGAAAACACCACCCGGCGCAACCGACCGCCAAAGACTCCATGATAGCGCGCCATCCGTTCGCCCGCACCGGGATAGAGCCGCATGTCTCGGAGGTTGCGACGCGGGGCCCCGATGAGGTTCTCATCGGCGATGACGACGCGACGCGCCCCAGTGCCCTCGGCCTTGGCCAAAGCCAGCGACACCCGCCCCTGAGCGCGCTTGAACTGCTCTGCAGCGCTCATCAGACCCGGCACGGGAAGCGCGCCCGTCAATAGCCCCTTACGCGTCACTTGCGGCCCCCAGACCGCCGTGCCATTGGCCTCAAGCCGGGCGGCATTGCGTCGGAGATAATACTGAAAACTGGTCGACGCCGTTCGATGCGCCCCGAGATGCAATAGAATATCCATGGTCTTGCCTGCCTTATACCGCGACGCCGCGCCTTGCGGGGCCTGATGAATGGTGTCATCCATGGCTACCCTCGAAAGCTGACCATCGGCTTAATGCAGGTTTTTGTGGCTTTGATACGCATTTTACCTTCGCAATCGCCCCCCGCCCCCCTATATCGTGGGTCAGAGGAGAGACGATGAAATACCTACTAACCCTTGTTTTTGCTGGACTTATTGGCACGCCTGCACTGGCGCAGGAGCCTGTGACACCGCCTGCACAGGACATCTTTGTGAACAGCACAGATGTAGATTTAAGCGAATTTTTATGGAAAAAGCGCCCCCTGGTCGTCTTCGCAGAGAGTGAAAACGACCCGCAATTCATTCGCCAGATGGCGCTATTGAACGACCGGCTGGAAGAATTGGCGGAGCGTGATGTCGTCATTCTCACCGACACCGATCCAGACGGGCAAAGCGCGCTGCGCACCCAATTGCGCCCGCGCGGCTTCATGCTTGCGCTGATCGTCAAGGATGGGACTATATATCTGCGTAAACCCTCGCCTTGGGACGTGCGCGAGATCACCCGCACCATCGACAAGCTGCCCATGCGCCAAGAGGAAGTGCGCGAGCGGCGTGGATCGAGCTGAGCGATCACGTATCCGCCCCAATCGCCACAATAAGCAGCCGCGCGGCGCGGTCCACCAACGCCACGATCCGCTTGTCCGGGTCAAGAATGACAACGGCCCCCGGCTTGCCCAAGGCGCGGAAAAACGCATCCTCCACCCCCTCATCCATGCAAGCCCGGGCCTCAAGCCCCGAGACGCGCAGCCGCATCCCGATACCCAAATCCGCATCGATCAGCGCCAGAAGTGCCGCATCCGGGGTAAGCCCGGGTGCATCAATCGCCACGACACGCCCCTCGGTCAGCAGCCGCGCGGCACTCGGCACATCATCCACCACCCGCACCGCCGATTTCATCTGCGTATCCACCAACCGATACGCAGCCGCCGCACAGGCCCGCGATGCGGCGAACGACACGGTCTCGCCGACAGCCAACCACGTCTCCACCTGCGCGCGCAGATCGTCCTCCTCAGCGCGTTGACACGCGCCCAGCACCATGGCCGCAGACGCGGCAAGAAAGATCGGGCGCGGGATCATGCGGTCATTCGAACTCCATGATCACATCATCCACCGCAAGGCTGTCGCCCGCGTTGGCATTGATCTTGGTCACGACTGATTTCCGCTCGGCGCGCAGGATATTCTCCATCTTCATCGCCTCCACGGTGCAAAGCGCCTGCCCCTCCTGCACCTCGTCGCCCACCTCGACCGCAACAGACACGATCAGGCCCGGCATCGGGCAGAGCAGCATCTTGGACGTATCAGCAGGCACCTTTTCGGGCATCAAAGCGGCCAGTTCGGCCTGACGCGGGGTGCGCACATGCACCTTGAGATCCGCACCCCGGCTGCGAATGCGGAACCCGCCCGAGACCTTGCCAACCTTCAGAACCAAGGGCGCGCCATCGACATCGATCAGCGCGAGGCTCTGGCCCGGGGTCCAATCGCTGGTCACTTTCATCACCGCACCATCGCCGAACGTCACGTTCGCACCGCCGGGATAGGCGGCAATGGTCACGTCAAAGCTCATCCCTTGCACGGCCACATTCCAATCATCGCCCACCATGCGCTCGTGATTGTCCATCCGGCCCGACACCCGCGTGCGGCGGATTTCCGCGACGCGGTGCATGGCGGCACAGGACGCGGCAATCCGGCGCAATGCGTCCTCTTGCAGCGTCGCACCCTCGAACCCATCAGGATACTGCTCTTCGATAAAGGCGGTGGTCATGTCGCCCGCCACAAATATCGGGTGATCCATCACCGCACTGAGGAACGGCAGGTTATGCCCGATTCCTTCGACCTCAAAACTGTCGAGGGCTACCCGCATCTCCTCAATCGCCTCAAGCCGTGTGGGCGCCCAGGTGCAGAGCTTGGCGATCATCGGATCGTAATACATCGAAATCTCGCCTCCCTCGTAGACGCCAGTATCATTACGCACTACGGCCGTTTCACTGGCCGCTTCCTCGGGCGGGCGATAGCGCGTGAGACGACCAATCGACGGCAAAAACCCGCGGTAAGGGTCTTCCGCGTAAAGACGGTTCTCAATGGCCCAGCCGTTTATCTTCAGATCTTTCTGCTTGAGGCTCAAAACCTCGCCATAGGCCACGCGGATCATCTGCTCCACAAGGTCCACGCCCGTGATCAGCTCTGTCACAGGATGCTCCACCTGAAGGCGCGTGTTCATCTCAAGAAAGTAAAAGTTCCGCTCCCCATCGACAATAAACTCCACCGTGCCCGCGCTGGCATAGCCAACGGCATGGGCCAGAGCCAGTGACTGCGCGCCCATGGCGGCGCGGGTTTCTTCGTCAAGAAAAGGCGATGGTGCCTCTTCCACGACCTTCTGGTTGCGCCGCTGGATCGAACATTCCCGCTCATGCAGGTAAACCCCGTTGCCATGCGTGTCACAAAGCACCTGAATTTCAATATGGCGCGGTTGGGTTACGAATTTCTCAATGAAAATGCGATCATCACCAAAGCTGTTGGCCGCCTCGTTCTTGGAGCTTTGGAACCCCTCGCGCGCCTCCGTGTCGTTCCACGCGATGCGCATCCCCTTGCCGCCCCCCCCGGCAGAGGCCTTGATCATCACCGGATAGCCAACCTCGTTCGAGATTTTTACCGCATCTTCAGCATCCTCAATCAGGCCCATATAGCCCGGCACGGTGCTCACGTTGGCCTCTTGGGCGATCTTCTTGGAGGTAATCTTGTCACCCATCTTCTCGATCGCGCCTACGGGCGGCCCGATGAAGGCCACGCCCTCGGCGGCCAGCGCCTCGGCGAATTTGGAGTTCTCACTGAGGAAGCCGTAACCGGGATGCACGGCTTCCGCGCCCGACTTGCGCACGGCATCCATCACCTTGTCGATGACAATATAGCTTTCATTGGCAGGGGGCGGGCCAATGTGGATCGCTTCATCAGCCATCCGCACATGCAGCGCATTGCGGTCTGCATCCGAATAGATGGCCACCGTCTTGATGCCCATCTGGCGGGCCGTCTTGATAACCCGGCACGCAATCTCGCCACGGTTGGCAATCAGGATCTTCTTGAACATGTATCGTCCCCTTTAAGGTGTCAGTGCGACCCGGCGTCCGGAAACGCAGGCCTTGGAATACAAAAAACCACCCGCGCGAAGGAGCGCGGATGGTTCTTGATAGAAACGAAGCCCCTGAGGGCGTGTCAGGATGGTGCCAGTGTCAGCAGCGATCCGGGAAGGTCTGGCAATAGGCGACATTACCCGCCGCGCCGACCGCAGCACCTGCAAGAATGTTCCCGTCGAGAACCGCCGCCGTGCCAGCCCCCGCGCCCGCACCGAAGATAGCCTGTTCAGGCAAAGTGCCGCCGCAGGCCGTAAGGGTGCCTGCCGCCAGAAGAATAAAGAGCGATGGGAAGGGTCTGCGCATGTTGAGCCTCGCCTTTTGTGAGTGGTATCATCGCACCCACATGAGGCTATGGACCGGTCGGCGTCAAAGCCTGTCTGCGTGGCAAGGGCAATATGCGCAAAGCTCCGCCTATCGCCACAGGTAATTGATCGAAAAAGAAAAAAGGGCGGCGCGCACTTGGGGATGCCACGCCGCCCATCAGGGGAAGGGTAACGGTTAAGACGATATGTCCCGGGCCCTTGGGGAAGACCCGCCACTACTGGCTCAACTTTCGCATCGCCGGCCGCCCGCGCCAAGCACGCCACCGTGACATCACTGTTTTCGGCTGCATCTCGCGCAGAAATGCAGGCTCTGGGCAAACTCCCGCCACTGGCTGTTTTTTTGGCCGAATCCCGCGCATCAGGGGCGGCATGTGCCCATAATTCCATCACTCTAGATCCTTGAACACATCCGGGAAGGACCGTCGCGCCGCCGCCACGTCCAGTACGAGAAGCGCCTCATAGCTCTTGGGATCGAACGGGTCTTCCGCAGGCAGCACCTCGCGGCCAAAGAGCCAGCTCAGCCGCCCACTGTCGAGATTGCCACGCTCAAAAGGCTGATCTGCGAAACACTCCCAAATCGCGCGCACGAAACCTGCATCGGCACGCCGGTCTGCTGGCCTGCGGTCGGCATAACGCTCCCGGCGGATCAGCTCCGTGGCGCCTTTAGGGTTGGCGCGTCGGATGGTGAATTGAAAATCAGTGCTGGGCAGGCGGCCCGGGAAGCCGCGGTGTTTGGTCATCGGTGGCAGCATCAAACATGCCCCTTGTTTTGGGGCGCGGACGCGCGTGGCAAGCAGATGTGGAGGGCAGGCCTTGCAGCCTGCCCCATTGTCAAAAAGCCGGCTGGTTTAGTATTTGCCGCCGTATTTGCCGGTCGAGACGGGCTCCATGGTGATGGGCTCTGGCTCAATGACGACGAAATCTTCTTCCGGTGCCTTGGCACAGGCTGCTGCGACGACCATGAGGCCGAGCGCGAGAACGCTTTTGATACTGTTCGACATTCAATTCTCCTGTCGTTTACTTGGGGTTCAACAAGGGCATAGCCCCCCACCTGCCCCATTTCCGAGGTCTGGGTTGCTTGGGTGCAAACCTGCTTCAGAATACTCGATAGACGGGGTGAATGATACGCAGGCAAAGTTATCCACAGGCTTTGTGACGCGAAAGCCTCAAAAGAGCTGTGGCCTGAGCTTTGCCCCGCAAGATGTTGTATGCGCATTAAAACATCTCCCAGATACAGACCCCACCTTCGGGGCTGAAAGCCTCGAAAACCTGCCGCGCGCTTGGATCTGCCACACCAAACTCGGTCGGACGGTCGGCCAAAGAGATGATGATTTGCGAAGGTTGAGGGCCAATTCCGGGCAGCCGATCCAACGCGTAGAACTCGCACAGATACTGCAAATCAAGCTGAACCAGTTCGACCGTGTCGTCGCTGGGCACAAAACCTTCAGCGACGAAGCGGAAGCGGTAGACCAGACCCGCCGCAGACGGACCACTCAGGACTTCCAAAAGCTCTGCCTCAAGCCCGGAAGGCAGCTTCACGCGCAAAGGTTCCGCCTCCTGCGCCATGACAGGCACGGCAATACTGATCGCCGCTGTGATCGTGGCCAACCTGTTCATCGAGCACCCCTGACCCAGCGGGCGCGATGTGCACGACTGGCCAGAAGGTCTGCGATCCGCTCGACAGTGCCTGGGGGGACGGAGCCCGCCACCTGCCCACCTGCGCGCAGATGCAGGACACCATCGCGGCGCACCACCTCCACCGCGGGCGCAAAGCCGCGCAGACGGCGCAAGGCGCGCCACATATCCTGACGCACCTGTGCCGCCAGCCGCCCACGCGCGCCATCCGGGAAAACCGCCCGTGCCTCTACATCCCAACGCACAGGCACACGCCGCGCATGCAGCAAACATGCGCCGTCCCGTTGGGTATGGAAGCAGTCGCTCACAGTGCTGCATCCGAGACGGATGAGGCAAGCTGGGGCGCGCGAAGCGGGGTCATAGGCGTCTTTCCAATCAGCCCGCTGGCAGCAACCATGCGCCTCCGGCGGGGATATTTTCGGCAAGAAGAAGCGGATTAGAGCGGGATGTTATCGTGCTTTTTCCACGGCATCTCGGATTGCTTGTCGCGCAGGGACGCGAAGGCGCGGCAGACGCGTTTGCGGGTGGATTGGGGCATGATCACCTCATCAACAAATCCGCGTTCAGCCGCCACGAACGGGTTGGCGAAGCGATCCTCGTAATCCTTGGTGTGAGCCGCGAGTTTTTCGGGATTGTCGCGGTCCTTGCGGTGGATGATCTCTGTCGCGCCCTTCGCGCCCATCACGGCGATCTCGGACGTGGGCCAGGCATAGTTGAAATCAGCCCGCAGGTGCTTGGAGGCCATGACGACGTAGGCGCCGCCATAAGCCTTGCGCGTGATCACCGTGACTTTCGGCACAGTCGCCTCACCATACGCGAAGAGCAGTTTGGCGCCGTGTTTGATCACGCCGTTATACTCCTGCGTGACGCCTGGCAGGAAGCCGGGCACGTCCACGAGCGTCAGCAAGGGAATCTCGAAGCAATCACAAAAGCGCACGAAACGCGCGGCCTTGCGCGAGCTATCGATGTCGAGACAGCCCGCAAGCACCATCGGCTGGTTGGCCACCACGCCCACGGTCTGTCCCTCAAGACGGATGAAGCCGGTGATCATGTTCTTCGCGAAATCCTCTTGGATTTCGTAGAAATCGCCCTCATCAGCGAGCTTGGTGATCAACTCTTTCATGTCGTAGGGCGTGTTGGGATTGTCCGGGACAAGCGTGTCGAGCGATGGCTCGATCCGGCCCGGCGCGTCGAAGAAGGGGCGCACGGGAGGCTTTTCGCGGTTGGACGAGGGCAGGAAATCCACGAGGCGGCGCACTTCGGCCAAAGCCTCAACATCATTCTCGAACGCCGCATCGGCGACGGAGGATTTCTTGGTATGGGTGGACGCCCCGCCAAGCTCCTCGGCTGTCACCTGTTCGTTGGTCACCGTTTTGACCACATCGGGGCCGGTGACAAACATGTAGGAACTATCTTTCACCATAAAGATAAAGTCGGTCATCGCGGGCGAATAAACCGCCCCACCCGCGCAAGGTCCCATGATCACCGAGATTTGCGGGACCACTCCGCTCGCCATGATATTGCGCTGAAACACGTCGCCGTAGCCTGCGAGGCTGTCCACGCCTTCCTGGATACGCGCGCCACCCGAATCGTTGATGCCGATGACAGGCGCGCCGTTCTGCATTGCCATATCCATGATCTTGCAGATTTTCTTGGCATGCGTCTCGGACACGGAGCCACCCAGAACAGTGAAATCCTGAGAGAACACATAGACCATCCGGCCATTGATCGTGCCCCAGCCGGTGACCACGCCATCGCCGTAGGGCCGCTCTTCCTGCATCCCGAAATCGACGCAGCGATGAGCGACGAACATGTCGAACTCCTCGAAGCTGCCCTCGTCGAGCAACAGCTCAACCCGCTCGCGCGCGGTGAGCTTGCCCTTGGCGTGCTGGGCGGCCACGCGCCCTTCGCCCCCGCCTGCGCGCGCCATATCGCGGCGGTCTTCCAGTGTTTGCAGGATATCTTTCATGATCGTCTCCCATCGGATTTTAAAGCAAACTAGGGGGCCGGAGCCGCAAGGGAAAGCGGAATCCGGCAAATTTGCAAAGCCTTGCAAAGCAAACAGAGCTAAGTCGCAAACTTGCTAAGCGCACCTGCACCCTTGCACCCCGACCGTAAATCTCGGAGACATGGGTGATGAGTGTCCAACCCCGCTTTCTCGACCGCACCACCCCCCCGCATATCGCAACCCTGATCCTGATGGCCGGGATCTCGACGCTTGCGATGAACATATTCCTGCCGTCTCTGCCCGGCATGGCCGCCTATTTCGAGGCAGATTACCGCCTGCTGCAACTCTCCGTAGCGCTCTATCTGGCGGTGAATGCAGTGTTTCAGATCCTGCTTGGCCCCATCTCGGACAAGCTCGGCCGCCGGCCCGTGATCCTCGCGGGCACAGCGGTTTTCGTGGTGGCCTCGGCGGGCTGTGCGCTGTCCACATCGGAGTGGGTCTTCTTGGCGTTTCGCATGGTGCAGGCGACGATCGTCGTCGCCATGGTGCTCAGCCGGGCCATCGTGCGTGACATGGTCCCGCAGGACCAAGCGGCGTCAATGATCGGCTATGTCACGATGGGTATGGCCGTGGTGCCGATGATCGGACCGGCCTTTGGCGGCCTTCTGGACGAGCATTTCGGCTGGCAGTCCAACTTCTGGCTTCTGGCCATTTTGGGCGCGATGCTTTCTGCACTGGTTTGGAAGGATTTAGGCGAGACAGCGACGAAAAGCACACTCACGATGGGCGCGCAATTCCGCGAGTATCCACAGCTTTTCCGCTCCCCGCGCTTTTGGGGCTACTCGATGGCCTCGGCGCTTTCCTCGGGGTCGTTCTTTGCCTATCTGGGCGGCGCGCCTTATGTCGGCGATCATGTCTTCGGGCTGGCCCCGGCGGAGGTCGGGCTTTACTTTGGCGCACCTGCGATTGGCTATTTTGCCGGAAATTTTCTGTCGGGCCGGTTTTCAGTGCGCGTGGGCGTGAACCCGATGGTGCTTTGGGGCACGATTCTGAACGCCACAGGCATCTCAATAAACCTCGCGCTTTTCTACATGGGCCATGGCAGCGCGCTGAGCTTTTTTGGCCTGATGATCTTCATGGGGCTGGGAAATGGCATGGTTATCCCCAATGCCACGGCAGGGGCTTTGTCGGTGCGTCCGCATCTGGCGGGCACGGCGAGCGGGCTGTCCGGCGCGCTGATGATCGGCGGCGGGGCTGCGCTATCGGCACTGGCCGGGCTTATGCTTACCGAAGGGTCGGGGGCGTTCCCGCTCCTCTGGATCATGTTGATCACGGCGATCTTGGCGGTGGGCACGATCCTTTTCGTGATGCAGCGCGAGGCGCGGCTTGCGCGGGCGTGATACCCCCTTGCGCGCCCGGGTTTGCAAAACTAATCTCGCCTCAGCGCTAACCTGCAAAGTCGAGACGCCATGTCCTCCAAAAAACTCTATGCCGGGGCCAAGCTGCGCGAGACCCGGCAGCGTCTTGCGCTGACCCAAAAGGAATTCGCCGCAAGGCTGGGCATTTCCCTGCCCTACCTCAACCAGATGGAGAACAATAACCGGCCGTTGTCGACGACGGTGGTTCTCGCGCTGGCGCAGGAATTCGGCTTTGACGTGACCGAACTGAGCACGGGCGACGCCGAGCGGATGGTGTCGGATATGCGCGAGGCGCTGGCTGATCCGATCTTCGCGGACCCGCCGCCCTTGGCCGATCTGCGCCTCACTGCCTCCAACGCCCCCGCCCTCGCGCGCGCCTTTCTGGAGTTGCACAGCGCCTATCGCCGGACGCATGAGCGCCTTGCATCATTGGATGAGGCCTTGGGCCGCGATGATGCGGGCGCGCAACAAAGCCCGTGGAACGAGGTGCGCGACTTCTTCCACTATTGCGACAATTACATCGACGCGGTGGACCACGCCGCCGAGCAGTTCGGCACCGAAGGCGCATCGCCCATGACGCCCGAGGCCCGTGCGCGCCAAGGCCTGACGGAACTTGGCATATCAATTGTGAACACCGAAAGTGACACTCTACGCCGCCTCGACCGCTCGGAAGGAGTCCTTTACCTCGCCTCCCGCGCCGCGCCTGAGACGCGCAGCTTTCAGATGCTTTTACAACTGGCCCTCCTGACACAGGAAAAGCTTTTCGAGGCCACACTGGATCTCGCCCGGTTCCAATCGAGCGAGGCGCGTGCCATCGCCAAGATCGGCCTCGCGAATTACTATGCGGGGGCCGCGATGATGCCTTACGGCCCCTTTCTTGAGGCCGCCAAGACCTATCGTCACGATCTGGAAGTGCTCTCCCACCGCTTTGGCGCGTCCATCGAGCAGGTCGCGCACCGTCTCGCCACACTCCAGCGGCCCGGCGCCAAGGGCGTGCCCTTCTTCTTCGTGCGGGTCGATCAGGCGGGCACGATCACCAAGCGCCACTCGGCCACGCGGCTGCAATTCGCGCGCTTTGGCGGAGCCTGCCCCCTGTGGAACGTGCACCGCGCATTCGAGACACCCGGACGCTTTCTGCGCCAACTGGCCGAGACGCCGGACGGGGTGCGCTACATCAACCTCGCGCGCGATGTGAGCAAACCGGGCGGCCATTTCGGCGCGCCCGTGCGCCGCTTCGCCATCGCTCTGGGCTGCGAGGTGCGCCACGCAGGCGCGCTGGTCTATGCTGACAATCTCGACCTCTCCACCCCCGCTGCCTTTGAGCCGATTGGCATCTCCTGCCGCATCTGCGAGCGCACCAATTGCCACCAGCGTGCGATCCCCCCCCTGGAACGGCGCCTCTCAATCCCGCAGGACACGCGCGGCGTGCTGCCCTATGACGTGGCTTAGGCGCGGCGGGCTCTCGGCGGCGCTGATCGCGCTCTTGGGGGCGGGCGGGTGGTTCAGCCTTGAGGGGCTGGAACGGCGCGCGATCTACCCGTTCGACACCACCCGCATCAGCCCCACGGCCGCTGGCATCCCCGCCCGCGAAGTGGTGCAGAGCCGTGGCGGCGTGCGCCATATTCTCTGGGTGGCCGCACCCCAACCGGGCAAGCCCGTGATCCTCTATTTCCACGGCAATGCGGGCAATCTGGCCAATCGCGCGGGCCGGTTCGAGCGGTTTTTGGAGCGTGGCTACGGCCTCATCGCGCCCGCCTATCGCGGTTCCTCAGGCAGTGGCGGACACCCTTCCGAGGCACTCATCGCCGCTGATATGGTGAGCCTTTATGAGGGCTTGGGTGATCTCATACCCGACCTCACACCGGCGGGGGTCATACTTTATGGCGAAAGCCTTGGCTCAGGCGTGGCTCTGCGCCTGATCGCGGACACCGGGGAGCAGCCCTTGGGCGTCATGCTGGAGGCACCCTACACTTCCCTGCCCGATGTGGTGCGGATTTCCGCGCCGCAATTCGCATCGCTCATCCCACGGATGCAGAATATCTGGAACAGCGCGGAACACGCCAAATCCCTGACGGCCCCGCTCATGGTTATCCACGGCACGCAAGACCTGCTCATTCCCATCGCGCAAGGCCGCGCGGTTCATGCCGCCGCAGGCTCAGCCAGCAGTCAAATCTTGGAAGTCCAGGGCGGCGGTCATGATGATCTGTGGCGCAGCGATGTGCTGCGCCAGATGTGGGCGTTTATCGAGGCGCAAGCCCTCAGGCGTTGAGCATCCGGTAAAGCTCATCCTTGAGCGCACCGCGCTTCTTGCGCATCTCCCCTTCGGCGAGGCTGTCCATAGGCTCCACATTCGTCTCAGCCCGGTGCACCGCGCGGTTAACATTGTGATACTCATCCGCCAGCCGCGCGAAATGCGCGTCTGATTGCTTCAGCTCGGTGATTTTCGCAGAATGCTCCGGAAATTCCTCGTGCAGCTCGTGGGGGGTGTTGGATGACATATGGTGGCTCCCTTTTTGATAATGACGCCTCACATTAAGACCGCGCCGAGGGGTGCGCCTTGATCGGGATCAATATCGGCGGGCCTTCCGGCTCAGACCTCTATTCCCCACGCGGAAATCTCGCCCGCTCCTCGACCTCATTGAGGTCCATGTGATTGCGCATATACCGCTCAGACGCTTTTTGAAGCGGCTGATACTCCCAAGGGTAGTAGCCCCCTTCGCGCAACGCCTCATAGACCACCCAGCGACGGGCCTGGCTCTCGCGCACGGCAGCGTCAAAGGCTGCGAGGTCCCAGCGGGCCGCGGCCTTGGCCTGCATCTGCGCGAGGGTCCCGGCATGGGCAGGTGCCGCGGCAAGATTCATCAATTCATGCGGGTCCGCCTCCAGATCGAAAAGCTGATCAGGGTCCAACGCGCAGCGGTTGTATTTCCAGCGGCCATAGCGCAGCGACACCATCGGCGCGTATGAGGCCTCGGCCGCGTATTCCATTGCCACGGGCGTGTCGCGTTTGGCCCCCTGCCCCAGTGCAACAAGGCTCTCGCCCGCGACCCAAGGAGCCACCTCGCTCATATCCACCCCCGCCAGATCACAAAGCGTGGGACACACGTCGATATTGCTCACCGGGTCAGTCACCAGCCCCGGTGCCATGCCGGGAGCCGCGATCATCATCGGCACGCGGGCCGAACCTTCCAGAAAGCTCATCTTGAACCACAGCCCGCGCTCACCCAGCATATCGCCATGGTCCGAGACAAAAAGAATGATCGCCTCCTGCCGCGTCGCCTCAAGCGCCTCCATCACCTCGCCAATCTTGTCATCCAGATAGGAGATGTTGGCGAAATAGGCCCGCCGCGCCCGGCGGATATGATCGTCGGTGATGTCAAAGCTGCGCCAGTCATTCGCGTCGAAAATCCGTTGCGAATGCGGATCATGATCCGCGTAATCCATCGCGGGCACCTCGGGCAACAGATGGTCGCAATCCTCGTAAAGGTCCCAGTATTTACGCCGCGCCACATACGGATCATGCGGATGGGTAAAGCTAACCGTCAGGCACCAAGGCCGCGCATCATGGCCGCGCGCCAGATCATAAACCTTGGCCCGCGCGAAATGAGCCACCTCGTCATCATATTCCATCTGGTTCGAGGTCTCGGCCACGCCCGCGCCTGTGACGCTGCCCATATTGTGATACCACCACTCGATCCGCTCGCCCGGTTTGCGGTAGTCCGGCGTCCATCCGAAATCGGCGGGGTAGATATCCGTGGTCAGACGCTCCTCGAACCCGTGCATCTGATCAGGGCCAACAAAATGCATCTTGCCCGACAGGCAGGTGCGATACCCCGCCCGGCGCAGGTGATGCGCGTAAGTGGGGATGTCGGCGGCAAACTCGGCGGCGTTGTCATAGACACGGCTGCGTGACGGCAAAAGACCCGACATGAAGCTTGCCCGCCCCGGCGCACACAAGGGACTTGCCGTATAGGCGTTGGCAAAGCGCGTGGAGCGGGCCGCGAGCGCCTTGAGATTTGGGGCATGCAGCCATTCCGCAGGGCCGTCCGGGAAGAGTGTCCCATTCAGCTGATCCACCATGAAAATCAGAATGTTAGGCTTGCTCATTGTCAAATTTCCACTCTCTCAACCCTAAAATGCGGCGCAGATTTCCACAAAGCGCTCCCAGTGCCCCACCAGAACCGATCCCGGGCCTTAACATGCCATTGGACAAGCGCCTTGTGTCATAATACTATCACAAGGCGTAATTTAATCTGCGCCAAGCCCGCCATTGAACGCGGAGACAGAACTTAATTTGGCGCCAGCCGGATGAGGGACACAAAAAAAAACCGGTCTGTATCTCGATCAGGAGGTGCTGGACCGGATCAGACGACAAAAACACTGGGAGAAAACCACATTATGTCACTTTTGCACAGCGCCCGGCTTGATCGCCGCGAATTTCTCAAGACCACGGCGGCAGGTGCCGCACTGGCCACGCTACCGATCAGCGTCAAAGCCACCCCGAAACGCGGCGGCACATTGCGCGTCGGCAAAGGGCACGGCCAGACCACGGATACGCTGAACCCCGGCACATGGGATAACGGTTTCACCATCGCGATGGGCCATGCCGTTCACGGCCGCCTGACCGAAGTGATGCCCGATGGCTCCATCGCGGGCGAAGTGGCCGAAAGCTGGGAAGCCAGCTCGGACGCCTCCACGTGGCGCTTTAACATCCGTCAGGGTGTTACTTTCCACTCGGGCAAACCCCTTACCCCCGAAGACGTTGTCGCCTCCATCAACTTCCACCGCGGCGAAAACAGCACCTCAGCAGCGGGCCCCATCGTGGCGCCAATCACTGACATCAGTGTTGATGGCAACGCAGTTGTGTTCACTTTGGACGGCGGCAATGCTGACTTCCCCTTCATTCTCAGCGACTACCACCTGACGATCCACCCGGCCAAAGAGGGCGGCGGGATCGACTGGGAATCCGGCGACGGCGTGGGCAGCTACATTCTCACGGACGCAAATTTTGGCGTCTCCATCACGATGGAGCGCAACCCCAACCACTGGCGCGACGACGTGGCATGGTTCGACAAGATCGAAATGC
>JBASXE010000159.1:0-2343 GCA_049276875.1 Roseovarius sp. | reverse complement strand
GACGGGGCGCCGATCGCGACGCTGCTCGCCTATGCCTGTCATCCGACCGTTCTTGGCGCTGACAACCGGCTGTGGACGGCGGACTGGCACGGGCCGCTCCGGGCGCGGCTTCTGGCCGCGCGGCCGGGCGCAGTGGCGTTGACCCTCACCGGTTGCACCGGCGATGCGAATGTCGGTCATTCCGCGGCATCCTCGATCTCGCTGGCAAGTTCCGACGCGCGCAGCTTTGCGGCGGCAGAGGCCGCGGGTAGTCGGATCGCCGGCGCCGCGCTGGCCGCCCGGCTTCGCGACCTGACCGGGCCTGTCGCTTGCACGACCTGCATGGTGTCACTCGGCTATGCGCGGCGGGAACCGGCCCCGAACCCCGAACTCGGGCAGATCTGGGCAAGGGAGGCAGAGGCCGAGACCGACCCGGCGCGCAAGGCGCTCCTGCACATCTGGGTGGCATGGGCAAAGGCCAATCCGGCCCCAGACCCCGACGCGACGTTGAACGTGCCTGTGGCGGTCCTGAAATGGGGCGAACTCGAAATTCTCTGTCTGCCAGGAGAGATGTTCTCGGCCACGGGGCCGAGGCTGCGCGCCGCCATCGGTAATCCCGGAGCTATCGTCATCGCCTATTCCGGCGACAATCCTGGCTACATCCCGGGGCGCGAAGAGTATGAATACGGCGGCTACGAGGTGGACGAGGCGCACCGCTCCTATGGCCAGCCCGCGAGCTTTGCACCCGGATCGGCCGAACGCATCATGGATGCCGCCATGAACCTTCTCCGCGGGCTCAGATCGGAAGGCCGAAAAAGATGAGCGATGATTTCCTGATCCGGGCACGGGATGTCTACGTGGCGGCGAATGCGGGCACGCTTCAATGGGTCCTCGACCGGCCGCGGCGCCACGGCGCGTTCCTTGACACAAAGATGAACTCGATCACATTGCAGGATTTTCCGGAAAGCGACCTCTGGCGCGGCCCCCGCTCGACTTATGGGTGGATACAGGGCAGGGGGCTGGAAGCGCTGGTGACGCATGCCGTCTTCTTCGAGGCCGAGGACCCCGAACTGGCGAGGCGATTGCATGCCGCAGCGCGGCACCTCTACACGGCCCTTGCCGATCTGCATGATCGGTACGGTGCCGCGTTCTTTACCTATGATGAGGTTCTGTCGCCGGTTTTCCGCAATGCCGACGGCGCAGCAGAGCCGCAGGCGACCGGAACCCCGTTCGTCACCTATTCCGACCTTTTCGTCATCAAGGGTCTGATCCGCGCGGCGACCGAATACGACCCCGAACGTCGTCCGGACTACCTCGCACGCCTCGCCGAGATCGTCGAGGCCATCGAGCACGGGCGTTTCGTAATGGATGAGGCACAGCGCCTCACCCCGGAGGCTGCCGCGGTACAAGCCCCCGAGTTCGGCCCGCGCATGATCGCGATGGGCGCGGCCGGTATGCTTGTGCGGCTTGGGCTGCGGGACCAGGCCGGTTTCGGCGACCGGTTCATTTCGCATGTGCTCGAACATCATCTTGACTTGGAAACGGGGCTCATCCGCGACGCAGAGGGAGGTGATCGTGCAAATGTCGGCCATGCCTTGGAATTCGCAGGCTTCGCGTTCGAATACCTTCCCGAGGATGCTGACTCGCAACTGGTGAACATGCTGTGCGACATCGCCCGGGACGCGTTCGGGAAGGGTTTCGCTGGACCTGGACTCAACCTTCACGTGATCGTTTCGACCGGCGACCATGCCAGCCCCAACTTTCCTTGGTGGTCGCTGCCCGAAGCGATGCGTGCCGCGGCTTTCGGCCATGCCCGGACGGGGCGTTCCGACCTTCGAGACGTGTGGATGCGCGCCCACGAAGCCTTCTTCACCAACTACTGGCGCGGAACGCCGGCCGTCGCTTACCAGACGCGCACGCTTGAAGGGCCTCACGATTTCGTACCGGCAACCTCCGATCTCGATCCCGGCTATCACACCGGCCTCAGTCTTCTGGGAACGATCGAGGCGATCAACGATCTACGCTAGGAGCCACGCTCCAGCGCTTCCTCCACCTGGTTCAGGGCGACGACAGCGCGCAGTCCTTCCTCGCCGCTGACCGGCATGGCGGCGCCGTCCCGAATGGCGTCCACCCAGCATTCGATCTCCCGCCGGAGCGATCCGCCAGATACGCCGCCATCGTGTGTCCAGTTGCGGCTGTCTATGCGCCGGGTGGCGGCCAGCTCGTCGGTGGCGAGCTCCAGCTCGTCGGTCGACAGGTCAAGAACCGCCTGGCCTTTGTCGCCGAACACCTGGATCCCCGCCAGCGCGCTACGAGCGGAGGCGGCGTTGATCAGCCAATGATTCTCGACCGAGGCGATTACAC
>JBASXE010000158.1:0-4938 GCA_049276875.1 Roseovarius sp. | reverse complement strand
GTCCTACCTGATCACTGTCGGGCTGGCCTATTTCATCGGCGACATGCGCGCCTCTGGGTTGGACATGAACTTCATCGGTCGGTCGGATTACACGGACCCGACATCGCACCGCAAGGTCAGGATGGATTCGGCCCTGCAGGACGGATACTGGTATGCTCTTTATGCGGGGGTAGCGCTGTTCTCACTGGGGATCATCCGCTTTCTCTTCCTCCGCGAGTGGCGAAAGTAGCGACAACCCGGCATCCGGCGCGTCCAAGTCCGGATGAGATGACAGGTACTTCATGGTCCGAACCTGACCGAGAGCCGTCAGTCGGAACTGCGCGACCCCCGGGATCACCTAAGGGTCGCTTTCGTTCGGAGGGTCGGTTCTGATCCTTGGCGATCGCCGCAACGGCGAACACACGGACCGACTCGCCCAGAGCGCCGAAGGCCACCGTGGCAGCATCGCACAACCAATACTGCTCATAGGAATATCCATTAAACAATGGTGCAAGCATGTCCTCACTGAAGTCCACAATCATGTAAGGTCGGGAGGCATAACATGAAATATCACTATTTAACTGCATGTTTGATCGCCACTGCGTCGGGCACGGCCCACGCCGAGGTTACGATGGAGCGCTTGCTTGCGGCAGGGACTGAGGAGGAGGCCGGTAACTGGCTGATGATCGGAAAGACGTTCGACCTGAACCGGTTCTCGTCGCTTGACCAGATCAACTCCAACAACGTCGAAGGCATGCGCCTGGTCATGGCCGCCCCGATTGGCGGCATGGAGCCCGCGGGTTTCGGCATCGGCTCCATGCAGACGACCCCGCTTGTCGATGACGGGTTCCTCTATCTGTCGGATCCTTGGGGCACGCCTTACAAGTACGACCTGACGAGCGAAACCGCCGCCCGCCCGGTCTGGATCTGCGACACCGGTATCGACAAGGACCCGAGTCAGGGCATCCTTCTGGCGAACCGCGGTCTTGCGCTTTCGGGCAACAATGTTGTCAGCGTTCTGCCAGACGGCCGCGTCGTAGCCTGTGACGGCGATACCGGCGACGTGGTCTGGGATGTGCAAATTGCAACCGAAGTGGGTGAGGGCTTTACCAACTCGCCCCAAGTGATTGGCGACAAGATCATCGTAGGCCAGTCCTACGGCGACTGGGCGACCCGCGGCTGGATCGCCGCGATCGACGCCAACTCGGGCGAGGAACTCTGGCGCTTCTACACGATCCCCGAACCGGGCGAGCCCGGCTCCGAGACCTGGCTCTGCGAGCAGACGGGCAACCCCGACTGCTGGAAGACCGGCGGTGGCGCGGCATGGGTTGCAGGCTCCTACGACCCGGATTCGAACCTCGTCTTCTGGGGCACCGGCAACCCGGTTCCGATGTACGACCCGGAATACCGGCCGGGCGACAACCTCTACACCAACTCGACCGTCGCCCTCGATGCCGATACGGGCGAGCTGGCCTGGCACTTCCAGTACACGCCCGGCGATTACATGGACTATGACGAGGTCGGCCCGGCCCTTCTCGTCGAAGCCAATATCAACGGCGAGGACCGCAAGGTCATGGCCCGCTTCGGCCGGAACGGCATCTTCTACACGCTCGACCGGAACAGTGGTGCCTACATCAACTCGGTGGCCTATGTCGGCAACCTGAACTGGACCAAGGGCATAGATTCCAAGACCGGCCTGCCGATCGAATACGATCCGGACGCCGACTTGCAGTCCTACGCGATCGGGAGGATCACCCGCGCAGGCGATACGGCCACCACCTGCCCGAACATCCAGGGCGGCACCAACTTCTTCCCGACGGCCTACAACCCCGAACTCGGGCTGGCCTATGCCGGCGGGATCGAAGGCTGTTCCGACCTGTCGGTCCGGGAAGTCGATCCCGATGACGTGCTCCCCGGGAACATCTTCATCGGTGGCGCAGGTGTGAACAGCGGCGAACAGACCGGGTCGATCAACGCGGTCGATGTTTCCACGAACACCGTCACAGCGACGCTCAATACGACCTACCCGATGTATGGCGGCGTGATGGCCTCGGCCGATCTGCTCTGGGCCGGGCATTTGGACGGAACATTCGCCGCCTACAATGCATCGACCCTTGAAGAGCTGTGGTCGATGAACGTGGGGACGTCGTTCTCGGCCGCGCCGATCACCTTCCTGGTGAATGGCACACAGTATGTGGCGATCACCGGCGGTGGCCTTGGCGTCGGCGGTGGCTTGGCACCCGAGCTGTCCAACATGCAGGCAGCCAACATGCTCTGGGTCTTCGCTCTCGACAGCTGATCACCTGAAAATCCGATGTCGGGCAGCCTCGGTTGCCCGGCATTTCTGACCTCAATCACCGGCCCAGATAGTGAGATGCCATGTCCTTGAGTTCTGCCGTGACGATCCCTGTTGCCGCCCTGACACTGGCCCTTGCGACGCTCGATGCGCCGCCCCTGCGGGCTCAGGATACGGAGGAACATATCGGCGATCCGGAACGTGGCAGGGTGGTCTACCGATCGGTCGGATATTGCGGGAATTGCCACGGCTGGGCCGGAGACGGCAAGTCGGGCACCAATCTTCAGGCCCCTGTCGGACCCAACCTGCGCGAAACCCCTCTGGACACGGCGGCGCTGATCGAGGTGATCGGATGTGGTCGACCGGGAAGCCCGATGCCATATCACGACAGAGCCGCCTATCGCGACGGCCGCTGCTTTGGAATGGACCTCGATGATTTCGCCCCGGGCACTGCGCCGCCTCGCGGCAAGACATTCAGCGACCGGGACGTGGCCAACGTCGTGGCCTACCTCGAAACGCATTTGATCGGCCGCGGCGAACCGACCTATGAGGAATGCGCCGAATTCTACGACAACCCCTCCGCGCGTGCCTGCGCAGGGCTCCAGTGAGCCCATGATCATGCACAGGTTTCTCAGCGCCGCCTTCTGCCTCGGTCTTTCGGCACATGGGGCTTTTGGTCAGGAACAGGTCCTTCCTGCCTATTCGATCTGGGACGTGGTTCTGGGCCAGCCGGTCACGCAGGCTCCGGATGCGAGTGTCGGCGAGATCACCTGCGGCACGAATGGCGGGCCGCCGGGGCGGGAGCTTGGTTCCTTTTCGGACTACATGACCTGCACGCCAGAGGAGTCCGGCCTGCGCGAGGTCCAGTTCTCCTATGACGATGAGCAGGACTACATCGCTCGGGCGCTGGAGCTTGAGTACAAGGCGCTTCAGGGGGGCACATCCGTTTACGCGCACCCCGTCATCGTGTCGGTGCTGGTCGATCCCGAAGGCATCGTTCAGGGCCGTCGGATCGTGACCGATGACCGGATCGAGGATATGGTGCGCCGGACGGCGTTCACCCTCATACGCAACTTCAAGGGCCGCTTCGGCGAATGGGCGCTCGACTGCAGGGACGTTCCCGTGCGGGACGGCGAACAGCCGGTGGGCAACCAGTTCGTCCATGAGCTGTGCACCGCCCGGTCACCTGACGGCACCACCTCGGCCACGCTTGAGGCGACCTATCTGCGCAAGCGCGGCCAGCAAGCCAGGAACTTGGAAACTCAGGAGATCAACACGGGATATTTCCAAAGTCAGACCCGCTTCGAGGAAGTCCTGTCACCCTATGTCCCGTCGGCGGCGCCATGAGATCAGTCCTGCATCCGCCCGTTCGACATGAAGTTCCCGGTCATTGTCGCCGCGTCGAAATCCAACTCCCGGGTTGCAGCGGTCGTAAAGCGGTTCCCGGTCAGGGCGGCGCCCGCCACGGTTCCGCGCCGCAGGTCCGCGCCGTAGAAGTCTGTGTAGGACACAGTCGCATTCACAAAGCTCGCTCGGTTCGCCTCGGCTTGGACGAAACCCGCGTAGTTGATGGTTGCGCCGTCAAAAAGGCTCCGTCCCAGACGGGCCCCGTTGAGATTGGTTTGCTGCATCGAGGTCATGCTGAAATCGGCGTTGTTCGCGACGGCATCGCGCAAGAGCGTCCTGTCCAGAATCGCACCGGGCAGCTTGGCGGAGGTAAGCCGGGCCGTCTGCATACGCGCCTCCGTCAGGTCGGCAGCACTCAGATCGGCGCCCGACATTTGCGCGCCGTAGAACATGGCCCGCACAAAATCTCCCTCGGTCATCTGCGCCTGCGTCAGGTCGGCCAGATTGAAGTTCGTGCCCCGCGCCGTCACCCCGTCAAGGATCGCGCCACGCAGATTGGCGCGGTGAAATGTGGCGTCTGTCAGATTGGCGCCTGTCAGGTCGACACCGGAAAGATCGGCCTTCTTGAAAACGGCGCCCTGCAGGTCGCAGCCCCGACATTCGTCGCGCTCGCCAGCGATCAGATCGGCAACCGGATCCGCCAGAAGCGGTCCCGCGATAAGTACCAAGGCCGCCGCCAATACGATCCGCATACCCGGCTTCCCCTTTCTTTGAAATGGATTGCCCATGACCTCTGATAACGGCCGCATCTTCCGTTTGCGCAAATCCACGATATTGGTCTTTTCAATGGGCCTTCTGATTGGCCTGTCATTTGTCGGCCCCATCCATGCGCAGTCCGATGCCAGCGAGATCCGCGGAACAGCCGAAGTGATCGACGCCGATGTCCTGAGCTTTGGGAATCAGCGGGTCATTCTGTGGGGGATTGACGCGCCGGAACGGCCGCAGACCTGCCAGCTGAACGGCGAGTTCTGGGGCTGCTACGACGTGGCTTTCCGCAAACTCCAGCTTCTTGCAGGCAGAGGTGAGGTCGTCTGCCGCTTTCAAGGCGAACCGGACATACTCGGCCGGCAATATGGCGTCTGCGAAAGCGGGGGAGAGGATCTCAACGCGGAGATGGTCAGAGCGGGCGTCGCCCTCGCATTCATCGAACAGTCCGACGACTACGTGGCCCAGATGTCCGAAGCGATCTCGGCGGGTGCCGGACTGTGGCAGCCTGGTGCCACGTTCGAGGAGCCCTGGGTTTATCGCCGGCGCGA
>JBASXE010000157.1:0-2338 GCA_049276875.1 Roseovarius sp. | reverse complement strand
GATTATGACGGTTTTGATCAAGGCTTTGAATGGAATACTGAAAATCGCCTTCAACTTACCGAAGCAAACATTGAAAGTAGTTGTGGAATTACAATTACAGATGGTTCATTTGCGACAGTAAATACTTATTCCGGGCCATCTCAGACCTACTCGTCGACAACAGTACAATCTATCTCTTTCAATACTACCAGCACATCATATTTTTTAGAGATTAGTGCTACTAGCGGTATATCAAAGTCTATTGAAGCGATTGGTGACAGTACAGCCCCTACGTGTCACATCCCGCATGATTGTAAACGCGCTTCCTGAACAGCTCCGGCTTTTGGCGCTGCCAGTCCTTGAGAGCGGCGATGGGCGTTCGGCCCTTCAGGGCTGATTGCGGGAGCTGGCTGTTGTAGAGGTGGACGTAACGCAGAAGGGTCTGTTCGAGGTCCTCGCCGCTGTGGAAGCGGTGGCTCTTCAGGACGTCCTCGATCCGGCCGTTGAAGCGTTCGACCATGCCGTTCGTCTGCGGCCGCATCGGCGGGGTCAGGCGATGCTCGATGCCAAGTTCGGAGCAGAGCAGGTCGAACTCGTGCTGTCCGGTGGCCGCGCGCTTGCGCAGGCCGAAGAGGCGGTCGGTGAAAGCCTTGCCGTTGTCGGTCAGCACGCGGGTGATCTTCATCGGGGCCGCGCGCTCCAGATCGCGCAGGAACCGCCGCGCGTTGGCCGCGGTCTGTGCCGGATAGATGCGGACGAAGACCCAGCGCGTGGCCCGGTCGATGGCCACGAAGAGGTAGCGGCGGCGGTCCTCGTCGGCCATCTGGGGCAGGTATTTCACGTCGATGTGCAGGTAGCCGGGCTCGTAAGCCTTGAAAATGCCGTGCGCGGGCTTGAGCTCCTTCGGCTTCAGCTCCTGCAGGTTGCCCACGCCATGCCGCCTCAGGCAGCGGTCCAGGCCCGACCGCGAGACCTGCGGGTTGAGGAACTCGCGCACCACGGCGAGCAGATCGTCGAGTGGCAGGAAAAGCGCCTTGCGCAGCGCCACTGCGACGGCCTCCTGCGGCGGGGTCAACGTCGTCTGAAGTTTGTGCGGCGTGTGGCTCCGGTCGTGGACATCGTCCCGACCCCGCCACTTCCACACCGTCTGCTCGGAAATGCCGTAGCGCTCGGCCACAACCCACGCCGGCTCCGTGCTTGCCTGGATCGCAGCCCGTATCTTCGGCGTGGTCGTCGCCTGCTTGTGCAGAGAGATCAGCATGCTCGAGCCCCTTCCCGAATGTCCCTAAAGACCGATCTTGCCATGAAGAGGGCAGAGCGGCGAGGATCTATGTGATCATCCGGGATGGAACACCTACGGTCACGATCACTGGTCCCACAGATATCGTAACGGATGACTTCACGGTCACCTTTACCTTCTCGGAGGATGTCTCGAGTGGGTCGGACCTGTTTGATGTCGGTGACGTGGTGGTGACCAACGGCACCAAGGGCACGTTTAACGGATCGGGAGTGAGCTATACGCTTCTCATCACACCGCAGTTCGGCAAGACCGTTTCGGTATCTGTGGCTGTGAACGTAGCTGATGATGCGGCTGGTAACGGTAACACGGCATCGAATGTGTTCGAGGTCCAAGCTGGGTCTCCCGCGTCTGAATTTGACAAGTATCGCGAAGAAATCCGCGCCGTTGTCGTTGATGAAGCCGCCCGCAGCCTCCAAAGCACGATTGCTGCCAACCAGCGGATGACCCGTGATGCGCGCACCCGGTTTATTCAAAGTGGTCAAGCCGCAGAAGACGACAGTGGTGTTGTGAGCCGCAACAACGTCGCCTTCGATGTGGACGGGACCTTTGCGGTCAATGACACAACGGTGAGCACCAGCGGCGAGTTCTTCCAGCAGACTGGCAACTATGAAGGCACACAGCGCCGTCTGTTCTTCGGTGACTTTGACGTTCAACATGATGGGGATGTCAACGAAGCCCGTCGCCTCAATCGCGTCCGCGGTGGGGCATTCCACTTTCACGACAAAAGTCACCACAAGCGCATCCAGCTGTGATAAGCCAGCGCGCGGCGTCCATTGCGATGCCCCGTTGGCTGAACCATTGGGCCGAGCTTGCGCCGCGCTGAATCGCAATCAGGTCTTTCACGCGTTGCCGGATAACAGCACCCGCCAGCGCCGCGCAGTCATCCAGCCGGGGCGGGTTCATTGCGGCAAGTTGGTTTTCGTCGCGCAGGCGGTCCTCGGTGAGCTGCGCCAAGATCATCTGGGCAGGCGCTCCCGCAGTGCCTTCAACACTAGGTCAACGGTCCGGTCCGAGTTGGGCTTGGATATGGTCATGTCAGCCTCCATGCAGTGCGGTGTA
>JBASXE010000156.1:0-2660 GCA_049276875.1 Roseovarius sp. | reverse complement strand
GTTGTGGACGTAGAATATGCGCTTCTCAACCAGTTCATTTCGTGCGCGCAGGAAGGCTTTACGCTTTGCAGCTGTGTTGTCGCCGGTATGTTTGGCATAGAATGCTAAGCGCCAATCATTGAGATGGACGCCCATAAAGGCTCCGCCGCTCCACTGCCCCTTTTTGTCAGCCGCTGTCCGATAGGCCGATACTGCTAGTGCTTGTGTTGGCGTCAGTTTCTTCTGCCGCTCCGGAGCATCCGTGGCCTCTAGAACCGCGCTTTGCGCGTCGCCAAGGGCAACTGGCACAAACTTAAACGCCATGTCTTTGGGCTGCTCTGCGTCTTTCATTTTAGTGCAAATCAGCCGTATCAGATCGCCGTCTTCAGGCTTCTCGACACGGTATTCAGCATCTAATGCGCCCTTCAGCGCCATGGCACCGCGCGCACGCTGCTTATCCGCGTGGCCTGAGTGGTGGACGATCAGAACAGAACAGCCGGGAAAAAGGGCTTTCAGGTCATCGATGGCGACAACGAACTCGGACATGTCCCGCGTGTTGTTTTCGTCGCCTGAGCCAAAGTTACGAGCCAAAGTGTCGATGATGATCAGGGCCGGTGCTCCGTGCTGAGCTGCTAAGCCCGATACCGCATCAGTCACGGCGCTTGCGCTAGGCACATCAAGAAACTGTGCCGCCCGCTCCGACTTGAATAGTGGCGCGTCGTCTAGAGAAGTTGAGCGCGCTTTGCTCCATGCTGCAAATCTGCGAACAAGCCCGTTGTGTCCTTCTCCGGCAATAAAGAAAACCGCTCCTTGCTTGGTCGCACGGCCATGAAACGGGGTGCCCGTGGCGACAGCGGCGGCAATGTCCACGGCCAAGAATGACTTACCACAACCCGGATCGCCGAAGATCAGGCCGAGCGTCTCAGTCTCAAGAAGGCCGTCGATTACATACTCGGGGGTGCGATAATGTAGGCTGCCGACTTGTACAAAAGGGAATGCCATTTGTTGTGTCGCTGTCGGTCCGTATTGACCAATGTCTGCTGTAACTGTTGCGTTAGCAGCGCCTGTCGCGCGCTTCCGTGCAATCTCAGCTAGGTTCGCTCCGTTGTCGCGCGCCATTGCAGGGATTGTCGGCCAGCCAACGCCCGAACCGTGCGTGAAGCCGCGCCATTTGCGCTCAATCTCACCGGGCCGAAACTTGCTGCCTTCAGATGACCATTCGATCGCCAGCGGCAACATATGGTCGCCCGCGTCGTGCAGCGCCATCAGGACGCTCAGCCAATCTTCGTAAGGCATGTCAGGATCAAGGTAGCCCAGCAGTTCATGCGCCTCGGCTTCGGAAGGGCCGGTTGACGTATAGGACGCGCTGGCGCCACCCAAGTCGATGATCGGCCCTTTGTGCCCGGCGGGCGGCTGTATGGCCGCCGTCGCGCGCTCTGCTAAGGTCGACGGCGACGATGTAACGGCCATCTTAGCCGCGTGCGCTTGATCAATCTTCTCCTTGCGAAATGCCCATTGATCGGGGCCGAAATGCGCAGTGCTGTCGATCATCCGCACCATGTAAGGGGTGCCGATAAGACCTTTTTTACTATCAATTTTTTGGTGGTGGAAGCCGGGCAGCCGCAAGACGCGGGAAAGATCGTTGACGCTGCTGTCACTGCCATAGGTCTCCGCCAGTTTTTTCTGGGCCAGTCTAAAGTCTTCAAATGAGCAGTCCTTCACGAGCCAGTAATCGTGATAGTTTCCGGGGCTGCTTTCCACGACGATGTGTGGAAGGGCAGCCTCGATCGGCTCTTGAGGCGTTCCATCTGTGTCGACAAAGACAGCCCGAACGCGGGTGACGTTTTCCGCCTTGCGCCCGCGTCCATCAGTTTCGTTGATGGTCACGAAAATGCCCGCGCCCTGTGCAGACAACGCCGCCAGCGTCTCAAAATGCTGGTCAAGGCTACCATGCAGAACCTGCGTAAGACGTGCAGATTTCCGGTCACTATTGTCATCGAAGCTTTGGAACGTGAATTCCTGCGCGGACGGATCAAGGGCGGCCAAGAATTTCGCAGCCTCGGCTTTGTCAGGCGCTATTGGTGGAGATTTGCTAGCCATATGCTTAGCCTCGGCTGTTTGCCCGAGACGGCGCTTTGGAGTATGATCAAGGCCAGCCTGCCAGCTGTCATCGACCATGCCCGCGCCGTTCCTCGGTGCGGGTTTTAATTTGCAGGTCGACCAATCTGGGTGGCGTAAAGGCTCGCCAACTCAGGCAGGGCCGCGATGATCTCCGTGACCGTCGGATCTGACAGCCACTGGGAGGTCACACAGAGGCTCATCAGGCTGTCACGGGTCGCGTGATAGCTAACGCCCCGCCAGACCGCCCCATGTGAGGTCTCATCGAACATTTTCTGAACGATGTATTGGGACCCGCCAAGGTCGATAATGATCCTGCGGCGGGCAGAAAGACGGACGATCTCGCCGACATAGGCATCGTCTCGCTCTCTTCGCGACCCATGATACCCCATAGCTATCTGGCGGCTGGCTTCTGGCAGGGTGGGGGTGGAGATTGTCGAAATTGCTGAGGGCGTCATTTGCTGCCCTCATGCTTTGCGGCGTCGATCTTTTGATTGATCCATGCCGCTATGTCTGCCTCGACCCACCCGACGGCGCGCGCGCCGATCTTGATCGGACGAGGG
>JBASXE010000155.1:0-40141 GCA_049276875.1 Roseovarius sp. | reverse complement strand
TGCTGGTGCAGCGTGGGCACCTTTTCGGGTGGGCACCTGTCTGCGTGGGCGTTGGCATCGGTTTGTTTTTCTCACTGCGGTTTGAGCCTTCTGTGATAGCGCTTTGCGGCGTGGCGGGGGCGGGTTTGCTTTGCGTGATCGTGGCGCGGTTGGCGGGAGTAGCGTTTGGCCCGGTTTTTATCGGTATCGCGCTTGTTGCTGCGGGGGTGGTGCTGGCTGGATGGCGCGCGCAGAGCGTGTCGGGGCCGGTGCTTGGCTGGCATTACTACGGCCCCGTCGAGGGGCGCGTGGTGAATGTCGACCGCTCCGGATCGGATGCGGTGCGTGTGACCCTTGATCAGGTGGTGCTGCGCGATATCCGGCCGTCGCGCACACCCACACGGGTGCGGATTTCGCTGCACGGCGAGGAGGGTGGCGCGGCCCCGCGTGCAGGTGCCCGGGTGATGACGACCGCGCATCTGTCCCCCCCAAGCGGTCCGACCGAGCCCGGCGGCTTCGATTTTCAGCGCCATGCGTGGTTTCTCAAGATTGGTGGCGTGGGCTATACCCGCGTGCCACTCATGGCGCTGGAGCCGCCCGATGGCAAACGCCCGCTATTCGCAATCCGAATGTGGCTTTCCGAGCGGGTGCAGACCAATCTTCCGGGCGAGGCGGGGGCCTTTGCCGCAGCCATTATGACGGGGGATCGCTCCGGCATGGGGCAGGAGACGATCGAGGCGTTGCGCGTCTCCAATCTCGCGCATTTGCTGGCCATTTCGGGCCTTCACATGGGGCTTTTGGCTGGGTTCGTCTTTGCGGCATTGCGCTATGGTTTCGCCGCGATCCCATGGCTGGCGCTGCGGGTGCAGGTGAAGCCTTGGGCGGCTGGGCTCGCACTCATAGTAGCGGCGATGTATATGGGCCTCTCGGGTGGCTCCATCGCGACCGAGCGGGCGTTCATAATGGTCGCAGTCGTGCTCGTGGCGGTGATGCTGAACCGGCGGGCGTTTTCTTTGCGGGCGGTGGCGTTGGCGGCCTTGATCGTGCTCTTTTTGCGGCCCGAGGCGCTGATGGGACCGGGGTTTCAGATGTCCTTCGCCGCCACAACAGCGCTCATCGCCGTGTTCGCCCTGATGCGCGACTACAACCTGCCGCCGGGGCCACGTTGGATGAAGCCAGTGGCGGCCGTCTTCATATCGTCCTTCATCGCGGGCATCGCCACCGCGCCCATCGCCGCGGCCCATTTCAACCAGTTCGCCCATTACGGCCTGATCGCCAATCTCGCCAGCGTGCCGCTCATGGGCTCTTTGGTCATGCCCGCTGCCGTGCTGGCGGTATGCCTTTTGCCGCTGGGCCTCGATTGGATCGGGCTATGGATCATGGGGCTGGGGCTGGATTGGATATTGGCCGTGGCGCATTGGACCGCTGGGCTGGATGGCGCGCGCGGCACGGTGATGACGCCAGGGCCTCAGGTGTTGCCGATGCTGGCCTTGGGGGCGCTTTTTGCCGTGCTCTGGCAGGGGCGGGCACGGTTGCTGGGGGCTGTGCCCGCAGTTCTTGCAATGCTGCTCTGGACACAGGCAGAGCGGCCCAATGTCCTGATCGCGGACACGGGCGGGTTGGTCGGGATCATGACGTCGGAGGGCCGCGCGCTGAGCGCGCCACGCGGGGCGGGCTTCGTTGCCATGACATGGCTGGAGAATGATGGCGACAAGGCCGACCAGATCACCGCGGCCGCACGCTGGCCCGAGCCAGTATCCTTGGGGGACGTCACGATCCGTAACATTCGCGGGAAAAAGGCCGCCGCAGAATTCAGCGATTGCGCAAGAAGCGATATTCTCGTCTTCAACAACCCGCCGCCCGACGGGTTGGACTGCACTGTGATTGGCCCGGCCAGCCTTCGCGAAACTGGCGCAATCGCCATTTATGGCGGGGCAGAGGGCCTGAAGCTGATCACCGCGCGCGATGTGACTGGCGCGCGGCTCTGGAACTCGTGGGAGGTGCGGCGCGACCGGGCCGGGCCGCGCGGCGCTCAGTAAGTGCGGATCAGGCCGACCAGTTTGCCCTGAACCTTCACCTTGTCGCTGGGCAAAACGCGTGTCTCGTAGGCCGGGTTGGCTGCTTCAAGCGCGATGGCCTCGCCGCGACGGTAAAACCGCTTGAGCGTGGCCTCGTGATCCTCGACGAGGGCCACAACGATATCGCCATTGTCAGCGACCTGTGTCTCGCGGATCACCACGACATCGCCGTCATTGATACCGGCATCGATCATCGAATCGCCCTTCACTTCAAGCGCATAATGCTCACCGGGCCCCGCGACCATCGCACCGGGCACCGCCACGTTGTGCGAGGCATGCTGAATGGCCTCGATCGGCACACCGGCGGCGATCTGGCCCATCATCGGCAGCTCCATCGCGTGGATCGCCTCCACAGGTTGGGCATTGGCCGGCTGAGCTGTCATGGGCCGGTCGCCATCAATCACGCGGGGCTGGAAGCCATGGGCCGGGGTGCCGCCCATTGCCTCAGGCAGTTTCACGATTTCAAGCGCACGGGCGCGGTGCGCGAGACGCCGGATAAACCCCCGTTCCTCCAGCGCCGTGATCAGCCGGTGGATCCCGGATTTGGAGCGCAGATCAAGCGCATCCTTCATTTCATCAAAACTGGGCGGCACCCCGTCCCGCTGAACGCATTTGTTGATGAATTCAAGCAGATCGAGCTGTTTCTTGGTCAGCATATGCCGCACCCTCCCATGATTGTGGTTAGGGTTTGTTCTAGTCATGTTCTTGTTTTGTGTCAACGCCTTTAGCGGCGTGTTTTAGAGCAGGATATAGTCCATTGCCGCGCCCAGAGCCTTTGGGCCTTCGCCGGCAGGGCGGATCATAAGGCAGTTGGCCTCTGCCAGAACGCTGAGAAGGGCGCTGTCCTGACGGGGGGCAGGGCGGATCGTGCCATCGCGCAGCACCGCGCGCATGTAGTGCTCGCGCGGCCCGTTTGGCGGCAGATCGCAGGCCAATGGCGCGCTGCGTCTCGGGGCGGGGGCGGCCCCAAGCCCCAGCATCGCACGCAGCATTGGTCGCAAGAAAACGTGCCCGCAGACCATGGCTGAGACAGGATTGCCGGGGAGACCCAAAAGCCCCGCCCCGCCGATCCGCCCCGCCATGAGCGGTTTTCCCGGCCGCATCGCAACCTTATAAAACGCGCGATCCAGCCCCATCTCGCCTGCCACCTTGCCCACCAGATCATGATCGCCCACGGAGGCACCACCAATGGTGACGATGAGATCCGCGCTCTGCGCCAGATCGAGTGCCGCTCGCAGAGAAGCCTCCGTATCGCGCGCAATCGGCAAGAGCCGGGCCTCGCCCCCCTCCGCACGCACCATGGCGGCGAGGCCGAGCGAATTGGACGCGATGATCTGATCGGGGCCGGGTATCTCGCCGGGCATGACAAGCTCGTCGCCGGTGGCGAGAATGGCCACACTTGGGCGGCGTGTTACCTGCACCTCGCCTGCGTTCATCGCTGCCAGAAGGGCGATGTCATGGGGGCCGAGACGGCGCGGCGCAGGGAACTGCGTCCCTTGGGTGAAATCCCCCCCCGAAGGTCGCACGTAAGGCCCCGCATCAAGCGCGTCGTTCAGAGTGATGACATTGCCCTCGCGGGTCACATCCTCCTGGATGATCACGCGGTCGCAGCCCTCGGGCAGGGGCGCGCCCGTAAAGATGCGCACCGCCTCGGACGGGCCGGTTTTGCCATCAAATCGGTGCCCTGCCGCAGCCTCGCCGATCACGGTAAATTTCGCGCCGGGTCGGGCCTGCGCGTCGTGCACCGCATACCCATCCATCGCCGAGGCCGCGAAAGGGGGTTGATCCCGCGCCGCCGTCACCGAAGCGGCCAGCACGCGGCCATCGGCCTCGGTCAACGGCACCGTCTCGGTGGGGAAGGGCTCGACGAGCTCAAAGAGATGCGCGAGGGCTGTCTCGACAGAGATCATTCCGCATTCATTCCGCGCTATACCGCCCTGATTTTCCGCCGTCTTTCAGGATCACGCGCAAGCCGCCAATTTCCATGGCGCGGTCCACGGCCTTGGCCATGTCATAGACGGTGAGCGCGGCGGTAGAGGCGGCGGTGAGCGCCTCCATCTCCACCCCGGTTTGGCCCGTGGTCTTGACCGTGGCCTCGATCTGCACGCCGGGCAGGTCGGGATCGAGGGTCAGCTCCACTGCGACCTTGGCAATGGGGAGCGGATGACAGAGCGGGATTAGATCGGCTGTGCGCTTGGCCCCCATGATCCCGGCGAGGCGTGCGACGCTCAGAACATCGCCTTTCTTGGCGCGGCCTTCAGAAATGATATCAAAGGTTTCTGGGGCCATCTTGATGTGGCAGGCCGCTGATGCGACCCGGTCCGTCACGGCCTTGCCAGACACGTCCACCATATGCGCGTCACCCTTGCCATCGAAATGCGTGAGACCCGCCATCACATGCCACCCGAAGTGAGCGGGTCCGACAAGAGCATCCGCGTGGCCAAGGTCACATCTTCGGCGCGCATCAATGTCTCGCCGATCAGAAAGCAGCGCGCGCCGTAGCGGGCGATATCGGCCAGATCCTCGCGCCGCTCCAGCCCGCTTTCGCTGATGATGATCCGCTCGGGCGGGACCATCCGGGCAAGCAAGCGTGTTGTCTCAAGAGTGACCTCGAACGTATTGAGATTACGGTTATTAATCCCGATCATTGGCGATTTCAAATGGCTTGTCCGCTCAAGCTCTTCCTGGTTATGCACCTCGATCAAGGCGTCCATGCCCCAGGCGATCGCTGCCTCTTCAAGCTCCAGCGCCTGTGCGTCCGAAACACTGGCCATGATGATCAGGATGCAATCAGCCCCGAGGCTGCGGGCCTCGGCCACCTGATAGGTGTCATACATGAAATCCTTGCGCAGAACGGGCAGATCACAGGCCTCGCGCGCTTGGGTCAGAAACTCTTTCGCGCCTTGGAAACTGGGCGTGTCGGTGAGAACGCTGAGGCAGGCGGCCCCGCCTTCTGCGTAGGCAGCAGCCAGCGTGGCGGGATCGAAATCCTCGCGGATGAGCCCCTTGGAGGGGCTCGCTTTCTTGATCTCGGCGATCAGGCCATAGCCCTGTTTTGAGGCCGCCAGAAGGGCGTCTTTGAACGGGCGCACAGGTCGCGCGTCCGCCGCGCGCGCGTCCATCTCCTCGGGCGGCACTGAGGCCTTGTCTGCGGCAATCTCTTCCAGCTTGTAGGCCTTGATCTTGTCGAGAATCGTGGGGGTGCTCATGTCGCCTCCGATGTGATTTTGGCCAGTTGCTCGATCTTGGCGCGCGCGGCGCCGCTGTCGATGCTCGTGCGGGCCATCTCTGCCCCTGTTTTGAGGTCTGGTGCGGCCTCGACCACCACCAATGCGGCCGCCGCGTTCAGCAGCACAGCGTCGCGGTAGGCGCCGGGTGCGCTGTCCAAAAGGGCACGAAACGCCGCCGCGTTCTGTGCAGGAGCGCCACCAAGGATAGCCTCGAACGGATGCACGGGCAGGCCGGCCTGCTCGGGATGCACCTCATGCTCGGTCACGCTCCCATCGGTGTTGAGCGCCGCGACCCAGCTTACGCCGGTGATGGACAGTTCATCGGTGCCGTCGCTGCCATGCACGAGCCATGCGCGCTCGGACCCCAATCGGCCGAGGGTCTCGGCCATGGGGCGGATCATGTCGCGTGAAAACGCGCCGGTGAGTTGGCGTTTGACGCCTGCGGGGTTGGTTAACGGACCGAGAATGTTGAAGATCGTGCGGGTCCCGAGCTCTGCGCGCACGGGGCCCACATGGGCCATTGCCGGGTGATGCATAGGCGCCATCATAAAGGCGATGCCCACGGATTGAAGCGCCTTTTCAACGACATCCGGGCCGATCATCACGTTGATACCCATCTGGCTCAACGCGTCTGCTGCGCCGGATTTGGAGCTGAGGTTGCGGTTGCCATGTTTGGCGACCGGCACACCCGCGCCCGCCACCACGAAGGCGGTAGCTGTGGAGATGTTGAGCGTGCCTTTGCCGTCGCCCCCGGTGCCGACAATGTCCATCGCCCCCTCCGGCGCGCGCACGGGCAGGCATTTGGCGCGCATCACGGCGGCGGCGGCGGCGTATTCATCCACCGTCTCGCCGCGCGTGCGCAGCGCCATCAGAAAGCCGCCGATCTGGCTCGGCGTGGCCTCGCCGTCAAAGAGGATGCCAAACGCCTCCTCGGCCTCGGATTGGCTCAGCGCACGGTCCGCGGCCGCGCCGATCAGGGGTTTGAGCCGGTCGCTCATGCGGGCACTGCCATCACATCCAGGAAATTCTTCAACAAGGCGTGGCCGTGCTGGGACGCAATTGATTCGGGGTGAAACTGCACGCCTTGGATGGGCAGGCTGCGGTGTTGCAGGCCCATGATGGTGCCATCCTCAAGCTCGGCCGTGACCTCGAGCACGTCGGGCAGGCTCGTGCGCTCCACCACGAGGCTGTGATAGCGCGTGGCCTCAAAAGGTGAGGGCAGGCCCGCAAACACGCCTTTGCCCTCGTGATGCATCTGGCCCATCTTGCCATGCACGATCTCCGAGTGGCGCACCACTTTGCCGCCAAAGGCCTGTCCAATGGTCTGATGGCCCAGACAAACCCCCAAAAGCGGGATTTTCGCCTCTGCCGCCGCCTTCGTGAGGCCAAGGCAGATCCCCGCCTGATCGGGATCGCACGGTCCGGGCGAGAGCAAGATACCGGCGGGCTTCATCGCCATCGCCTCGTCTACGCTCAGCGCATCGTTGCGCCGCACGACCACATCGGCCCCAAGCTCGCCCACGTAATGCACGAGATTGTAGGTAAAACTGTCATAGTTATCGATCAAAAGCAGCATCTTGCCATTCACATTGATTGGGGGCTGGAGGCACAGGGCCCGGTCGCGGTATACTTGTTCAGGCTTGCGCCGGACCGTCAAGGGCGCAGGGGTGGAAAAAGGGCCGTCAGGGCCTTGAGAGAAGAAGGGGCGAGGCGCGTGGCACGCAGTTTGATTGTAGGTCTGTTGGCTGGCACGGTTGTGTCGAGTGTGGGCTTGGGGGCGGTATCGGTGATCGCGCCGCCACCGGATCGGGGTGCGCCAGCATCGGCGCTGCCGGACGTGCCTGCCGGCAGCGGGTTTGCGCAAGGTCGCGACGACAGCCCGGCGCAGCTGCCGGATTTGCAAAGCGATGCCATGGAGACCGGGCAAGCGGCCCCGGTGACCGCGCCGGAACCTGATGCTCTGGTTCTGGATGAGGGCGCAACCGCTCCTGTCGCACAGCCGGACGTGGGCGATGGTCAGGCTGATCTGAGTGCGCCGGATGCGGCGTCAGATTCCGGTATCGTGCTGCAGGAAGAAAGCCCCGAGATGGCAGCACCCGAGATGGTGGAGCAGGGCGCGGAGGAAGATCTGTCGATCTCGGCCGAGCCTGCACAGCCCGCTTTGCCACAGGCCGAGGCAGAGGCGTTTCCCGCGGCCGAGCAGATGCCTGAGGAGGCCGCACCTGTGGAGGCGGAGATTGAAACCACTGAGGTGGAGACCCCTGCGGCCGAACGCCCCGAGACCCAGAGCGCCGACGAAGAAATTGCAGCTCTGATCCCCGAGGCTTTGGAGACGCCAGAGCAAGCGCCCGCACCGGAAGAGAATACCAGCACCATCGGCAACCTTGCCGAGGATGTGCAGACCGGGCGTCTGCCCGCCGTAGGGGATCCTGAGCCCGAGCCTGAGGCTGAGCCCGAGGCCGCGGCGCAAGCGCAGACAGGCAGCGAGGCCCCGCGGCCTGCGATCGAGGCGTTTGCCGTGCCGTTCGACAATCCCGAGGGCAAGCCGCTCATGTCGATTGTCCTGATTGATGATGGGTCCTCGCCCATTGGCGTGGACGCGCTGGCGAGCTTTCCATACCCGCTGACGTTCGCTGTGGATGCGGTCGCCCCCGGCGCGAGCGAGGCGATGCGGGGCTACCGCGACAAAGGGTTTGAGGTCATGGCGCTGGCGGACCTTCCCGCAGGGGCACAGGCAGTGGATACGGAAGTTACCCTGCAGACTGTGCTCGCCGCTGTGCCCGAGGCGGTCGCGGTTCTGGAAGGCACCACCACAGGTCTGCAAGCGGGGCGGGAGGTGAGCGAGCAGCTGGCCTCGATCCTGAACGAGAGTGGCCACGGGCTGGTGCTGTTTCCAAATGGGCTCGACACGGCGCAAAAGCTGATTTCGCGCGAGGGGGTGCCGGTGGGCGCTGTGTTCCGCGATTTTGACAGCAGCGGGCAGGACGCAAAGGTGATCCGGCGGTTTCTGGATCAGGCGGCGTTCAAGGCAAGTCGGGAGGAGGGTGGCGTGATCATGCTGGGCCGTTTGCGCGCGGACACGATCAGCGCGCTCTTACTCTGGGGCCTGCAGGACCGCGCCAGCAGCGTGGCCCTTGCACCGATTTCGGCGGTTTTGACGAGCGGAACTGAGTAGAGATCGACCGGGTCGTGTGGCGACCCGATAAGAGGAGGAACCATAATGAAGATGAAAACTGCGGCGATGGCGCTGCTCATGAGTTCGGGCATGGCCACGGCTGAAATGTCGGTGCAGCTTTCCGGCGGGTGGGACGGGGCGCGCGTGCCTGCGTGCCAGCAATGCAAGTTTCATAGTGTTAACGGAAGCACGCCGCCGATGCAGGTGTCGGGCATCCCGCAAGGGACCAAATGGATCATTGCCGATTTCAACGATCTGAGCTACCAGCCGCTGTCCAAAAAACGGTGGGCACGGGCGTATCGGTTTTCCTGTGAGCGGCAGCACGGCCAAGCTTCCGGCGGTGCCGGGGATGACGGCCAAGCTTCCTGCGGGTGCGCAGGTGATCAAGGCGGCACGGGGTAAGGGCAAATACGCCAGCCCCGGCTATCTGCCACCCTGCTCGGGTGGGAGAGGCAACCGCTACACCGTTGATTTGCGCGCGGTGGATGGCGCGGGCAAGGTGCTGGAAACGCTGAGCAAAGTCGCCATAGGAAAGTATTGAGGCGCGCTCACGCCGCGCGCCATGTGCCGGGGGCGAGGGCGTCCAAGGACCAGTCCCCAATCCGCCAGCGCACAAGGCGCAACGTGGGATGTCCCACATGGGCGGTCATGCGCCGGACCTGACGGTTGCGCCCCTCGGTGAGCGTCACCTTGATCCACGTATCCGGCACGGATTTGCGAAAGCGCACGGGCGGGTCGCGGGGCCAGAGGTCGGGTGGATCGATCCGGCGGACCTGAGCGGGCCGTGTGGGACCATCCTTGAGAGTCACACCGCGCGCCAGAGCCTCGAGGGCTGTCGCATCGGGCAGGCCTTCTACCTGCACCAGATAGGTCTTGGGCGCTTTGAACTTGGGGTCGGCAATGCGGGCCTGAAGTTTTCCATCATCTGTCAGAAGCAACAGGCCCTCGCTATCGCGATCAAGCCGCCCGGCGGGGTAGACGCCGGGCAGGTCGATGAAATCCGACAGGGTTGCGCGCGGATTGCCCGCCATGCCCTTGTCGGTGAATTGCGACAGCACGCCGTAGGGTTTGTTGAAAAGGATCAGCCTACTCATGGTTCCTGATGCAACGCCCCGCCGGGGTTAGTCCACCCCTTGCAGGAACCCGGCCGCGATCTTGGTGCCCCAGGGCGCGCCGTTATTCTTCCAGCCATTCACGCTGCGGCGGCCCTCGGCGTCTTTATCACCCTCGAACCCGTCGAGAACGGAATAGAGCGGCACATCCAGCCCGGCTGCGACGAGAGCGTCCACCGCCTTGGCGCTGCGCCCGCCGGAGCGGCACATCACAAGGACAGCGGCAGGCGCGCGCCCGTCGAGATAGGTCCGCACCGCATCGGCGAAGCGCGGGTTGGGCGCCATGACATAAGAGCCTTTCTCATTCAGCTTGTGATGGGGATCGAGCAGGAGAAAGGGAATATTCACATCGGCCGCATCCGGGTAACCCACCAGCATGGTCTCTTCGGGGGTGCGCACGTCAATGAGGAGGATATCGTCACGCGCGGCCAGAACCTCCGCTGCCTCGGCGGCGGTAACATAGAGTGCGGGTATGGTTTGCTTGCTCTCCGGGACGCTGTCGGCGGCGACCGCGCTTTCGATCAATGGGCTGGCAATGGTGGCGGCTGGCAGGCTGAGCGCGAGCGCGAAGGCAAAGGCCGGTGCGGCAATCAGACGGTTCATGGGAAATATAGAGAGGTCCTTTCCAAGAGGCGTTCCAAGTGTACACCGCCTGTCTAAAGGTGATTCCCGTTCCGATCTTTGATGCGTATCAAGTCCGGCTCAGCCGTTGCCTCCGCCGCTGAAACGCGCGGCATCGGCGGCAGCCCGGCGGATGGCGTTCGATTTATGCACCGTTTCCATATATTCCGCCTCGGGGTCGCTGTCATAGACAACGCCGCCACCGGCCTGAATATAAAGATTTTCATCCTTCACCACAGCGGTGCGCAGCGCGATGCAGACGTCCATGTCGCCATTCGCGCTGAAATACCCCACGCCGCCGCCATAGACACCGCGCTTTTCCGGCTCAAGCTCATCGATGATCTCCATCGCGCGGACTTTGGGCGCGCCCGAGACGGTGCCAGCAGGCAGACCCGCCAGCAGAGCCGAGAGCGCGTCCTGATCCTCGGCCAACTCCCCCACTACGTTGGAGACGATATGCATCACGTGGCTGTAACGTTCGATGATGAATTCCTCGGTCGGGCGCACTGTGCCGATCTTGCTGACGCGGCCGGTGTCGTTGCGGCCCAGATCCAGTAGCATGAGATGCTCGGCCAACTCCTTTTGGTCGGCCAGAAGATCGGCCTCAAAGGCGCGGTCCTCTTCGGGCGTGGCACCACGCGGGCGGGTCCCTGCGATCGGGCGGATCGTGACCTCATCCCCAAACACGCGGACGAGGATTTCGGGGCTGGCGCCAATCACCTGAAACCCGCCGAAGTTGAAATAGAACATGAACGGCGAGGGATTGGTGCGGCGCAAACTGCGGTAGAGCGAGAAGGGCGGCTGGCGAAACGGCTGGGTCCAGCGCTGGGAGGGCACGACCTGAAAGATATCGCCCGCGCGGATGTAATCCTTGGCGCGCTCCACGGCGGCCTTGTAGGCGTCCTTGGTAAAGTTTGAGACCGGTGGCGCGTCCTCATGCGCCTCGCCCATCGTGCGGCTGGCCTGCGGCAGGGCCCGCTCCAGATCGCGCACAGCGTCCATGACACGCTCGGCGGCCTGCGCATAGGCGGCCTTGGCTGAGAGGCCCGGCTGCGCCCATGCGGGGGCCACCACGATTACCTCGCCCTTCACACCATCCAGAACAGCCACGACCGAGGGCCGCATCATCACCGCATCGGGCAGGCCCAGGGGGTCGGGGTTCACATCGGGCAGATGCTCCACCAGACGGATCATGTCATAGCCAAGATAGCCAAAGAGCCCCGCAGAGGCGGCAGGCAGGTCTTCCGGCAGATCAATCCGGCTTTCGCCAATAAGCGCGCGCAGATTGTCGAGCGGCGCGCCGGACTGCGCCTCGAACGCGGCACTGTCATAGCGCGCCTCGCGGTTGATGCGGCTTGTGTCGCCGTGGCACTGCCAAATGAGATCTGGCTTCATCCCGATGATTGAGTAGCGTCCGCGCACTTCGCCGCCTGTCACCGATTCCAGCATGAACGCATCGGGCGCGGCGCTGGTCAGTTTCAGCATCAATGACACAGGCGTGTCGAGATCGGCGGCGAGGCGGGTGTAGACTACCTGCGCTTTTCCGGCATTGAACCCGGTGGCGAACGTATCGAGTGAAGGGGTCAGGTCCAAGGGATCAGTCTCTTTCTCAGCCGGAGCTTAGCGGAAATTGGCATGCACGGCGTTGAGGGCTTGTTGGTCAATCTCGATCCCGGCGCGACCGCGAATATCATTGGCCAGTGCCTGATAGAGATCCTGGCTCAAGTCGGCGGCGGCGGCATCTGCGAGCGCACGGCGCAGCTGGGCCAGTTCCTCATCCTCTTGTGAGGGCGCGCGCACGGCATCAAGCCGCAGGATGAACAGACGCCCGGTGCCCTCGCCCTCCAGAATGGCCACATCACCGGGCTCAAGGCCGAACACCGTCTCGATGAACAAGACCGGCGTGCCGGGCTGGAAGCCGCGCCGCGTGAGGGCCTCGGTCACTTGCGGCTCGAGGCCTTGCTCCTCAAAGCTGGCGCCATCTTCGAGCGCGGCAACGGTCGTGGCGGATTCTGCGCGAAGCGCCTCTGTGATGGCCTCGGTGGTCCAGCCTTGCTGCACCGCGTCCCGCACATCCTCGAAAGGCTGCACGGCAGGCTCGGCCACGGCATCGAGACGCAGGGCAAAGATGCCGCCATCCTCAAGCGAACCCACCTCCGGGAAATCGCCCAGCTGCACGGCGGCGGCCGCCTCGCGGAAGCCCTCATAGCCGGCGATATCCGTGCTCACGCCGGGGTGCCATTCAATCGTTCCGGTGCGCATTTCGGTCTCGGCACCCACTTCTTCGAGTGTAGCACCCCCCGCCAACAGGTCGTCAACGCCGTCCACGGCACCCAAGATCACACGGGCTGCGCGGTCGCTCGCTAGCTCGGCCCGCAGCAGCGGCTCGGCCTCTTCAAAGCTGGTGTTTTGCGCCTGAAGCACGGCGTTGATCCGGAACAGAGCCGGGCCTAGCGATGTCTCGGCGGGCCCGACAATATCGCCAGTCTCAGCCGCAAAAACGGGCAGGCCCGCATTGCCAAGCTCGTCCAGCGCTACATCCCCCATATCCACATCCGTGAGGGTCAGCCCACGCTCTTCCACCAGATCTTCAAAGCTGCTGCCTGCGTCCAACGCAGCAAGAGCGGCCTCGGCAGCGGCGGCGTCAGGATAGACCAGACGCTCGACCAGACGCCGCTCGGGTTGCTGAAACTCGGGCAGGCGGGCCTCGTAAGCTTCGCGGAGGCTGGCCTCGTCGACCTCGACATCGTCGATGATCATCTCGGGCGTGAGCCACGCATAGGTGATCTGCTTCACCTCAGGTGTGGTGAAATCGGGCAGGTTGGATTGGTGGTAGGCGCGCAGATCGGCCTCGGTGGGCGTAGGCAGGCCGGTGACCAGATCGCCGCGATCCAATGTGGCAAAGGTGATGTCACGCTCTTCGGCGATATAGCGCAAAAGCGTGTCGGTATAGGCATCGGGCGCGCTCACGCCCGAGATGACGGCACCTTGGACAATCGTGCGGGCGGTCTCGTCGCGGATGTTTTGCTCGAACTGCGCCTCGTTCAGCCCGGCTTGGTCCAGCGCAAAGCGGTAGGCCTCGCGGTTGAACGTGCCGTCCATGCCACGAAACGCAGGGATAACAAGGATTTGCTCGCGCAGGATTTCATCGCCGACGGAAATGCCCATCTTGCGGGTCTCATCATCCAGAGCGGCCTCAGCCACCAGACGCGCGAGGATTTGATCATCAAGACCCGCCGCCTGCACTTCGGGGAAGGAGATGGCGCGCCCGGCCTCTGACTGCGCCGCGTTGATCTCCGAGCGCAACGCCTGCGCATAGTCGGTGACGCTGATCTCGGCCTCGCCGACGGATCCTACGCGGGTGATATTGCCGCCAAGATTGGTCACGCCGAACCCAGCAAGCCCGAGGATCAAGAGACCCATCAGAACCCACATGGCGGATTTTGAAATACTGCTTTTGCCCTTCATGACGCGCGGCCCCCTGTTGCCGTGATCTTTTGGCGGTTTTTCCCGCCTATGCAGTGTTACTTACGTGCTGGTATAGCCCGGGGCAAGGGGCCAGCCCAGCCCCTCCAGCCGGGTGAAAAGCGTGTCGATCCCGGCGCGGTCCACATTGGCGAAGGCCACGCGAAGCTGGCGTTTGCCCGCCGCGTCGCCTTCGGGGGTGAACATCGTGCCGGGCAACAAAAGCACACCCGCTTCCGCCACCAGCCGCTGGGCCAACACGTCCGATGGCATATCGAACGGATGCTCCATATAGGCAAAATACGCGCCACATCCCAGAAGCCGCCAGCCTTTTGCGCTCAGGCGCGGCATGGCCTCCTCGATCGCGGCGCGGCGGTCGAGGATCTCGGCCCGCTCACCTGACAGCCATTGCCCGAGGTTTTGCATCCCCCAGAGCGCTGCGATCTGGCCCAACTGGTTGGGGCATATGGCGACCGCGTCGAGGAATTTCTCGGCCTCGGCCATGCGTGCCTCTGAGGCGACCATTGCGCCCACGCGGTGCCCCGTCAGACGGTAGGCCTTGGAGAAGGAGTAAAGCTGGATCAGGGTCTCGCCCCAATCCGCATCCTGTAACAAATCATGTGGCGCGCCGGAGCGGGCGTCGAAATCGCGGTATGTCTCGTCGATGATCAGCGCGATTCCGTGCGCCTTGGCGACCTCATAAAGCGCGCGCACGAGGCTCGCGGGATATTCCACCCCGCCGGGATTGTTGGGCGTGACCAGCACGATGGCGCGGGTGCGTGGCGTGATGAGAGCCGCGGCGGTCTCGGGGTCGGGCAGCAGATCTTCGCCGGTTTGCAAAGGCACGGAGTGCACCCCGGTCATATCCAGCCACATCTTGTGATTGAAATACCAAGGGGTGGGCAGGATCACCTCATCGCCCTCGGCACAAAGCGTGGAGATCATGGCGCAAAACGCCTGATTGCAGCCCGATGTGATGCCGACATTGGCAGGCGTGAGCGACGCGCCATAGCCTGCGTTCCACTGCGTGGCCACCTCGGTGCGCAAGCCGTCAAGCCCCAGAACGGGGCCGTAAAGATGCGCCTCTGGCGTGTTCATCGCGGCCTCGGCGATGACCCGGCGTAGCGCCTCGGGGGGCGGGTCCACGGGGGCCGCTTGGCTCACGTTGATCAGGGGGCGGCCCGGAGGCTGCGTCACACCATCAAGCCAGCGGCGTGCCTCCATAACGGGCGGGAAAAACGTGGCGGCGGTGCGGCCGGTGAAATTCATGTGCAAAGCCCTCAAACGCGGATCGGTTTTACGTCAGTCTCTTGAAAGTGATCGGAGCCTCAGTCACCCCGGTAGGGGGCCACATAAAGCAGCGCCATGTCCCACGGGAAGTAGATCCAGCTGTCCTGTGCCACCTCACCCACGAATGTGTCCACAAGGCTGAGGCCCATCGGCTTGCCATATACGGTCGCGATATGCGCCTTGGGCATAAGTGCCCGCACCACTTTCAACGTGCGGCCGGTATCGACCAGATCATCGACCACGAGGATGCCTGCCCCGTCGCCGATCAGGTCCATATCGGGGGATTTGACAACCTGCGCTTCGGACTGGGTCTGGTGGTCATAGCTTTTGACGCTGATCGTATCGACGGTGCGAATATCCAACTCGCGCGCGACGATCATTGCGGGCGCCATGCCACCGCGCGTGATGGCGACCACAGCGCGCCAGCCGCCTGTCGGTGCGATCGCGTCCAATCGCAATGCGAGGTTGCGCGAATCGCGGTGCAGCTGATCCCAGCTGACATGGAAGCCTTTTTCATGGGGCAGGGGATCGGTCATGGCGCGGCCTTCTCTGGGTCTGACTTTTGATCCGGGGGCCTCAGCCCTTTGCGGCGTCGATATCGGGGGCGTCCACGGCCTTCATCCCGACGATGTGATACCCCGCGTCGACATGCAGGTTCTCGCCTGTGACGCCCGAGCCAAGATCGCTGAGCAGGTAGAGTGCGGATTTGCCCACATCGTCGATGGTCACGTTCCGGCGTAGGGGCGAGTTCAGTTCATTCCATTTCAGGATATAGCGGAAATCACCAATGCCGCTGGCGGCCAATGTCTTGATCGGTCCGGCGGAGATCGCGTTGACGCGGATACCTTGGCGGCCCAGATCCTCGGCCAGATATTTCACGGATGCCTCAAGCGCGGCTTTGGCCACGCCCATGACGTTGTAATGCGGCATGACCTGCTCGGCACCGTAATAGGTGAGCGTCAGCATTGAGCCGCCATCCGTCATAAGCTTTTCGGCGCGCTGGGCCACGGCGGTGAAGCTGTAGCAACTGATATCCATGGTCATCAGAAAGTTGTCGCGGCTGGTGTCGACATAACGTCCGCGCAATTCGTTCTTGTCGGAGAACCCGATGGCATGCACGAGAAAGTCGATCTTGCCCCAGACCCGCTCGATCTCGGCAAAGGCCGTGTCGATCGAGGCAGGGTCCGAGACGTTGCAATCAAACAGATGCTCCACGCCGATTTGGGCGGCCAGAGGCTCGACCCGTTTCTTGAAGGCATCGCCCATATAGGTGAAGGCCATTTCGGCCCCTGCATCGGCGCAGGCCTTGGCGATGCCCCATGCGATTGATTTATCATTGGCAAGGCCCATGATAAGGCCGCGCTTACCGGCCATTAGTTGATTTGACATGTGCTGTCCCCGACCCATCCTTGGTGCTCGATTGATCCATAAGCGAACGCCCTTGGACCATCAAGGCCCGCATGGCCGGCGATTCGCACGCGCGTATATGAAAGCAGGAGAGCAAGATGAGTGACCGAAGTGGAAAATTTGGTGGCGGCGACCCGTTCGAGATCGCCCGCCGCTGGCTGACCGAGGCGGAGGCAACGGAGGTGAACGACCCCAACGCGATCGCGCTGGCCTCCGTCGATGCGGAGGGGCTGCCGAACGTGCGGATGGTCCTCTTGAAGGAGGTGGCCGCCGATGGGTTCATTTTCTACACCAATTACGACAGCGCAAAAGGACAGGAGCTGCAGGCGACCGAAAAAGCCGCATTTGTCATGCATTGGAAGAGCTTGCGCCGCCAAGTTCGCGTGCGTGGCACCGTCGAGCGCTTTGAAGGACCGGAGGCGGATGAATACTATGCCTCGCGCTCGCTCAAGAGCCGGCTGGGCGCTTGGGCGTCTGAGCAATCGCGCCCCCTGAGCGGGCGCACGGCCCTGATGGCCGAGGTGGCCAAGGTCACGGCACGCCACGGCACCAACCCGCCACGCCCGCCATTTTGGGGCGGTTTCAAGATCACACCGAGCGAAATCGAGTTCTGGGCGGACGGAGATTTTCGCCTGCATGATCGTTTTGTCTGGCGTCGTGAAACAGCGCAATCTGACTGGGAAATCACACGCTTAAACCCCTGAAACTCACGCGACGTGAAATGCAATCGCCTTAAATTATTGGCGTCTGGGCCTTGCAACTCAATGGTGAATGATCCAAGCTGACGAGGTCGCTTGGGGTAGCTTGCGGCGTGGAAAATAGGCGCTGGTCATGGAGCAATCCATTCGCAAAATCAAAGGCCGCGTAAAGTGGTTTGACCCGGTCAAGGGATTTGGGTTCGTTGTCGCGGATGAGGGGGGACCCGACATCTTGCTGCATGCCAATGTGCTGCGTAATTTCGGACAAAGCTCGGTCGCTGATGACGCGAGCGTTGAGATCGACGTGCAAGATACCACGCGAGGGGTTCAGGCCGTCGCGGTCCACCAGATCGAGCCGCCCGAGGGCATCACCGCCAGCACGATGGCTGATCTCGACGATATTGATCCTGCCCTGATCGCCAACGCCAAGCTGGAGCCTGCACGGATCAAATGGTTCGACAGGGGCAAGGGATTCGGCTTTGCCAACACATTCGGGCGCAGCCAAGATGTGTTTGTTCACGTAGAAGTGCTGCGTCGCTCGGGCCTTGCGGACTTGCAACCGGGCGAGGCGCTGGCCATACGTGTCATCGAAGGTAAACGCGGCCGCATGGCCACGGAGGTGTGTGGATGGGAAAGTGCGGTTGGAGCGGTGGTGCGGGCGGACTCCGAGGATGTGTCCGAGGGCTGATTGCCGCGGCATTTATTCTGAGCGCAGGAGCGGCTGTGGCCGGACCTTGCGCCGACGATCAGGTGACATTGCGCGGCGATTGGGGGCAGGCACGCTTCACGATCGAATTGGCGGACGAGCCGGATGAGCGCGCCCAGGGCCTGATGAATCGCGAGAGCCTGGCCCAAAGCGCGGGTATGCTTTTTGTATATCCCGAACCGAAGCAAGTTGGCTTTTGGATGAAAAACACGCTGATTCCCCTCGATATGATTTTTGTCGATGCGAGCGGGACGGTGGTGAAAGTCCATGCCAACGCCATCCCCCATGACGAGACCCCTATTTTTGGCGGTAGCCCTGATATCAAGGCGGTGCTCGAGATCAATGGCGGCCTGTCAGGGCGGCTGGGAATTGTGCCCGGCAGCGAGTTGCGCCACCCTGCATTTGAAAATGGGACGCCAGCATGGCCCTGTTAGGGGTTTTCAAAGCCGAAAATTCGCCGTAGAGACGCGCCATGGTTCGGGGCGTGGCGCAGCTTGGTAGCGCACCTGTTTTGGGTACAGGGGGTCGTAGGTTCGAATCCTATCGCCCCGACCATATAATCTCCCTTGCATAATTTGTGACCGAATAGGCTGTGGCGCGGGCGCCCGTGCTGCATGATGCCGGGGGTCTGCGGCCATGCTGTTGCGCGGCTGCAATATCTGTTTTGCGCGTTAACCTTTTTTCGCATGTGGACAGTTTCGTCCGCTCGCAGGGTGTCTTGGGCTTCACCCTGTTTGGCAAGGCGCGCACCTAAACCCTGCAAGATATTGCGCTTTTACGAATGGGCGCGCCACTGCGCTCGGGGGATGAAATTGTGGATGGTTCGGTGGGTGAATCATTGCCCGCATCGCGAACCAGCCCGCAGTGGATAGGTCAACTTGTTTTTGCTGACGAAACGGTAAAATTTGCGTTGACCGCCTATGCCCCAATACGCCAGATTGTGCGGACCGGTCGGTAAGCCACAACATATAGTGTGGCCCAGCCGGACAGGGCAGGACCCAAGCTACATATCCGGTAGGTATTAACCGGCTTTGTTTTGTCCGCAATTTGGGTGCGGGGGGTTCTCTTTTGTCGCCGGGCAAAGAACAGGGTGTTGGGCCATATTAGGGTCGCGCAAAGTGTAAAACCGAAAAGAGATGGGGCAGGACGATGAAAATTGAACGCAAATTCACCAAGGCTGGGCAGGACGCATATGCGGCGCTTGAATTTGTCACGACAAGCTCGGAGATTCGCAATCCGGATGGAACGACTGTGTTCAAGCTGGAGGGTGTCGAAGTGCCCGCAAGCTGGAGCCAGGTGGCAAGCGATGTGATCGCGCAGAAATACTTCCGCAAAGCCGGCGTGCCTGCGCGCCTCAAGAAGGTCAAAGAGAAGGGCGTTCCCGAGTTCCTGTGGCGCTCTGTCCCGGATGGTGACAGCGTAAAGACGGGTGGCGAGATCAGCGCCAAGCAAGTGTTTGACCGTTTGGCGGGCGCCTGGGCCTATTGGGGCTGGAAGGGCGGCTATTTCACCGCCGAGAGCGATGCGCGCGCCTACTTTGACGAAATGCGCTTCATGCTGGCCCGCCAGATGGGTGCGCCCAACAGCCCGCAGTGGTTCAACACCGGCCTGCACTGGGCCTACGGCATCGACGGACCGGGACAGGGCCACTATTACGTGGACTACCAGTCGGGCGAGCTGACCAAATCCACCTCCGCTTACGAGCACCCGCAGCCCCATGCCTGCTTCATTCAGTCGGTTGCCGATGATCTGGTGGGCGAGGGCGGTATCATGGACCTGTGGGTCCGCGAGGCGCGCCTTTTCAAGTATGGCTCCGGCACGGGCACGAACTTCTCCAGCCTTCGCGCGGCGAATGAGCCGCTGTCCGGTGGTGGCAAATCCTCGGGCCTGATGGGCTTTTTGAAAATCGGTGACCGCGCGGCGGGCGCGATCAAGTCGGGCGGCACCACGCGCCGCGCGGCCAAGATGGTGATCTGTGATGCGGACCACCCCGATATTCAGGAATTCATCAACTGGAAGGTAAAAGAAGAGCAGAAGGTCGCCAGCATTGTCGCAGGCTCCAAGATGCACGAGCAAAAGCTTAACGAGATCTTCGCAGCGATCGGCGCGTGGGACGGCACGATCGAGGATTCGGTCGACCCCAAGAAGAACGTGCAGCTGAAGGACGCGATTCGCAGTGCCAAGAAGTGCTCGATCCCGGAGACATACGTCAAACGCGTGCTGGATTACGCCAAGCAGGGCTATGACAGCATCGAGTTTCCGACCTATGACACCGATTGGGACTCTGAGGCCTACGCCTCCGTTTCGGGTCAGAACTCCAACAACTCGATCCGCGTCACCGATGCGTTCCTGAAGGCCGTGGAAGATGACGCCGATTGGGCGCTTCTGAACCGCACCGATGGCAGCGTTGCCAAGACCATCAAGGCCCGCGATCTTTGGGAAGATGTGGGTCACGCCGCCTGGGCCTGCGCCGATCCCGGCATTCAGTATCACGACACGGTCAACGCATGGCACACATGCCCCGAAGATGGTGAGATCCGCGGATCGAACCCCTGCTCGGAATACATGTTCCTCGACGACACCGCCTGTAACCTCGCCTCGATGAACCTGCTGACCTTCTACAATGACGGCAAGTTCGACGCAGAGGCCTACATGCACGCGGCCCGCCTCTGGACCGTGACGCTGGAAGTCAGCGTGATGATGGCGCAGTTCCCCTCGAAGGAAATCGCGCAGCGCAGCTATGATTTCCGCACGCTGGGTCTGGGCTATGCCAATATCGGCGGCCTCCTGATGAATATGGGCCTGGGATATGACAGCGACGAGGGTCGCGCGCTTTGTGGCTCGCTGACCGCGATCATGACGGGCGTGTCTTATGCCACATCGGCCGAAATGGCCGGAGAGCTTGGTCCCTTCGCAGGGTTTGAGCGTAACCGCGAGCATATGCTCCGCGTCATTCGCAACCACCGCAACGCGGCCTACGGCGCGACCGAAGGCTATGAGGGGCTGGCTGTGAAGCCTGTGCCTCTGGACCTCACCAACTGCCCTGACAGCCGCCTTGTGGAGCTTGCCATGTCCAGCTGGGACGAGGCGCTGAAACTGGGCGAGAAGCATGGCTACCGCAACGCGCAATCCACCGTGATCGCGCCCACGGGCACCATTGGTCTGGTGATGGATTGCGACACGACTGGCATCGAGCCTGACTTCGCTCTGGTGAAGTTCAAAAAGCTCGCCGGTGGTGGGTATTTCAAGATCATCAACCAATCCGTGCCTGCCGCCCTCGAGACAATGGGCTACGGCTCGGCTCAGATCGAAGAGATCATCAGCTACGCGGTCGGTCATGGCAGCATTGGCAACGCGCCGGGGATCAACCACACCTCGCTCATCGGTCACGGGTTTGGCCCCAACGAGTTGGCCAAGGTGGACGCGGCTCTGGGATCGGCTTTCGACATCCGCTTTGTCTTTAACCAGTGGACGCTGGGCGTGGAGTTCTGCACCAATGTTCTTGGCATCCCCGAGGCGAAGCTGAACGATCCGACCTTCGATTTGCTGGCGCATCTGGGTTATTCTCGCGCCGATATCGACGCGGCGAACGACCATGTCTGCGGGACCATGACGCTGGAAGGCGCTCCACATCTTCGTGAGAGCGATTATTCGGTCTTCGATTGCGCCAACCCCTGCGGCAAGAAGGGCAAACGCTATCTCGGCGTGAACAGCCACATCACCATGATGGCCGCGGCGCAGTCCTTCATCTCGGGCGCGATCTCCAAGACGATCAACATGGCCAACGACGCCACGATCGAAGATTGCCAGAAAGCGTATGAATATAGCTGGTCGCTCGGCGTGAAGGCCAACGCGCTCTACCGTGACGGCTCCAAGCTCAGCCAGCCTCTGGCGTCAGCTTTGGTCGAGGATGACGACGAAGCGGCGGAAATCCTCGAATCGGGTAATCCGCAGGCAAAGGCGGCGGTTCTGGCCGAGAAAGTCATCGAAAAGGTGATCATCAAGGAAATCCAGAAATCGCACCGCGACAAGATGCCGGAGCGGCGCAAAGGCTATACCCAAAAGGCGATTGTCGGTGGCCACAAGGTCTACCTGCGCACCGGCGAATATGCCGATGGTCAGCTGGGCGAGATCTTCATCGACATGCACAAAGAGGGCGCGGGCTTTCGTGCGATGATGAACAACTTCGCCATCGCGGTCTCGGTGGGTCTGCAATATGGCGTGCCGCTGGAAGAGTTCGTGGATGCGTTCACCTTCACCAAATTCGAGCCCTCGGGCATGGTGCAGGGCAACGACTCGATCAAGAACGCGACCTCGATCCTCGATTATATCTTCCGCGAACTGGCGGTCAGCTATCTTGACCGCACGGACCTCGCGCATGTGAAGCCCGAAGGCCACAGCTTCGATGATCTGGGCCGGGGCGAAGAGGATGGCGTGAGCAATATCAGCGAGATGAGCGATGCAGCAGCAAGCAAATCTCTCGAAGTGCTCAAACAGATCAGCTCCACGGGCTACCTGCGCAAACGTCTGCCGCAAGAGCTTGTCGTGCTCAATGGTGGACAGTCGCTGGGCGGGATTTCCTTCGACGGTGGCGGTGATCCGGTCGCGATGCTGGAAACACTGGTGCCAGAGGTGACCGGGAATGTGGCCACGGCCACGATGACCACCACCCTTGCAGCCGGCTCTGTGAAGATGGACGCCCGCGTGAAAGCCAAAATGCAAGGCTACGAGGGCGAAGCCTGCGGGGATTGCGGGAACTACACGCTGGTGCGCAACGGGACTTGCATGAAGTGCAACACCTGCGGCGGGACAAGCGGCTGTAGCTGACAAGATTGAGAGTTGGAGACCGGTGTTGACGCACCGGCCTCCGGCTCATCCCATACTGGCCCAGCACGCATGACGCTTAAAACCTTCAGTTGGGGTGCTGGTTGGGCGCAGACTGCTCCCGCCGCTCTCGTGCCTTGCTCCGGGTGCAAACTCAAATAAAATGACAGGGTCTCGACCATGCTAGCGCCCCACGCCTTGGAGGTGTGGTCGGACTGCATGTTTCTGTTAGATCAAATCTAAACAGGAACCCCTCATATGTTTAAATTAGTCTTGCCGCGCTTGCCGTATCTTTCGCCGCGAGCACTGCCATCGCGGCGGACATCACTGCCATTTTTGAGATCGACCGCGGGCAATTCGTAACCGTTGAAGGGGCTGTGGATCGGTTTTTACGAAACGGATGAGATATTGCTGCGCGATGCCAGCTGCACGGTGGGCGTACATCTCGGACCGAAGCTTGCGGCGCTGCGCTCGGGCGAGCGTATCGTGGTCGGCGATGGTCCCAAACAGGCGGGCGACGATTTTCTCGAGGCGCATGCCGACAGGATTGACGTGTCTTTCGTCATGGGGTCGGCCTTGTTTATCAAGCTTTCCGAGGGCTGATCCAGGGCAAGGTAGGGCAGGGCAGGGCAGGGCAGGCTGAACCAGCCTCGCCCGTTCTCATTTTGCCCCGCGCAAGATCGACAGTGAGGATCGCGGCCTAAAAGAAAAAGGCCCCGCCGGAGCAGGGCCTTTGATCCGTTTCAAGCCGCTCACCGCCGCCGGCGGCCGCCGGTGCGGCCAGCGCGGCCTCGGCCTTCGTGCCCCGCTTTGGGTGCGACCTTGTTGAACTCGATCCAGTTGCTGCCATGCGGATCGTTATTGGTCAGGAAATTGGCGGCGAGGATCGCTTCCATCTCTTTGCCCGCCTTGGGCTTGGTCGAGCCGAGGCCGAAGAGCTGGCAGAAGGTCTCGTCATCCATATCTTCGGGTATGATCAGGCCAGCAGCTGCGATCTCTAGCTTTTTCGCCTCCATCTCGGCCTGTTTCACGGGCAGGGCGATGGGGTTCATGATCGCAGACGTCATGCCCGCACCCATGGCCATCGGTAGGAAAGCGTTGTTGATGCCGTGGCGGTTCGGCAGGCCGAAGCTGATGTTAGACGCACCGCAGGTGGTGTTCACGCCGAGCTCTTCGCGCAGGCGGCGCACGAGGGTGAAGACCTGCAGCCCCGCCGTGCCCATTGCGCCGATCGGCATGACGAGCGGGTCAACCACGATGTCATGCGCGGGGATGCCGAAATCGGCGGCGCGTTGCACGATTTTCTTGGCAACCTCGAAGCGGACATCGGGGTCCTCGGATATGCCGGTGTCATCGTTGGAGATGGCGACGACTGGCACGTTGTATTTCTTGACCAAGGGCAGCACGAATTCCAGCCGGTCTTCCTCACCCGTCACCGAATTCAAAAGCGGGCGGCCCTCACAGGCTATAAGGCCCGCTTCCAAAGCAGCAGGCACCGAGCTGTCGATGCACAGTGGCACATCAACAAGCCCTTGGACCAGATCGACCACCTTGGTCATCAGCGGCGGCTCTGTCTCGTTGGGGTTGGGGTTGGAATTGTAGACCACGCCCGCGTTGATATCGAGCACCGTGGCTCCGGCGGCGACCTGCGCGATGGCATCGGATTCGATGGTGGAAAAATCCCCGGCCTCCAGTTCGGCCGCAAGCTTCTTGCGCCCCGTGGGGTTGATACGCTCGCCGATCACGCAAAAGGGCTGATCAAAGCCGATGATGGCGGTTTTTGTTTTGCTCTCGACGATAGTGCGGGTCATGGGAGGTCCTTTGGGGGGAGGTCAGGAATTGGCGGCCGGAACGCCCGAAGCGCCGCCGTTTTTGATGGCCCATTCAGCGTTCGTCTTGATGCCGCCGAGGGGGAAGAAATGCACATGTGTGATGCCAAAATCAGGGTTGGCCGCCTTGTGCGCGGCAAGCTGGCTCAACACGTCCGTCGGCTCATAAGGCAGCAGCAGCTTGGTCACGTCCATCGCGCGCTTTTGCAGCACTTTGAGCGAGGGGCCGACCCCACACGCGATGGCGAACTTGATCAGCGTTTGCAGCTTTGCCGGGCCCGCGATGCCGATATGGATGGGCAGATTGATGCCGCTCGCCTTGAGGTCGTCCGCCCATTTGATAATCGGGCCTGCGTCGAAGGCGAATTGCGTGGCCAGCGCCATGTCGGCGTCTGAGGTCTCGGAAAATGCCTGTTTCCAGCGTAGCGCGGCGGTCACGTTGGTCATGGAGCCGTCGCTGTCGATATCGCGGTTGCCTTCGGGGTGGCCTGCCACATGCAGCCGCTTGAAGCCCGCATCGCCAAACACGCCGGATTCGAGCAATTGCATGGAACTGTCGTAATCGCCATGCGGCTTGTCCACACCACCCGCAAGCAGCAGCGCCTGATCGACATTCGCCTCGCCCTGATACCGGGCGATCCAATCGACCAGCGTGGCACGGTCCTTGATGATGCGCGCCGGAAAATGCGGCATGACAGGGTAGCCCGCCTCATTGAGGCGCTTGGCGGTAGCGACCATATCCTCGATGGGCGTGCCCTCGATATGGGCGATGTAGACGCGTGTGCCTTCGGGCAGCAGCGCCCTGAAATCCTCGACCTTCTCCGCCGTGCGCGGCATCACCTCGATCGAGTAATCTTTGAGCAGGGCCTCGACCGCGCCATTCACGGGGCTCGTCTCGGCGGCAACATCACGTTTGCGGAAATTCAAAAGCGCCATAGCGGCCTCCCATAGGGTTTTTGACTGGGTGTCAGAGGATGTCGAGCGGCCCAACGGCGTTACGCCCGACCGTCATTGGCGATCAGCGCCTTGAGTTTGTCGCGGTCATATTCTGCTTCGATGCGCGCGGCCTCGGCCTCGGCCACCTCGGCGGGCTCGCCTTCAACGCTATAGGGGGCGGCTTTGCGCCATTCGGCCAGATAATCATCGGTGCCCGCAGCCCCCGTTTTCATGGCGGCGCGGTCAATCGCCTGCTCGAAACGCTCGTTCAGCTGCTTTTTCGCGCCGCGGCGGCCTTTGCCGACGATGACCTGCGCGGGAATATCGCGCCAGTAAACGATTGTCACATCCACCATGTTACGTGATTCCCCAAAGTCAGTGTGTTTCGGTCTCAACTTTGCCCTGTCTACTGCAGGGTGCGCCGCGCACAGGTTCCAATTCCGACAGAACACCGATGCTGCGCGACTTGGGAGAACCGTAGTGCCCGGGCCTGCCTCGGTCAAATTGCCGGGAATTGGGTGCAGTGCACGGTGCGGCGGGTCCCGAAGCTGCGCCAATGCTTGCGTATGGACGCGGAAGACCATACCTTTGTGTCAATTCGAAATGGAGGGCGTAACAAGATGACGCCCAAGCGTCCCGAAGGTGCGGGCGCGTTCCCTCATACGGTTGAGAGCCCCGCGCCGAAGCCGCCCAGCCGCGCCCCGCTTTATGCGGCGCTCGATCTGGGTACGAACAGTTGCAGAATGCTGATTGCCGAGCCGCGCGGCGCGTCCTTCCGTGTTGTGGACAGTTTCTCGAAATCCGTGCAACTGGGGTCCGGTCTTGAGCGGACGGGCAACCTCAGCAAAGCGTCCATTGGGCGTACCATTCAGGCGCTGCGTGTGTGTCAACAAAAGCTGCGCCGTCACAAGGTCCGCCGGATGCAACTGGTGGCCACGGAGGCCACGCGCAGGGCGGCCAATGGTGCGGCCTTCATGGCGCGGGTAAAGCGCGAGACAGGGCTCAAGCTGGACGTGATCAGCCCGCTGGAGGAGGCGCAACTGGCCGTTGTCAGCTGCGCGCCCCTGGTGGCCAAGCAGACTGAGCAGCTTTTGGTGGTCGATATCGGCGGCGGCTCGACCGAGCTGGTGTGGATCGATCTGCGCGATGTGCCGCAGGACGAGCGGCGGCGTGCAATCATGCGTCTGCATGGGGGTTTCAACGTGGCAGAGGGCAACGCGCCCCGCGCCAAGGTGGTCGATTGGATCTCGGTGCCCTTGGGCGTGGCCACGCTGCGCGATCAGTTTCAGGACGTGGAGGATGACGGCGCGCGCTTCGCTTTGATGAGCTGGTTTTTTGAGGAAAACCTCGCGGAATTCGCGCCCTACAAGCAAGAGCAAATGCGCGCAGGGTTTCAGATCGTCGGCACCTCCGGGACGGTCACGACCGTCGCAGCTTCCCATTTGGGTCTCAAACGATACGATCGCAATCGCGTGGACGGGCTCTGCATGACCTCGGACGAGATCGACAAGGTGATCCAGCATTACCTGACTCTCGGCCCCACCGGGCGGCGCAACGATCCGCGCATTGGCCTTGACCGGCAGGCGCTTATCATGTCAGGCGCTGCAATCTTGCAGGCGCTTTTGCGCTGTTGGCCGACCGATCAGCTTTCTGTGGCGGATCGGGGCCTGCGCGAGGGGATGTTATATGCCCAGATGTCGGCGGATGGCGTGCTGGAGGATGAGGAAGACTGATGGCCAAGGGACCGGACGGCAAAAACACATCGGGGCGCGGGCAGCGTGATCTGACGATCCGGGTGAAATCGGCGCGCGGGCGGCGGGCGTCGTCCACGCGCTGGCTACAACGCCAACTGAACGATCCCTATGTCACCCGCGCCCGCAACGAGGGCTACCGGGGCCGCGCCGCGTTCAAGATCATGGAGCTGGATGACAAGTTCCGCTTTCTCGTGCCGGGCGCGCGGATCGTTGATCTGGGGGCGGCCCCCGGCGGGTGGTGTCAGGTGGCGGTGCCGCGTGTCAATGCGCTGGGCGATAAGAAGGGCAAGGCGGTGGGCCGCATCCTCGGCGTGGATTTGCAAGAGATGGAGCCGATTGCCGGTGTGGAGCTTCATGTGCTCGATTTCATGGACGAAGGCGCCGATGACCAGGTGAAGCTCTGGCTCGATGGCAAGGCGGATGTGGTCCTTTCGGACATGGCTGCGTCCTCCTCAGGTCATAAGCAGACGGACCATTTGCGCATCATATCGCTCTGCGAGGCGGCCGCATATTTCGCGTTTGATGTGCTCGAAGAGGGCGGCACATTCGTCTCCAAAGTGCTGGCGGGCGGGGCGGAAGGCGACCTGCAAAAACTGCTGAAAAAGCGTTTCACTAAGGTCGCGAACGTCAAGCCGCCGAGCAGTCGGGCCGATAGCTCGGAGAAATTTGTGGTGGCGACGGGGTTCCGCGGCGCTCTAGACGGCGAAGACTAGCAGAGCTTTGACCAAGATGCCGCAGCGCGCTGGGCGATGGCTCTGAGGGTCGCATCGTCAAGCGGTGCGGCGCCCAGGCGCTCGGCCAGATCGGCGGCGCGGTTTTGCTGACGGATCAATTCAAACAGGCGGGCGTGGCGGGGCATAGGGGCCTCATTTCGGTTCGAGAAAGCCCCGGATACTCTGCTTTTGGTGCTATTTTACGCCCCAATCGCGGCGTGTTTGCGGCGAAGCTCCTTCAATCGTCCGTCTCCATGAAGCTGCGGATCAAGCGCACATCGCGGCGCTGACGCAGGCAAATCAGCGTTTCGGTCATGGTAAGGTCGCTATCGGTGATCTCGATTTCCGCCAGCCGGCCGTCATGGCCAAACTCCGCGCGCGACACGAACCCGATGCCTGCGCCTTCGGCCACCACCTCGCGCACCGCCTCGCGCCCCGTGGCCTCGATCGCGGGGGTGAGGGGGATGCCCGCGGCGGCGGCGGCGCGCTCCACCTCCTGCCGGGTCTTGGAGCCTTCTTCGCGAAACACGAGCGGATGGGCCGCAATCTCGGCCAAACTCATCGCGGAGGGCAGGGCGAGGGTGCGGGCGGCAAAGGCCACGATGGGCGAGGTGCCCAGATCGCGTGTCAGCATATCGGTGCCGGGGTCCACCGCGCCGACCACGCCGATCTCCGCATCATAGCTGCGCAAGGCGCGCGTGATCTGCGCAGTATTCCCCGTGCGCAGGGAGATGAAGACGCCTGGATGGCGCTGCCGGAAGGCGCGCAGGCGGGCAGTGAGGTGAAAGGCACTATCGGCGATGATCCTGAGCCGCCCTTCAAGGGCGGTGCGCCCCTCGCTGAGGACTTCGGTGATCTCATCCTCGACCTCGAAAAGCTTCTTGGTGCAGATCAAGAGCTGCGCGCCCGCCTGCGTCAGGGTGACCTGGCGCTGACCGCGATCAAAGAGCAGCACGTCGTGATCCACCTCCAGCTTGCGCACCTGCTCGGATACGGCAGGTTGCGTGAGCGACAACGCCTCGGCGGCGCGCGAGAACCCGCCATGGATGGCGACGTGGTGAAAGGCGCGGATCTGGCTGTAACGCATGGGAGGCTCCCTTTTCCCCAGTATAAGCCCAGCCTTTAGCCCTATTGCAATTAGTAATTTTTCATATGGGTGCGCGCGGCATAGAAAGGCATCATACACGCCATCCCAAGGAGCGCGCGCCATGTCGTCCACCCCCGCCCCCCTTCCTGCGCCCGAGATGGGCGAACCCTATCTTCTGACACCCGGCCCGCTGACCACATCTGCCGCGGTCAAGCATGCCATGTTGCGCGATTGGGGCAGCTGGGACGAAGATTTTCGCGCCATGACCCGCGAGATGCGCCGTGGCTTGCTGGAGCTGATCGTGCCGGGTGCCGACGCCTATGACTGCGTGCCGATCCAAGGCTCGGGCAGCTACTGCGTGGAGGCGATGCTGGGCACGTTTGTTCCCAAGGATGGCAAGGTGCTGGTCCTGTCGAACGGCGCCTACGGCCAGCGGGCGGCGCAGACGATGGAGGTGCTGGGCCGTGCTCACCGTCTTTTGGACAAGGGCGATTACATGCCGCCGCGCGGGGATGAAGTGGCCGCGATCCTCGCCGAGGACGCGACGATCACCCATGTGTTGATTATCCATTGCGAGACAAGCTCCGGCATCCTCAACCCGGTGGAAGAGATTGCCGCCGCCGCCCACGCCGCCGGGCGCGAAGTGCTGATCGACAGCATGTCGGCCTTTGGCGCGATCCCTCTGGAGGCCGAGGCGATCGGCTATACCGCCATGGTGTCGTCCGCCAATAAATGTATCGAGGGCGTGCCCGGCTTCGGCTTCGTCATTGCGCGCAAGGCGGCCCTTGAGGCATCGAGGGGCAATTGCCACTCGCTCAGCCTTGATATCCACGCGCAATGGGCGGCGATGGAGAAAACCGGGCAGTGGCGCTTTACGCCTCCCACTCATGTGGTCGCGGCCTTTCTTGAGGCGCTGCGCGCGCACAAGGCCGAGGGCGGCGTGGCCGCACGCGGCGCGCGTTACACGAAAAACCGCGATACGGTGGTGGAGGGGATGCGCGATCTGGGCTTCGAGACGCTTTTGGCGGATCGTTGGCTCAGCCCCATTATCGTGACGTTTTTCTGCCCCGCCGATCCGGCGTTCGACTTCGCCACCTTCTACGAGGCGATGAAGGCACGTGGGTTCATCATCTATCCCGGCAAGCTGACCGTGGTGGACAGTTTCCGCATCGGCTGCATCGGCCAGATGGACGAATATGTGATGCGCGCCGTGGTTAATGCGGCCCGCGACACCCTGTCCGAGATGGGCGTGGTTTCTGCCGCGCCGCCCGCCAAAGCGCTGGAAGAGCGCAAGAAACTCGCGGCCTGACGCGGCCTCCGCACACCAATATACTGACGCAAATTCCCAGAAGGACACAGACATGCCCATCACATCCCCGGTCATCGCCAACGACCGCACATACCCGGCCCCCAAAACCTGCGCGATCGCCATCTGCCTTGACGGGTGCGAGCCGGAATACCTCGAAGTGGCCATCGCCGAGGGGCTGATGCCCACGTTGAAACGCATGCGCGCCGAGGGCACGGACCGTCTGGCCCATTCGGTGATCCCGAGCTTCACCAACCCCAACAACATGTCCATCGCCACCGGGCGGCCCCCGTCGGTGCACGGCATCTGTGGCAACTTCCTCTATGATCCTGACACCGGGACCGAGGTGATGATGAACGATGTGCGTTTCCTGCGCGCGCCCACAGTCTTCTCCAAATTCTACGAAGCTGGCGCGCGGGTGGCCGTGGTGACGGCGAAGGACAAGCTGCGCGCGCTTCTGGGCGCGGGGCTGAAATTCGACGACGACCGCGCGATTGCGTTTTCCTCCGAGCGGTCTGCGGACACCACCGTGGCCGAGCACGGGATCGACCGGGCGAGCGATTGGCTGGGCATGCCCGTGCCGGAGGTCTACTCCGCCGAGCTGTCCGAGTTCGTCTTTGCCGCTGGCGTGAAAATTCTCAAGGAATGGGCGCCTGACGTGATGTATCTGTCCACGACCGACTATGTGCAGCACAAGTTCGCGCCGCATCAGCAAGGCGCCAAGGATTTCTACGCCATGTTCGATAAATATCTGGCAGAGCTGGATGCCATGGGCGCGGCGATCGTGGTCACGGCGGACCACGGGATGAAGCCCAAGCATGACGCGGCGGGCGACCCAAAGGTGATCTATGTTCAGGACCTGATGGATGAGTGGCTGGGCAAGGACGCGGCCCGGGTGATCCTGCCCATCACCGACCCTTATGTGGTTCACCACGGCGCGCTGGGCTCGTTTGCAACCGCCTACCTCCCCGAGGGTGCGGATGCGGCCGATATCATCAAGCGGCTGGCCGCGCGCGAGGAAATCCTTGAAGTGATGAACAAGGCCGACGCGGTGGCGCGGTTCGAGCTTCCGGGGGACCGGATCGGCGATATCGTGATGATCTCGACCGAGAACATGACCCTTGGCACGTCCGAGCATCGCCATGATCTGGCCGCCCTCAACGAGCCGCTGCGCAGCCACGGGGGCCTGACCGAGCAGGAAGTGCCCTTCATCGTGAACCGGGTGATTGATCTGCCGAACCAACCCGAGCTTCGCAATTTCGACGCGTTCTTCTATGCCACCACGGCGGCCGCGCAATGAGCAGCGTGGACATCCGCCATGAGGGGATGCGCATCGGCGGCGAGGTTGTCTTTGCCGACAAGGTTGTCGAGGTGCGCTATCCCTACACAAATGAAGTAATCGGCACCGTACCTGCGGGCACGGCGGAGCATGCGGCGAAAGCGTTCGAGATTGCAGCGGCTTATCAGGCGAAGCTCACGCGGTACGAGCGCAGCCAGATCCTGACCCGCGCAGGTGAATTGATCGGCGAGAAGCGCGAGTATCTGGCGAAATGGCTGACGCTGGAGCTGGGTATTTGCCACCAGCACGCGATCTATGAGACCAAGCGCGCGCAGGACGTCTACCAGTTTGCTGCGATGCAATCGATGAACGATGACGGCGAGATTTTCTCCTGCGATCTCACGCATAACGGCAAGGCGCGCAAGATCTATACCAAGCGCGAGCCTGTGCGCGCGATCTCGGCCATCACGCCGTTCAATCACCCACTCAACATGGTCAGCCACAAGATCGCGCCGTCGATTGCCACCAACAATTGCATGGTGTGCAAGCCGACGGAGCTGACGCCGCTGACCTGTATCGCGCTGGCCGATATCCTCTATGAGGCGGGCCTTCCGCCAGAGATGTTTCAGGTGGTGACGGGTCTGCCGGCGGACATCGGCGATGAGATGATCACCAACGACAATATCGACATCATCACCTTCACGGGCGGCGTGCCTGTGGGCAAGATGATCGCATCCAAGGCCGGGTATAAGCGTCAGGCGCTGGAACTGGGTGGGAACGACCCGTTGATCATCTGCAACGATCTGAGCGACGCGGATCTTGATCGCGCGGCGACGATTGCCGTTGCGGGGGCCACGGGCAATTCAGGCCAGCGCTGCACTGCGATCAAGCGGATCTTGGTGCAGGAAAGCGTGGCGGTCAGGTTTGTCCCACTGGTGCTGGAGAAGGCGCAGCGGATCAAGTTTGGCGATCCGCAGGACCCCGAGACCGAGCTTGGCTGCGTGATCCATGCTGAGGCGGCGGAGCTTTTTGAACGCCGGGTGTTCATGGCCGAGGCGGCAGGGGCGGACATCCTCTATCATCCGGGTCGTGAGGGTGCTTTGCTGCCGCCCATCGTGGTGGATCACGTGCCCCATGACTCTGAGTTGGTGATGGAAGAGACCTTTGGCCCGATCATTCCCATCGTGCGCGTGCCCGATGATGACGCGGAGGTAATGCGGATTTCGAACGCGACCGAGTTCGGGCTCAGCTCGGGCGTGTGCACCAATGACCTTACCCGCGCGATTGCCTATATCAACGGGCTGAACGTCGGCACCTGCAACATCTGGGAACAGCCCGGCTACCGCATCGAGATGTCGCCTTTCGGCGGGATCAAGGACAGTGGCAACGGTGTGAAAGAGGGCGTGATCGAGGCGATGAAGTTCTTCACCAATGTGAAGACATATTCGCTGCCATGGCCGGAGTGACAGCTTTGCGGGCCTTTTGCAGGTGAGTATTTCAGCTAAGAAGAAGGCAGGAGAGATGCAGGTGCAGCATACTGAGGGCGAGGCAAACACCAGTGCGGCGCGGGCCGAATGGGCCGCGCGGGAGCGGGATGCGGCAGCCAAAGAGCTTTTGGCGCGGGATGCGGAGGCGTTTTTGCACCAATCGCTGTCGTCGCCTTGCGTGGCGACGATCGCCCGCGCCGAAGGCATCTGGATCGAGGATGTGGCCGGGCGCCGCTACATGGATTTCCATGGCAACTCGGTGCATCACATCGGGTATGGGCATCCGCGCCTTGTCGCGGCGGTGAAGGATCAGCTTGATACGCTGCCCTTTTCGCCGCGCCGGTTTACCAACGACGTGTCAGTGGCGCTGGCCGAGAAGCTGGCGGCGATTGCGCCGGGGGATCTCGGCAAGGTCTTGTTCACCACAGGGGGGTCCGATGCGGTGGAGGTGGCGATGCGGCTTGCGCGCGCGGCCACGGGACGGTTCAAGACGCTGAGCTTTTGGGATGCGTTTCATGGCGCGGGCTTTGGCGCCGCGTCCGTGGGCGGGGAAGCGACCTTTCGCAGCCATATCGCGGGCCCGCTTTTGCCTGGGGCCGAGCACGTGGCGCCGTTTCATTGTTATCACTGTGCCTACGGGCATCCGGGGCCGGAGGCCTGTGGTTTGGCCTGTGCCAAGATGGTGGACTATGTGCTCGCCCGTGAGGGTGATGTGGCCGCTGTGATCGCGGAGCCGATGCGCGCGGTGCCCGTTGTGCCGCCACCCGGCTATTGGCAGGCCGTGCAGGCGGCGTGTCACAAGCACGGCGCGCTTTTGATCATGGACGAAATCCCCACGGGGCTGGGCAAGACGGGCCGCATGTTTGGGTTCGAGCATGACGGGGTGGTGCCTGATATCGCCGTTTTGGGCAAAGCGCTTGGCGGCGGCATCCTGCCAATTGCGGCGGTTCTCGCGCGAAAGGATCTGGACGTCGCGGGGGAGTTTGCGATTGGGCATTACACCCATGAAAAGAACCCGGTGACGGCGCGGGCGGCACTCACCACGATTGAGATTATCGAAGATGAGGGGCTGGTGGCGCGCGCGGCACGGCTGGGCGATGCGGCGATGGCGCGCCTTAACGAGAGCCTCGGTGCGCATCCAAATGTCGGCGATATCCGGGGGCGTGGCCTGATGATGGGCGTCGAGATTGTGGCGGACCGGGAGGCGCGCAGCCCTGATCCCGCGCTGGCCGAGGCGATCTACTATGCCTGCCTCGCGGAAGGGGTGAGCTTCAAGATCAGCGCGGGCAACGTCCTGACCCTGTCGCCGCCTTTGGTGATTGCAGAGCATGATCTGGATGCGGCGCTGAGCATTGTGGAGCGGGCCGTGCGGGCCTGCGCGCTTTGAGCCTTTGGGTCTTTTGCCTCGTCCTCTTTGCGGCTTTCCTGCATGCATTGTGGAATGCAATCGTCAAGGGGGCGGGCGACAAGGCGGTGATGCTGGGCCTGATCGCATTTGGCCATGTGATCTTTGGGCTGGTGGTGTTGATCTTCGCAGGCGCGCCGGGCGCGGGCGCGGTGCCCTATATCATCGCCTCGACGGTGATCCATTGGGCCTATTACGCGTTGCTGAACGCGGCCTACCGGGTCGGCGATCTGAGCGTGGTCTATCCGATTGCGCGAGGGCTTTCGCCGATTTTGATCGCGCTGGGCGCACAGGTCTGGGCGGGCGAAGTGCTCCCCCTGGCCGCGTGGATCGGCATCCTGACCGTCTCGGGCGGGATCATGGCGCTGGCTATGCATGGGCGGGCCGGGGCCATGCCGCTGGTGGGGTTTGCCGCCGCCGGAGGGGTCGCGCTGTCGATCGCGAGCTATTCGCTGGTCGATGGGATCGGGGTGCGCGGCGCCGAGAGTGTTTGGGGCTATATCGGATGGCTCTTTGTGCTGGAGGGGTTTGTCGTGGTCTATGTGATCGGCATGAAATGGGCTCGGGTGCGGGCACTGCCCATGCGGAGCCTAGCGCTCGGGATCTTTGGCGGCGTCGTGTCCTCGGCGGCCTATGCGCTGGTGCTGGTGGCCAAGACGATGGCCCCATTGGGGGTCGTGTCGGCGCTGCGCGAGACATCGGTGATCTTTGCGGCCCTCATCGGGGTGTGGTGGTTTTCGGAGGGGCCGAAACGGGGGCGTATCGTGGCGTCGGTTTTTGTGGGGCTCGGCATCGCGCTGATCGCCGGAGTTAAAGGGGGTTGAGATGACCATGCGGGGTCAGAGTTTCAAATGCTGATCGTTTCATTCCTGATTCAGCTTGCTGGGGCGACGATGCTCCTTTTGTTCGCCGTGCGTATGGTGCGCACGGGGATCGAGCGTGCGTTTGGCGCATCTTTTCAACGGGTTTTGACACAAAGCCGCAACCCGGTGCGCGGGGCCAGCGCGGGGCTGGCGATGGCAATTATCCTGCAAAGCTCGGCGGCGGTGGCGCTTTTGGTGGCGGGGTTCTCGGCGGCGGGCGCGCTCAGCTTTGGGGCCGGGCTTGCGGTGGTGCTGGGGGCGGATCTGGGCTCGGCGCTGCTCATTCAGGTCTTCTCGTTCAAGCTTGATTGGCTTGTGCCGGTGCTCCTGGCCGTGGGGGGCGGGCTCTTCGTCAAGGCGTCGCAGCGCCGTCCGCGCCAGTTTGGTCGGATTATCCTCGGCATCGCCTTCATCCTCATCTCGCTGCAATTCCTGCGCGAGACCATGGAGCCCATCCAGGACAGCCGCTTCCTTCCGGCAATGGCCGGATACCTCGCCGCTGATCCGATCACGGCGTTCATCGTGGGGGCGGCCCTTGCTTTCGTGATGCATTCCAGCGTGGCCGCGATCCTGATGTGCGTCACGCTTGTGCAGGTGGGTGCGATCCCGGTTGGCGCGGGCGTGTCGCTGGTGCTGGGGGCGAACCTCGGGAGTGCGATGATCCCCGTATGGCTCACCCGCGCGATGGTGCCTGCCGCGCGGCGGGTGCCGCTGGCCAATCTGGCGTTGCGCGGGGCAGGGGCGATGCTGGCGCTCTACGCGGTGCAACGCCTGGAGCTTGTGCCGATGCTGGGCGCGCCTGGCTCGGCACAAGGTTTGATCAACGCACATATTCTGTTCAATGCGACGCTCTTGATCCTTCTGGTTGTGGTCCACCGGCTGGAGCGGCCCTTCCTGCGCCTGCTGCCCGATGCGCCCGACAGTGCCGAGGCGCAATCGCCGCTGCACCGCACCGTGCTGGATCAGGCGGCGCTGGAGCATCCGCATCTTGCGCTGGCCACGCTGCGCCGCGAAGTCCTGCGCATGGTGCAGATGACCCAAGGGATGATGCAGCCGGTGCTGGCACTCTACGAGACCTATGATCCCGCCCGTGCACGCGCCACCATGGCCGAGGATCGGTTTGTGAACACAGCGCTTGATGACATTCGCCGCTACGCCGCTGCGATCCGCACGGATGAGTTGCCCAAGGCCGAGGCGAAACGCCTGCGCGAGCTGACCGAATATGCCATCGCCATCGAGGCGGCGGGCGATATCGTGGCCAAGCGGCTCATCCCGCTGGCGCGTGAAAAGCACGAGAAGGGTATCAAGTTTTCCGACTGGGGGCAGGCCGAGATTTCGCGGATGCACGAGCAGACCGAGGCAAACATGACGCTTGCCTGCAATGTGCTGGTCTCGGACGATCTGGAATCCGCGCGGCTCTTGCTTGAGGAAAAGCAGGAGATGGCGCGGCTGGAGCGCAAGAGCCGCAAGCGGCATCTCAAACGGCTGAGCGAGGGGGTCCAGATCAGCTTTGATTCAAGCGATATCCATCTGGAGACCGCAAGCAGCCTGCGCGATTTCAACAGCTATCTTGCCTCCGCCGCCTATCCGATCCTGCACCGGGGCGGGCAGCTTCTGGAGACGCGGCTGATTGATCAGGACATCGACGATATCGAGATCCGCCAGCGCTGAGCCCTTACCGCTGCCGCCAAGCCTGGGTGCGCTTCAGGATACCCCGCGAGGCGATCAGGTGAATGATCCGCGCCACCGCGTTCGTGTAGAAGATCATCATGCCCATCGCCGCCGCGGGGGCTATATCGCCCGCATCATCCATGTTCAGCACCGCAATCGAGGCGAGCGCCGTCGCGGGTGCGTAGAGAAAGACCACCGCCGAGACAGTCGTCATTGCGTTCACGAACATATAGATTGAGATGTCGAGGATTGCAGGCATGCAGACCGGCACCGTGACCCGCCCAAAGAGCTTCAGCGTCGGCTGTTTCAGCGAGGACGAGACGGATTCGAACTCCCGGTCCATTTGTTGCAGTGCTGTGGAGGCGGTGAGGTGCGAGACGGTGTAGAAGTGGGTGATCGTGCACACGACGAGGATGGTCATCGTGCCGTAGATCGCGTTGAGCGGGTTCTCGGGGTTGTTGAAAAAGAAGATATAGGCGAGGCCCAGCACCATGCCCGGAATGGCCATTGGCAGCATCGCGAACATCTGGAATATCGACCGCCCGGTTTTGAACCCGTTGGATTTCTCCACCAGATAGGCCCCGAAGAAGATCACCGCGGTGCCGATAACGGCCGTCAAAAGCGCCATCTTGATCGAGTTGAAATAGGCCGCCCAGCCACCGCCATCCATGCGGTTGAAGTCGTAATTGTTGAGGCTGAAGCTAAGGTCGTAGGGCCAGAACTTCACCAGCGCTGCGAACTGGCACACGGCAAGCATGCCGATGATGAAGATGCCGATCAGGCTGGAATAGCCGAAGAGGATCCAGTCGGCCTTCGGGTTCGGCTTGGCCTCGTAGGGCACGGAGCGCGCCGACAGGAGCGCCACCTGTTTGCTCTGCACGAAACGGTCGATGGCGAAGGCCACGATCGCGGGCAGCACGAGCACGACCGACACGACCGCGCCCATCTGAAAGTTCTGCTGTCCGATGACCTGTTTGTAGATATCGACGGCGAGGACGTTGTATTGCCCGCCGATCACCTTTGGCAGGCCGAAATCGGTGATCACGAGGTTGAAGACCACAAACGCCGCCGACACGAGGCCATAGCGCGCGCCGGGAATGGTGACTGTCCAGAAGGTGCGCCAGCGCGTGGCGCGCAGCGAGGTCGCGGCCTCATAAAGCCGCGCGTCCGAGATCGAGAGCGCGGTTGAGATGATCAGGAAAGCATGCGGAAAGGTGAAGAAGACCGAACCGATGATGATCCCGATGGGGCCGTAAATGCTGGCCCCGAAGAGAAGCTCCTTCAGCATCCCCTGATTGCCGAAAAGGTAAACCAGCGCGATGCCCGGCAAGAGCGATGGCACAAGAATCGGCGCCATCGCAATGAGGCGGAACACCCCCTTGAACCGCATGCACGAGCGGTTGAGCGCGAAGGCGAACCAGAAGGCGAGCGTCACGGTGATGATCGTGCTGACCGTGGCGATGAAGACCGAGTTCTTGATCGAATTCGACAGCGCGGGTGTGCTGAAATAGGTCTGGAAATTGCCAAGCCCAAAGGATTGTTCAGGCCGCAATTGCACCCGGCGGAACGTGTTGCTGTCCAACTCGACCCAGTCGAGCGAGTCCTCCAGATCAGAGCCGATCAGGTAGCGCCCCTCGGGTGAGAGGTTGCGGATGCGGTAATTGACGGTGCTGCGAAAGCTGAAATCGGGAAAGAACTGCGCCGCCGAGAGCCGTCCGTCCGAGCTTGCGATCAAATCGCCGTCCTCCAGCACGCCGTGCATCTCGTCCAATTCTGCAAACGTCACCGGATCGGAGTAATTGAGCCCGGCCTCGTCGCTTACCTGCACCTCATAGGCCGAGAGGTTGTAGGTGAAGGTCGAGAAGGATTTAGACAGCATCGCGTAGAGCGGAAAGACCAGCGTGGCCACGAGGTACAGCCCGATGATGATCATCGAGCCGCGCATGATGATATCGTCGCGCGAGAGCTTGCCGCGCAGCTTGGGGCCGGGTGGCAGGGCGCTGAGATCGGTCACATCGGTCATATCGGCGGCGGGTGCGGCGCTCATTCTGGCACCTCCACCTTTTCGGGGCGCGCGAACGCCATCAGGCGCTTGCGGGGCAGCTCAACCGTCAGTTTGCTGCCCGTCTCGAGGCTGAGGCGGCGCACCGCGTTGATCGACAGATCCGCCATGAGGGGCGCTGACCCGAGGCGCGCGTGTTGCAACCGGCAGCGCCAGAAGGAGCCGAGGAACTCCATCTCGCTGATCACCACTTCGAGCGTGTTCTCGGGCGTCTCGACCACATCATCGGAGCCGAGCATATTCGCCTCATCGCCATGCGGGATCACGTCCTCGGGGCGGATCGCGGCGAGGATTTCTTGGCCCTCGGGAAAATCATGGGGCAGGGATTGCATCGCGCCGCCGCCGATGATGACGCTGTTGCCCGACCCGGCGGTTGCGGGGATCTGGTTCATCTCGCCAATGAAATCCGCCACAAAAAGCGTCTGTGGAGAGCGGTAGACCTCCGTGGGCGCGCCCACCTGTTCGATCACGCCGTCCTTCATCACGACGATGCGGTCGGCCATGGCCAGCGCCTCTTCCTGATCATGGGTCACCATCACGGTGGTCACGCCCAACTGGCGCTGAAGTTCCTTGATCTCGTGGCGCAGATGCACGCGCACCTTGGCATCAAGGGCCGACAAGGGCTCATCTAGCAACAAAAGCCCCGGATTGGTCGCGATGGCGCGCGCAAGGGCGATGCGCTGCTGTTGGCCGCCCGAGAGTTGCGCGGGGTATTTGCGGCGCTGGTCCTCCAGCCCGACAAGGCTCAGAAGCTCGGTCACGCGGGCGGTGATCTCGGACCGGGAGCGGCCTGTATTCTCCAGCCCGAAGGCCACGTTCTTCTCGATGTTGAGATTGGGAAACAGCGCATAGGACTGAAACACGATGCCGAAATCACGCTCGGACGGGGGTAGGTTGGACACGTCTTTGCCGCCCTGGCTCACGCCGCCTCTGGTTTGCAGATCAAGCCCTGCAATGGCGCGCAGCAACGTGGTCTTGCCACAGCCCGAGGGGCCGAGAAAACACACCAGTTCTCCCTCGAAGATATCGAGCGATACGTCCTTCAGCGCGAGGAATTTGCCGAAGGCTTTCCACAGGTTGGTAACTTTGAGATAGGGCTCGGGTCCTGTGGGCGTCACGGGGCAATATCCTTTTGAAGCGCGGGTGTCGCACGGCTTTTGTGGG